>NZ_JBKXTT010000009.1:0-146734 GCF_047017445.1 Marvinbryantia sp. | reverse complement strand
TAGCACAGCGAAGCATCACGAAGGGTAATGAAGAAAAATCAAAAAAATTCCCGACGATGAAGAGTTTGGACAAATAAAGCCAGTATTTATGCGGGTTTGCGGTACTTCAATTCAGATTTTGCAACAAAATTGCAACAAATTTACAACGTATAATGCGTGATAATGTGCGATAATACGTTGATTGGAGCATAAGTCAACTAAATAAGTTTTGTACTTTAAGGACATTTTTCTAAGAGAAATTCTAGGGAAGTGTCCTTTTTTGTTATGGTCAAAAGCAAAATGAAGATTGGAGGAAAAACAAATGGCAAACACAGCGACAAGGGCAGGGAAAAACGATTCCCGCACAATTACTTTCAAGAACAGGGAACACGAAAAGTTTTACAAGGAATATCTGCCGAAGTGCAGGCATCAGGATGTATACCACATGGCGTTGATCTATTGTCTTGGGATTGACAGGGATACGAGGGATCATGTGAAGAGGATTTATGATTTTAAAACAGGCAATGTGAAGCCGGAGTGCTTACGGGAAGGGTGGCAGACCAGCGGGAGCGTGAGGATTATCCGGATGGCGTTCAATCTGTACTGTAACGGAATACCGAGCATTTACAATTATGACGATTCGGATATGGAGGGGCAGTTGAAGGAAGTGCAGTGCTATACCGTAGAAGAATTATTCTGCTGTGGCTATGCAAGATATTTTTGGGAGGCAATTAAAATCCGGTATCCGGAGTATTGCTTCTACGTGGATTGGGAGGATATGTATGCTGAAGATTAGGATGCAGGGGACGGTTCAGGATATTCAATGGTTTAAGGGCTTTCTGGAACGGCATAAGGAAATAAAGGTAAAATCAGTTTCAGAACCATTTACGAACAAGGGGACAAAAAGATATTTTCGTGTTTATGCAGAAATAGAGAACGAAGCAGAAAAAGAGAAACAGCAGAGGGAGGGTGCGGCAGATGCAGAAAATCCAGTTTGACTACTTTCGGGGGATGGAAGCGGAACAATACCATTTTTACCGCGTACCGAAGGTACTATTTACAGCAGAATGCTTCAAGTCCCTCTCCTGCGAGGCAAAGGTTTTATACGGTCTGATGCTGGACCGTATGAGCCTGAGCGTCAAGAACCGCTGGTTTGACGAAGAGGATCGGGTATATATTATTTTCACTGTGGAGGAAATCATGGAACTGCTTGGCTGTGCAAGGCAGAAGGCAATCCGGAACATTGCAGAGCTTGATACGGAGAAAGGGATCGGGCTAATTGAGAAGAAACGGCTGGGGCTTGGAAAACCGAACGTGATCTATGTAAAAAACTTTATGATTATGGACTGTCCGGAGCCGGAGAAAAAAGAAAAACAGCCGGAAAACGCCGGAAATACGCAGAAGTATGAAAATCAAACTTCAAGAAGTATGAAAACCGAACTTCAGGAAGTTCCAGAATCGTATTTCCAGAAGTATGAAAATCAAACTTCTGGAAGTATGAAAACCGAACTTCAAGAAGGTCCAAAATCATACTCTAATAAGACTGATATTAACAAGACTGAATATAGTGAGACTGATTACAGTGATACAGAGTTTAACGAGACTGATCTGAGTGAGACTGAGAAAATCTTATCCAATCCAATCTTATCTGCAGAAGTGGAAGGACATTCGGATGGGATGGATGCGATAGGGAAAATGGATGCTTACCGGGAATTGATCCGGGAGCGTATTGAGTACCCATGCCACAAGAGCAAAGAGGTGGACGAACTTGTGGAGTTGGTCGTGGAAGTCCTGATGATGCCAGATGACAGCACCTTGCGGATTGCCGGGGTAGAAAAACCTGTGACGCTTGTTAAGAGCCACTTTATGAAGATGGATTATTCGCACATCGAGTATGTGCTGTTCAGTCTGCAGAAAAATACGGCAAAGGTGGGGAATATCAAGGCTTATCTGCTGACAACGCTTTATAACGCCACAATGACGATGAACCATTACTATCAGGCGGAAGTGAACCATGACCTGTATGGAGGTGGCTGATATGATGGTGTATGAATTTACAAAAAGAGTGATTGTCCCGGTTGTGGCAGCAATATTTCTGGCGGCGTTATTTTATCCGTTGTGCGTGGAAAATAGCGTTTGCGATTATCTAAAATTGTGGGTACTTATGGGGATTCCGTTTGGCGTACACCGGATGTTTGTGTGGGTAATCCCGAAAGGGTTTGACCTCGGCGGTACAGTAGGTATACTGGTAATAAATCTGCTAATTGGCGGTGTGATCGGCGGTATGATTTTAGCATGGAGGTTGGTTATGGCAGCCGTTTATCTGGTGCGGTATGTGTGTATGGGTATCTTTCGGTTAGTCGGGAAGAGTAAGAAAATATTTTCAGAATGATTGTTTTAGTAATGGCAGAAGGCAGAAAGAATAAAAAGTGAATAGATATTCCTAAAAAGCAGCGAAACTCTCCGGTTTGGCTGTTTTTTCGTTGCCAAGCATCCGGAGGAAGTTGCTGGTGGGTTCTGTAGGTGGAAAACAAAAGTTAAAAAAGGCTGGTTTTGCGGCATATGGCGCAAAGCTACGGAGAATATCGCAGGGAAGGAGACATTGCATTGGGTAGTCGAGTGGTTTCGCAAGGGTTAATGGAGATAGGGGAACGCATAAGGAAACGCAGGCAGGAACTTCGTTGGTCGCAGGAATATTTTGCAGAAAAAGCCGGGATCAGCGTTAATACGGTAATCCGCATTGAAGGTGGTCAGTCTGCAACATCTATTGAGGTGTTTGAAAAAATCGCGGAAGCATTAAAGACTGATGTAAATACACTGCTTGGGAAAACAGCGGCGGTACCGTCGGAAGAAAAACAGCTTTATCATATGGCTTGCCGTATACGTCGGCTGGATAAAAACGGACAGGAGATCGTGCTGCGGACAATGGACGTTTTGATTGACGAAATCAGGAAAAACTCGAAATTCTAGTGGAAATTACATAGGCAGGAGGTATTGGAGTGGGAAATCGTGTCGTTTCACAGCGGTTGATGGAAATAGGAGAACGAATAAGGAAACGCAGGCAGACGCTTCGCTGGTCGCAGGAAAAACTGGCGGAAATGGCGGATGTCAGCCTGAACACAGTGAGCCGAATAGAGGGCGGGCAGAGCGATATGTCCATTGAGGTATTCCGGCGGCTGGCGCAGTCATTGGGAATGAGCGCCAGTGAACTGGTGGGTGATATGGAAGTCATGGTGAAGGACGGAGATATGCAGAGAATGTCGGTAAGGATGCGGAGACTGCAGCAGAAGGACAGGGAGGTTGTGTTCCGTACAGTGGACGCATTGGTAGATGCACTTTCAGATGGATCTATCGAAGAAAAGATAAAAAGTTTAAGATAGCGGTTGAAAAGCCAATTGTCATCATTTATAATGACTTTAATGCATTAATTTATAAAAGCAAAACTGGAGGGATGAAAATGGAACTGACATATTACCGCAAAGGAGATTACCTGTTTCCGAATCTGACAATAGAAAGCAGCGAAAATTCTATAGGAAAATAGGGGATGCTGCGTAGGTCATTTCTAAAAGAAAACCGAAGCAACTGGTATCAGAGTATGATGCTGACTGGAAAACTGGAAAGGCATCTCGATGAGATTGAGAAAACGGCACAGGAACGGATGGAGATTTTAGTGGCGGGGCTGCAGCAGGAACATCCGGCACCGGATAAAGAAGCTGATCCACTTGCGTGGACGGCGCATATGAATATGCTGACGGCGATGGCAGAAGAATGCGTGATGAATGATCTGGTGTACAGATAATGAAAAGCAGCTTTAAAATTTCATAAAATAATAAAAAAATATGGTGGTTGACGTCCAGAAAAATCTGATTTAGAATAAAACTAAAGAAAAGGCAGTAAAACAAATGATATGGTTTATTGTCTTTTCAGCATATACTATTATAAGCCATTTGGAGAAGGAGGTGCGATTATGGCTACATCGAGTATTTTTGCAAAAGTTCGTATTGACGATCCGAAGCAGGCGGAAGCCTTTATAGATGCGCTGGCAGCTTCAGAGAATAAGCCTAAGAGAAAGCCGTCTGCACCAGTAAAACCGCCGTTGACAGATTATGATGCGATCCGGCGGCTGATGGCAAAGGGAGAAGCAGGCAAATGAGACAGTTCGATACGATAAATATTTTAGATATGCTGGGAGCAATCGGAGAGGCAGAACTGAAAAAGTGTCTTTCCGATTTTTCCTGTCCGATCAATCCGGAAATTGAACAATTCGTAGTAAATAATGCAATCGAGTTTGCAAGGAAGAAATTGTCCGTTACATATTTTGTAGTAAATGAACATGGTAAGATAGCGGCGGTTTTTACACTGGCCCATAAAGCGGTTGAGATTGGAAGCGCAAATTTATCCAATTCTAAGCGGAAGAAAATAAGCAGATATGCAATACTGGATTCGGAATCAGACAGCTATACGGTATCCGCTTTTCTGATTGCACAGTTTGGAAAAAATTATGCTGTGGATGAAGGAAAGGGAATCAATGGAAATGAATTGATGGATCTGACATTTGAAATTCTGGAGAAAGTTCAGCACGATATTGGCGGGGGAATCGTGTTTCTGGAATGTGAGGATAAGATAAAGCTATTGAATTTCTACCAGAGTGAAAAGAATGGCTTTATGCCATTTAACGAAAGATATTCCGTAAATGACCATACAAAGTACATTCAGCTATTTAATTTCTTTTAGCATTTAAGCCAGAAAGTGAGTAATGGAACTTTCTGGCTTTTTAACGTTTGATACTATCAGAAGGTAGGACTAAATTTTTCTGACCTGTTGAAAATCTCCTGCCATTTTCAACACTTCTTCTTTCATTTTAAAAATATCAGAAAGTCCTTGTCCGATTGTCTTACGCATTTCCAGTGAATGGATGCCGCCAGTATTAAAGTGGCGGGCAATCTGATTCAGGTTATTCCCAATCTTTCCAAATTCAAAAATCAGTTTCTTTAGTTCCGGCAGATCTGCCACAAGTTCGTATTTTGCAATGACTTTCCCTTTCATTAACTGGCGGCGTATATATTCGGAGAGTGATAGCTCGGCTCGCCGGGCATTCTCAGATATAATTTCATATTGAACATCTGTAAGCCGGAGGTTGATGTGGTGCGTGTAAGTTATTTCTGGTTCTTTTCTCGGTCTTGCCATAAAATTTCATGTTTCCTTTCCGTAAAATTGTATTCATATATAAGCCGATTGGGAAGAGCATATGGATAGTAGAGAAAAATATTTTTAACAAAATCATGAGATTTTCGTGATAGATAGAATCACGCTGCGACTGTTTTTAACAGGAGCCAACTTGCACATTTTTATAAAATGTGCATTATCCGAGGGTATGGGGGCGCTGGACATCCAGTGGATGTCCGTTTAGCGCGGACCGAAGCGGAGCGTAGACTGGAATCCCCATCAAGATTGTCGGTATGCAGAAATCCCCGAATGGGGTTTCTGTAATACGCGGCGAATCTTGCTCTTCGAGGTGTAGAAGTTTTTCTGCAAAAAAAACGATAGAGTACATAAATGGGAAAAAGTAATTGTTTCTTTTAAGCGGCAATGATATATTTAACACAGTGAGGTGATACGTTCATGGAGATAAGAGTGTTAAGATATTTTTTAATGGCTGCCAGAGAAGAAAACATTACAAAAGCGGCAGACCTGCTTCATATTACGCAGCCAACGCTTTCCCGCCAGCTTCAGCAACTGGAGCAGGAACTGGATGTTAAACTGTTCCAGAGAAGTAATCATAGTATCCGTTTAACGGAAGATGGTATGCTTTTAAAAAGAAGGGCGCAGGAGATTGTTGCGCTGGCGGATAAAACGGAAAAGGAATTTCAACATAAAGAAGAAAGTATATCCGGCGAGATTGTGATCGGGAGCGGCGAGACAAAAGGCGTGCATGAATTGGCAGAGATTCTTTCACTGTTTCGGGAAGAATACCCTGCGGTTTCGTATGATTTTTATACGGCAAATGCAGACGATATTAAGGAACGTCTGGATAAGGGCTTGTTGGATATTGGACTTTTGACAGAACCGGTAGACATATCAAAATACAATTTTGTCCGCTTGGATGGGCGTGAAAGATGGGGAATACTGGTTCGGAAGGATTCGGCGCTGGCAGATAAAAAGTATATCAGACCAGAGGATCTGCTGCAGGTTCCCCTGCTCATGGTAAAACGTCCGATGGTTCAGAACGAACTGGCGAGCTGGTTTGACCATTATTTTGACCAGATACAGATAGTGGGAACCTATAACCTGATTAACAATGCTGCTGTGATGGTAGAGAGGGGGATAGGCTGCGCTGTTTGTTTCCATCTTGGGATAGAGTATGATAATCTGCGGTTTGTGCCGCTGTCGCCTGCGGTAGAAACAGGGGCAGTCATTGTGTGGAAGAAAAATCAGATTGCGTCGCAGGCGGTATATAAATTTATTGATTTTTTAAAGAAATACAAAATGAGCATTTCTGAAAATTTAGAATAGATATTAGACATGAAGAAAGGAAGAATGTTATATTGTAGATGTCCGGAAGGGCATCTATTTTTTTAATAAAATTATTTTACAGACAGGGGTGATAAATCGTCTATGACAATTCAGGAAGCAAGCGAGCGGTACCAGATTCCAATGGAAATTCTGAAAGAATATGAAAAGTGGAATCTGTGCGATCAGGTAAAAAAAGTAATGGGGAACTGGCAGTATGATGACGAGGATCTGCAGCGTCTTGGAATGATTATGACACTCCACAATATAGGATTTCAGGAGAAGGAAATCGAACAGTATATGAAATTATACCTTCGTGGGGATGTTACAACGGCTGAAAGAATGAGGATTCTGAAGCAGAAGCGGGATCAGACATTGGATGAAATTCATTTCCAGGAAAAACGGCTGGAAGATCTGGACTATCTTCGCTACAAAACACAGAAAGGAAAAGAATGATATGAAGAAAAGTATAGGAGCACTCATTGGCCTGTATCCCACGCCGCTGGTAGTGGTAGGGGCAATGGTGGAAGGAAAGCCAAACTGGGTACTGGCAGGGCATGTAGGGATTATCGGACATGACCGTGTGATGGTCAGCCTTGCAAAGAACCATTATACGAATAAAGGGATTCGGGAAAACCAAAAGCTGAGTATCAATATTGTAGATGAAGCATTGCTACCGCTTGCTGATTATGCCGGGTGTATCAGCGGAGCCAAAGCGGATAAATCGGGACTGTTTGATTTTTGTATGGGAGAAACAGGAACACCGATGATTGAACAATCTCCTGTTGTTATGGAGTGCTTTGTAGAAGATGTTTACCGTACAGAGGGATTTGAAAGTTTTATCTGTGGAATAACAAATACATATGTGAATGAAGAGGTTCTCACAGATGAAGGAAAAATTGATTATCGTGTTTTGAAACCGGTACTTTTTGAAATGCCAACCTATGAATACCTGAGAACGGGAGAAGTGATCGGAAACTGCATGGGATGGGGAAAAAACAAAAGTAATACCGTGACGGATGAGGAGGAATGATTTATGAAGTATTTACCGAAAGCGGCATTGGGAGCCTGGGCATGGGGCAATGATGGGACATTCGGGAACCATTACACTGCATCAGACTTAAAGGAAGTATATGAGGCAGCAATGGATAATGGACTGAATCTGTGGGATACGGCAGTTGTTTATGGGATGGGCGTATCTGAAAACATTCTGGGAGAACTGACAAAGAATACGGAACGGAAGAAATTGATTCTTTCTACAAAATTCACACCGCAGATTGAGGATGGTACGCCAATGGCCATGCAGAATATGCTCAATGGCAGTAAGGAACGCCTGCATACTGATGTCATTGATATATATTGGATTCACAATCCGATGGACGTTGAGAAATATACGCATATGCTGATTCCGCTTGCAAAAAGCGGGCAGATCAAAGAAATCGGAGTGTCTAACCACAATCTTGCGGAGCTGAAACGGGCAGAAGAAATTCTGGAAAAAGAAGGTCTTAAAATATCCGCCGTACAGAATCATTACAGCTTATTAAACCGCTCTTCTGGAAAAAGCGGGATTCTGGATTACTGCCATAAAAAGGGAATCACTTTTTATGCGTACATGATACTTGAGCAGGGGGCATTGTCCGGAAAATATGATGAAGCGCATCCATTTCCGGAGGAGAGTGAACGTGGAAAGGTATATAATCCGATCATGCCGGAAATAAAGAAACTGACGGATGTGATGGGAGAGATCAGCGCTGCTCATGATGCAAGTACCGCCCAAATTGCGATTGCATGGGCTATGGCAAAAGGGACACTTCCTATTGTCGGAGTGACAAAAACTTCCCATGTAACCGATGTGGTAAAGGCGGAGAAGATAAAACTTACGGAAAAAGAAATTTTCCGTATGGAAAATGCTGCAGATAAGCTGGAACTTTCAACTGTCCGGTATTGGGAAAAGATAATGGAATAAATCTGTAACAGAAGAGGAAACAAATGAAGATTGTAATATTGGAAGGAAGCCCGAATAAAAGAGGATCGTCAAATATGCTTGCGGAAAGATTTGCAAAAGGCGCAAAGGAAGCAGGAAATGAAGTGGGTATCATTGATGCCGCACACTGTCATATCAACCCATGCAAAGGGTGCATTGCCTGCGGATATGATGGTCCATGTGTGCAGAAGGATGATATGGAATGGATAAAAAAGGAGATACTGAGCGCCGATATGCTTGTATTTGTCACACCGCTCTACTATTATGGAATGTCCGCACAGCTTAAAATTCTGATTGACAGGTTTTGTGCTTTTAACGGAAGCATACAAAGAAAGCATATGAAATCAGCATTGCTTGCAGCAGCATGGAATAACGATGGATGGACATTTGATGCACTGGAAGAACATTATAAAACACTGGTCAGGTATCTGAACCTGCAGGATATGGGAATCATCTCCGGAAGAGGCTGCGGGACGCCTTTTATGACACAGCAGTCAGAATTTCCGGAAAAGGCATATGAGCTGGGAAGAAAGTTACTGTAAGGGAAGGCTGTACAGCGGGGAGGTTGGATAATGAAGAAAATATTTGGAACGGTACTTGCTGTATTGTTACTGTTTGGTCTGGCTGTATATGGAAAAGATAGAATAAGCGCAGACGAGATGAAAGACAGCAGTGAACAAAAAGCGGGAGGTTCACAGGAAAAAGAAGAAAGATTATTCGCAGATAAGATAGATTCCAGGATTATTGCTAATTACGGCATTGAGCACTGGTTTACGATGGCAGAGTTCAAAGCATCAGGTGATGTGTATGGAGAACTTAAGATGCTGGGACAGCAATATAGGCACTATATGAAACTGCATATCATGTCCCTGCATGAATTGACGCATTTGCTGGATTATACAATGCCTGGAATCAAGGGGATGCTTGCAAGTTGGAATGAAGGAAACCGAAAGGATAAATTGAGTGATTTTGTTGAACGGTTTTGGCACTATGATACTATCACATGTCTTAGTGAAACAGAATTTATAAAGCAGTACACGTTCTGGGCAAAAGAAAAGAAATACCATCAGAGCCAGGACAAGGCGAAAGCCATATATGCCCTGGCCCGTGAAGGCATTCCTACCTTATCTTCAGAAACCCCATCCGTCAAAATGCTGGTAACTGAAGCGGTCCGAGTGCTCAAAGAAGTTGATGCAACTCTAAGCATAATCTTATCACGAATGCAGGAATTAGCAAAGAGCCTGCCGGAATATTCCGTTGTGAGGGGAATGGGAGGCGTGGGAGAAGTTCTGGCGCCAAAGCTAATTGCTGAAATTGGTGATGTCAGGAGGTTCCATAGCGGAAAGGCTTTAATAGCATATGCGGGAATAGATACTCCGCCTTATGAATCGGGGCAATTTGTTGGTTCTAATCGAAAGATAACTAAACGTGGGTCGGCGGCTCTGCGTAAAGTCGGCTATGAAACCATGAGATGCATAAAAACGCACCCAAGGCCAGATGATCCAGTTTACCAGTATATAGTCAAAAAAGAATCTGAAGGCAAGTCAAAAAAAGCTGCTAAAATAGCAGGGCTGAATAAGTTTCTCAGAATATATTACGCACGAGTTAAAGAAGTCTATACGGATATAAAATAAATATCAAAATGAAAGACTGCAAAAAGGCTGCCTAAATGACAGTCTACTTGTTGTACCTAATTTTATAAAAGAAAAATATTCTAAAAATCTGCAAAAAACTATTGACTTTTCTTAGCAGGTTTTATTGTGATAAAAAGCATATTAAATTTTTTTTGCTATTGTTCGATTTTTTCAAGGTTATCTGTCTGTCCTCGCTATGAAAGGGGCAGTCAGATGATTTTCAATAAAGCGTTGGCGCAGAGGGGAGGTGATCCCCTTTGAAACTGACAAAACAGGAACAGGATATTGTGCGGAGAAAGTTTTGCGTATATTGCATTAAGGTTTTAGACGGCGAAGCAAAAAATTACCGGAAGGAACTGGAGAAGCAGAGAGAAAGAGAAGTGAATTTTTCGGAACTTCTTCAGGAAGAATGGATGCAGTTGGTCTGGTACGACGATTATCCAGAAACAGACAGCTTTCAGGTCATGGACAAGAAAGTTTCGGTTAAAAATGCAGATATCAGCGATGCACTCAGCAAACTTCCGGAAAGGAAGAGAATGATCGTACTGATGACATATTTTCTGGATATGACAGAAAAAGAAATTGCAGAATATCTGAATCTGGTACAGAGTACCGTTCATTATCATAAAGCAGATTCCCTGCGGCTATTAAAGAAATGGATGGAGTGATTTATATATGAAGAAAAAGAGAGAACCGATTGAATTTTCCGTTATTGAGAAAGCAATCCAAGGAGATGCGGATTCGATCAATCAGGTGTTGTTCTATTTTCAGCCGTACATAAATGCACAATGTAAGAGAAAAATGAAGGATGAATATGGAAATACGCATTATGTGACAGATGAGTATATGAAGCGGAGAATGGAAACAAAGCTCATAACAAAGATTTTGGATTTTGAGATTCAACTCTGACGTTCTCTGAGCAGGAGTATTCCCTTTCTACTCCTGCCAGAAACAGCAGACAAGCGTACATTGACAATTTCATATCTTTTTCTGCAGGACGTAGAAAACAGTGAAGCTATGTGACAGATACGCCACGACTGCCTGTGTCCGGCACTTTGCGACATCGTGGCGTAAAGTTGTCGGATATTGAAAACGAAGGAATGCCAGTTTGGGTATTGAAGTAAAGGTACGAGCGGGAATTATCTGATTACAGACAAAGTAGCGGGGACTTTGTGCGAAGATGCTGCTTTCTATACATATACTGATCCGTTCAAAAAACGCAGATTTATTTATGCCAGAGACTTGCCGACGCTTAGAGAAAAAGAGGCGGATTTGATTAAAAACCAGCTTGACGGATTAGATAGTTATGTGGCTGGCAGTGCAACCTTAAATTTTGTTATTATTAAAGACACCGGATGCGGAGGTGCAAAATCTCTTTCCTTGATGAAAGGAGCAGAGATGGCGACAAAAGCAAGAAAAGACAACAAAGGCAGAGCATTACGAAAGGGGGAATCCCAACGGACGGATAAGACGTATGTATACTATTACCTGTTAAATGAAAAGAAGTTGCAGGCAAATACACTTGACACAATCCATACCGTGCTGCACCCGACATTTCAGTTAGCAGTGCGAGACGGGATTATCCGTATGAATCCTTCGGAGGGCGTTATGGCAGAGATTAAGAGAAAAGCAGGGAAAAATAAGGGCGTCAGACACGCCTTGACCGTAGAACAGCAAAGAGCATTTATGAGGTACACTGAAAACAACCCTACATTCAATCATTGGCATCCATTATTTACCGTTTTATTGGGAACTGGATGCAGGATAGGCGAAGTGATCGGGCTGCGATGGGAGGATTTGGAAGCAGGTATTCGGACAGTTCCTATGATGGATGCGGTTTACGAAGCGTTCCAGAAAGAGTATGAGCTACAGAAAGAAAATGGATTCAACAGTACAGTGATTGATGGAATGACGGGATTTATCTTTTGTAACCGTTTCGGTAACATTCACAATCCACAGACGGTAAACCGGACAATTAAGCGGATTCTGGAGAATTACAATGCCGAGGAAGTGGTAAATGCGAAAAAGGAGAAACGTCAGCCGGTTATCATTCCACATTTTTCCTGCCACCATTTGAGGCATACCTTTTGTACAAGGTTCTGTGAACAGGAAACCAATATAAAAGTCATTCAGGCTGTCATGGGACATGCAAATATTGAAACTACGATGGATATATATGCGGAAGTCACAGATGCAAAAAAGAAAGAATCAATCGAAAATTTATCACACAATCTGGATATATTTTAGGGAAGAGTCCTTAAAGTTGGATGTGTGAATCACAACTACAAAAAAAGCGAATTACTACAATTTTACCACAAATTTTGTTTGCATGGTACGGAATAATACTTGATAATACTTTCCGAAAATCCAGCAAATACGGGATAATACCTAATAATACGGGGTAATACATTTTCCTCTTGGGTACTCCCGACGATGAAATCGCAGGGGGCGGCAAAGAATGAAGCAAATAATGCGGCACAGAGTGCAGCGTCAGCTCCGGCGGCGGAAAAGTCTGCGGAGAAGATAGATTTTTCTAATGTAAAAATCGAACCGCTTTTTGAGGAAATGGTTGATTTTGAAACCTTCAGCAAATCCGATTTCCGCGCCGTGAAGGTGAAGGACTGCGTGGCAGTGCCGAAGAGCAAAAAGCTCCTGCAGTTTACCCTGGACGACGGCACCGGTGCGGACCGCACGATTTTAAGCGGTATTCACGAGTATTACGAGCCGGAAGAGCTGGTCGGAAAGACCTGCATTGCTATCGTAAATCTGCCGCCGCGCAAGATGATGGGAATCGATTCCTGCGGTATGCTGATATCGGCGGTTCATGAGGAAAACGGGAAGGAAGGTCTTCATCTTCTGATGGTGGATGACCGGATCCCGGCGGGCGCGAAGCTGTATTAAGAAAAACAGGAAAGGCAGAAAAAGGACGGGCGGCAAACGCTTATAGGGAGCAGGCCGAGAAAGTCATTTTAGCAAAAATAATTTATGATTAGCGTACAGGCAGGGGTCGTATAATACGGCTCCTGTTTGTTTTTGTTGCAGCAAATTTTAACGTGGGAATTATCCCATACATGGAACATCTCTTTGCAGAGCGGAAGGATTTTTTCAATCCAGGAGGCAAAGGAAATGCTGCACCAAGAGGCGCTGGATCGCACTTTGGATGCCATGTTTGAACTGCTTTTCTCTCTTATCTTTTACCCGGAGGATTAATGGGCTGCTCTTTCTGTCTGCGGGGCTGTTTCCATCCTTTCAGAAGGGGCGTTACTATGAACGACAAAAAATCAGATCCTCTTGTGGAGTTTCTTGGCTTTGCCATAAAGCAGTTTTTGGCATGGATCGGAGAAAAACAACGGGGAGTCAAGAGGGGCAGAGCCCCTTTGCAAAATATGTGGCGCGGGAAAAAAGCTGCCGGTCGATTTTGCAAAGCATTTTGCTACGCCAGAGAGCATTATTTCGCTTTGCAAAAAAGTTTCTGATTGCATAGCACTTTTCTTCTTAACAGCGATAAGTTGTGCGATGTCTCTTAGCTGGCGCATTAATGAGAAGCGAATTTGAAGTGAGAAAGAATTTTTGAAACTGCTTGACAAAAACGAACACTGTTCATATAATAAAAAACGAACAGTGTTCATTTTAGGAGGTGTTGTTATGCCGAGAAAGGGATTAGCAAAAGAGGATATATTAGCAGCGGCGACAAATCTTATTGAGGAGAAAGGATTTGACCAATTTTCCCTGCGGGAGCTTGCAGGCAAATTGGGAGTCACACCGTCTTCCCTCTACAATCATGCTTCAAATGTATCAGAATTGACGGTTTGGGTTGGTCACATGGCACTGGAAAGACTTTCCGAACAGCTCCAGTCTGGCGGAGAAAATCAAACAAACGATCAAAAACTGTGGGCAATCGCTGTTTCCTATCGTAATTATGCAAAGGAAAACCCGGAACTATATAAAGCGATCGCCCATATGCCTTCCTTTGAGGATGATTCCTTGAAAGAGGAAAGCCATTCTGTCATGGCAGCGTTGTACCAGATTTTGGATACTTATTCGCTGACACAGGAAGAGAAAATTCAGTTTGCACGAGCCTATCGGAGCGCAATGCATGGCTTTGTTACATTGGAGATGGCGGGTTATTTTCAGCGAGGGCAGGTAAGCGCTGATGAGAGTTACCGCTATTTGATTGAAAGCCTATTAAAACGGTTGGAGAAATGAGGTGTTGTGAATGAAATTATCAGATGAAGTTATGGAGATAAAGCTGGCTGGTGGCAATGTGTATTTGATCTGCGGTAAAAAGAATATTTTAATTGATACCGGCATTCCGGGACAGAGTGCCCGACTGCTCAGGGAGTTAAATAATGTTCTAAGCGCAAACGGAAATCATCTGGATGCAATTTTTCTGACACACCATGATGTGGATCATGTGGGAAACCTGGTTTCTGTCCAACAAACCCATCCGGCCAGAGCCTATATCCACCCTGAAGACCTGCCCTTTGCGTCAGGCAGCAAACACCGCCCGGGTGTGAAACGATTGGTGGAACTGGTATTACGTCCGAACGTTTCCACAAATTTATCTGCCTTTTGTGCGGATTGTGATTCCTATGATTTAATAAGAATCGCTGCCCCGGGACATACTCCCGGGCATACAATCTTTCAATATCGGGATTTTCTGTTTGTTGGTGATCTGTTTAAAACGAAAAATGGAAAGCCCATTCCCATGGGTCGTGCCATGGACTGGAATGACAGAGAAATGGCAAAATCTTTAGGTCTTGTGCTTTCCATGGATGTCCGATGGTTATGTCCTGCTCATGGTGAGCCACTGTTATATACAAAAACTGTACAAGATGAATTAGAAAGAGTAGGTAACGAATATGCAACAAGATGAACAGACGAAAATAGACAAAAAGCGCGAACAAATGTAGACCTGTCCTGTTTCGGAGCTGATTTGCAGAATGTCAGTGCCAACCATCATCAGTATGTTGGTAACTGCATTTTATAATTTGGCGGATACTTTTTTTGTGGGAAGGCTGAATAGCAACAGTGCAACTGGCGCTGTAGGTCTCGTCTTTTCTTTGATGGCAATTATCCAGGCATGCGGATATTTTTTCGGTCATGGTTCAGGGAATTATATCTCCCGGGCAATCGGGCAGAGAGAATATGAGAAAGCCGCAGAGATAGCTGCCACAGGTTTCTTTTCTGCAATTTTTGTAGGGATTATTTTTGCGGTGGTGGGACTTTTTTTCCGTACTCCGGTGGCATTTCTTCTGGGAGCCACGGATACTATGTTGGCCGATACTGTTGCTTATATGACGTATATTCTCATTGGCGCACCGTGGATGATGGCAGCGTTTGTATTGAATAATCAACTGCGGCTGGAGGGAAATTCCTTATTTAGCATGATTGGACTTGTTTCAGGGGCCGTCTCTAACATTGTATTAGATCCATTGATGATTTTTACTTTCCATATGGGAGTTGCCGGAGCGGCTTTAGCAACGATCATCAGTCAGTTTATCAGTTTTGTTGTTCTGTTTATTGGATGTCAAAAGTCCAGTAATATATCTATCCGGTGGAGAAACTTTACACCGAAAAAGAATTATTATCTGGAAATAGCCGGCGGTGGTTTGCCCTCCCTGTGCCGGCAGGGGCTTGCCAGTATCGCAACGCTTCTGCTTAATCAATGTGCCAGAGTGTATGGTGATGCGGCGATTGCCGCTTTCGCTGTGTTTACTAAAATCATCAATATTTCCGGCGCTGCAATTTTGGGATTTGGACAGGGCTTTCAGCCAGTCTGCGGTTTCAACTACGGAGCAAAAAAATATGATCGTGTACGAAAAGCGGTATGGTTCAGTGTCAGCGTCTCTACTGTCTTTATGGTGGTGATTTCTGTATTCTTGTATTTCTTTTCTGAATCCGCGATCGGTCTTTTTCGTGATGATCCTGCTGTCATTGAAATCGGAGCTGCTGCGTTACGCTATCAATGTATAGTTTTGCCGCTTCTCGGTTGGGTTATTATCATGAATATGTATTTACAGAATATCCGTAAGACGCTTCCGGCAACGATTCTTGCCATATCAAGGCAAGGGTTGATTTTTATTCCGGTTCTGTTGATTCTATCTGCCGTACTGGGACTAAAGGGCTTGGAACTTACACAGCCTGCATCGGATTTTCTTACCTTTTTGATTGCGATTCCATTGGGTATAACGGCATTAAAAGAATTGTATACAAAAGAAATCTAAGGAGTGGCGGTAGGAATATACGAACAATGCTTTTTGCAAGAGTGTTATTCGCCATGCGTCCATTGACGCAATCCGCAAGCTGTATTCAAAGTGGAAGCGGGAAATCTCCCTTGAATATCTGTCCGAAGAAAAGTTCATGCCGTTCACTGCCACGGATGAATATTTTGTAAAGCCATCATCAAGCGAGGAAAATCCGTTTACGGTCTGCGGTAAGACTGTCATGTTGAGCAATCCAGACCTTGTTGTCGCTCTGTCCGCTCTGCCGGAAACAGAGCAGGAAGTCATCTCCCTGTACTTCTTGAACATTTAACCCATGCGGAAATCGGCAAGCGGTACGGACGGACATGCAGCACGGCAGGACGGTATATATATCTTGACCTGCGCCGACTGCGGGAGAAAATGGAGCTTCCTGTATAATTCAAATATAGGGAATTCCAAGAAAGGTGGTTGATAAAAAGATACCTCAGAGTAAAATAAGATTTACTGACTTTGCCGGTTAGTACAAATCTTATAGAACGGAGAGGTATCTGAAATGAAGTATAACACACAAAACGCTAAGATTGCATCCATAACTGAAAAAACTTTGATTGTTGGTATAGATGTTGGAAGTGGAACGCACTTCGCCCGTGCTTTCGACTGGAGAAACTATGAATACACGAAGAAACCTTTCGAATTCAGCAACAGTGAGGAAGGTTTCCAGGCATTCAAGGCATGGATGGAGGAATTGCTAGTGAAACAGGGAAAAACCGCTGTAATTCCCGGAATGGAGCCGACCGGTCATTACTGGTTTGCACTCGGGAAGTTCCTGCAGGATAACGGAATGAAGCCGGTGCATGTGAATCCCCATCATGTGAAAAAGTCGAAAGAATTGGATGACAACAACCCCAACAAGAATGACCGTAAAGATCCAAAGACGATTGCTGGTCTTGTAAATGAAGGACGATTTTCTTATCCTTACATACCGGCCGGGATCTATGCGGAGATCAGAAGTTTATCAAACCTACGGTTCCAGGCACAGGAGGAACTGACGCGGGCCAAAAACCGGATCGCCAGATGGTTTTCCATCTATTTCCCTGAGTATAAGGACGTTTATAGGGATTTAAAAGCGGCCAGTGGAAGGATGGTCCTGCAAGCGGCCCCACTGCCGGAAGACATTTGCAAACTGGGTGTGGAAGGTGTAAATCGGATCTGGAGAGAAGCGAAGCTGAGAGGAGTCGGAATGAAGAGGGCAAAGACCCTGGTAACGGCCGCAGAGCATAGCATTGGCAGCAAGGAAGCACCGGAAGCGGCAAGGATCGAATTGAGGAACCTGCTGAACGATATGGATGTGTATGCGACAAGAGTAGAAGAGCTGCTTGGAACGATAGAAGAAAAACTGAAAGAGATTCCATATATCGACAAGCTGATGGCAATCAAAGGAGTCGGCTTACTCACCGTCAGTGGATTTATTGCAGAGGTAGGGGACATTAAGCGTTTCGATGACCCCAAACAGCTGCAAAAGCTGGCAGGCTATGCGATCGTCGCAAACGAATCCGGGAAGCACAAGGGAGAGAGCCGGATCAGCTACAGAGGGCGCAAACGTCTGAGATACGTGTTGTATGAAGCAGCGCTGTCTTTGGTTGGGAGGAACCCGGAATTCAGGAGGATCTACGAGTATTACAAAACCCGTAAGGATAATCCACTGAAAAAGATGCAGGCCCTTATAGCGGTCGCATGCAAAGTGATAAGAGTCTTTTATGTGATACTAAAGAAAGGCGTGGATTATGATCCAGAGAAGATGATGGGAGATATCCGCAGGCCGGAACATCAGGCAGCATAAAAGGCAAGAACAGGGAACTGATAATCGAATCCTATCACGGTTGAATGGAACTCATTCAGAGGAGGTTATGAGTTGCATTCAGCTGTGACAGGACAGCTGAGATGCATGCAGAATCATCTCCGGTGAAACGTCCACCGAAAGGTGCCGGGGTGAAGAAGCAAACAGAAAGTCAGTAAATATAAAACAAAGAATGAGCCAGTAGTCGGCAGGAATATTCACCTTAGGGTACGACCCTGTAATGGAGCTAAGCTGACACCCTGGTTATGGGCAGGCGGAACGAAGGAAGTGAGGACTCTGCGGAGACGCAGGTGATCCTGGTAGACACGGGAGGTGCGTTGCCATAGATGGAAGGGTATACACAAGGCCACGTAAAGCGAAATATCAAGACGTTTTACTTCGTGTACCTAGAACCAACTATTTTCGTACCAGATACAGAAAAATGCCCATACCATTGGCTCTTCTATCTGAGATAGAAACTTGAAAAATCCTTTATTTTAAAGGAAAAATCACTTGACATTATAGGGAGGTGTTAGCCCGTGAGCAGATCCAACGAGGGAAAAAGCGGTAAGAACGGTTGTAAATTAATCTGAATCAGGTATAATAGAGTTAAGCTAAGCAGAAGAAGTCAGTAGGAAGTTTCGGAGTGGCAGGAGTTTCTTATGCGGAAGAGCAGAAAGGAGTGGAAATATGACACTGACTGACGTGAAAATCCGGGTGCCGGAAGGCATGGCGAAGCAGCAGAAATACTGGGAATCCGCAAGTATGAGCTGATAGAATTATATGATAAACTGGGGCAGCTTGGTTTGGCTGGAAAATTGTAACGTGTAGCAGTTGAGGACAGTAAATCCGTAGATTTACTAAGGCGTGCCACTGGTTTGGACATGGGAGAAAGTGAAGCCATTATTTTATCAGATGCCTGCGGAACTGATCTGCTATTGATGGATGAGAACAAAGGGCGCCTGGCAGCACGGCAGATGGGACTGCATTTGCTGGGAACGGCAGGCATATCAGCGATCGGCTCTTTTAGCAGTTGTCTGATTCGATTCGTCAGTGACAGAGTGTAGAGCACGGAGGCAAGGATTTGGGTATAATATAGTTAAGATATGTGATTTGACTTGAAAGAAATTGCTGTTTAACAGAGAGGATGTGATTGCATGACAGAGGAAAAGATTCAGGAAGTAGTAAAGCTGTTTGCCGAAGAAGCTAAAATGATTTATGGCAAGGCATTGCGAAAAGTGATTTTATATGGTTCGTGTGCCCGGGGCGATTTTGAACAGGATAGCGATATTGATATTATGGTGCTGCTTGACAGCCCTGCAGAAAAGATGAATGAAGAGAGAAAAAAAATACTGGACGCATCGGATCGGCTTGATCTGGCCTATGATGTTGTGCTGACGCCGGTATTTCAGAATTATCAACAGTTCCAATATTATATGCCGGTTTCCAAGTTTTATCAGAACGTGCAGAAAGAGGGGGTTCAGTTTGCCTGATAATAAGGAGATTCAGAAGGATTATGCAAAATATCGTATTGAACGCTCGAAGGAGGATTTGGATGCGGCACATTTGCTGTTCAACAGCGGAAACTACCGCATAGCAAATAACAGGGCATATTATTCCATCTTCCATGCTTTGAGAGCAGTTTTGACATTTGATAATTTTGATTCAAGTAAGCATAGTGGGGTTATAGCGGAGTTTCGTCGCAGATATATAAAAGAAGGGATATTTCCAGCAGAAGTATCTAAAATGATTGGGTGATTAAGGGATTTGATAGGATTCCCGGCGATGAAGTCGCTTGACAAGTGTGGACAAATATGGACTACCATGCAACCAGTATCAAAAAGTCATGACAACCGGTTTTGCCGGTGGTTATGACTTTTATGAAAAAATGAGGCGAATGATGAAAAAACAAAAGGATATCAGAATATCAAAAGAAGTAATATATGCGAAAAATCATAAGATACCATTGCTGGTGCTGAGACCGGATAATCAGACAGAAAAAAGGGCAGGTGTGCTATGGATCCATGGAGGCGGATATTTTCTCGGAATGAAGGAAATGGTCTATATGTCACGTGCACTGGATCTTGTAAGAAAGTTCGGGGTGACGGTAATTTCGCCGGGATACCGACTGGCCTGTATCAAACCTTATCCTGCTGCGATCCAGGATTGCTATCAGGTACTCCTGTATATGAAAAAACATGCAGGACGGCTTGGAATTCGTGATGATCAGATTTTTGTCGGTGGAGAAAGTGCAGGCGGTGGTCTGGCAGCAGCATTATGTATGTTGGCCAGAGATAAAGAAACAGTGAAAATCGCTTATCAGATGCCGTTGTATCCGATGCTGGATAATTACGATACGGCCAGTTCAAAGAATAACCACGGAAGAGTATGGAATACAAGAAGAAATCATTTTGGGTGGAGAATGTATCTCAGATCTAAAGCCAAAAAAGAAGTCTCCCCGTATGCAGCACCGGCAAGACAAAAAGACTATTCCGGATTGCCGCCGGCCTATACTTTTGTTGGAAATGGAGAACCGTTTTTTGAAGAAACAAAGGCATATATACATAATCTGAAAGCGGCAGGTATTCCGGCTAAATTGGATATATACGATATGGATATGCATGCGTTTGATATGTTAAAACCGGATCTGGAGGTCAGTCGGATTGCGGCTCAGAAATTTAATGAAGAGTTCGCGTATGCAATGGAACATTATTATACGCAGATCCGAGGTCAGGTTCATGCCCATGTTTAAAGCCGGTGATACATTTCTTTTGAAAAGGACACCTTAGCAGGATGATTTTTATCATCTTATGAATGGAAAATTCTGTGGAGAAGCTAAAGTTTGATTTTTTTCAAAAAGCTATTGACTCCTACGCTGCGTAATAGTTTAGAGTATACTTATCGAGAGGAGGAAATGCCGATGATGACAGTGAATGAGGTAAGTAAACTAACAGGAGTGAGTATACGCACTCTGCAATATTACGATACCATTGGACTCTTAAAACCTATTGAATATACAGAGTCAGGATACAGGTTGTATGACGATACATCTCTGGAAAGGCTGCAGCAAATTTTACTGTTTAGAGAATTGGAATTTCCACTTAAGGAGATTAAAGAGATAATAGATGCGCCCAACTTTGATAGAAATAAAGCATTGGAACAGCAAATTGAATTGCTTACTATGAAAAAGGAGCATCTTGAAAATCTTATTAATTTCGCTCGAGGAATAAAAGGAATAGGAGTGAAATATATGGATTTTAAAGTATTTGATACAAGAAAAATTGATGAGTATTCTAAACGAGCAAAAGAACAGTGGGGCCAGACTGCTGAGTACAAAGAGTTTGAAGAAAAAACGAAGAATTGGACAAAAGAGGATGAAGCCACTGTTACAAATGAGTTTATGCAAATATTTGCTGAGTTCGGAAAGATGAAGGAAATGGATCCAATTGATGAACAGGTTCAACTACAGGTAAGAAAGCTTCAAGATTACATTACAGAGCATTTCTATACATGTTCTGATAAGATTTTATGCGGTCTTGGAAGAATGTATGCCGGTGGAGGAGAGCTTACGGAAAATATTGACGCTGTTGGCGGAGCTGGTACTGCAGAATTTGCAAGTAAGGCCATTGATATATTTTATATGAGTAGAAAGTAGAAGTGCAATCTGTCTCACGTGTATGATAAACACGGTTCGTGCCGGATTTTTTACGATTCGTGCCGCATCTATTGAAAAAACGGGAAAAATTTGTATAATTAAACCATAGTTTTTTGAAGGAGTTTCCGCAGAAGCCAAAGCTTTAACAGAAGTTCCGGCAGGAATCAAAAAAATAGTCAGAAAGGAGTTGCAGAAAATGGGCAGATATGCGATGATTTGTTGGCAGGCAGGCAGGCAGGCAACGTAACTCTGTCCTTTTGTAATTCTTTTACGCAAAATCCAATACCGATAATAAAACCGTTGACTATAGGTGCAGTATGCCCTGACAGCCAGCGGTTTTTTGCTGCTTAAAAAGAAGCAGCATGAGAGGTACAGCAGATGCGAGTAATACGGCAGGTGCAGCAAGTACGGCGGGAAGTCCTGAAAAGTATACAATACAGCAAGGGAGGGCAATACATGAAGGGCAACACAATGAGAAGCGATGCAATGAGGAAATTCAGAAAAACCACAGCCTTGTTGACAGCGGCGGCTATGTGCGCCAGTATGACGAATGTGGCGTCGGTGGCGGCGGAAACGATTAATGAAAACCAGGGGACAGCATCACAAGCCGTCAGGGGCACTTACGTTGAAGGAACGGCAGGTACTGTCTACCGTGTGGATATTGTGTGGGATTCCCTTGACTTCACGTACAAAGCCGGTGAATCAAGAATATGGGACCCGGACACACATACATACACAACTGATTCATCAACGGGATGGTTTAATGCGAATGGGGATCAATCATCCACGATCACTGTGACGAACCACTCCAATACAGCGATTGATGCGACGGTTGGATTCAAACGGGCATCAGATGAGTTTTATCAGGTTATGTCGGTTTATATGTATAATGATAGTATTTGGCATGAAGATAAAGGATTTACATCTGGTGATATGTATGATGTGGCGGCGGCCTTGTCGCTTGCGGATGCGTCTGTAGAATCCGAAGGTAATCCGGATGCCGCGCCTTCTGCTTATGTTGAGTTTGGTATGTATAGTTATGGTCTGGGTACTGTGCCGGATTTCGGTACTAATGCCCAGATCGGTACGGTCACAGTCACAATCAATGAAGGGTGAGGCAGAATAGACTCAGCCAGTGTTAAAAATTACAGAATATCCAGCCCACCAGGCAGGTAATCCGCCTGTGTTATTGAACACAGTTGGAACGGTTACCGGGTGGGCTATTTTTCATAACCAGTTCACCGCAGATACTCCAGATAGTAGCAATTTAATAAATCTGAAACATTTCTCAAACAAAACATGAATAAAAGCGGGGTATAGTGGCAGCAAAGAATCGGTAGATTTTCCGTTATGTGAGGTGTAAAATGGATTTACAGAAGATTTTTAAATCCATAAAAAAACGGTGTATTTTACCGCTAATCCCAACCCTGCTGATTGCCGTTCCGTCTTTTCTGCTTTTAATATGGGTGTTTGCAGACCTTTCTGTGCCGCAGTCTATTTGTTATGCTGCTTATGTCCTGTCCAGTTATGCGCTTATCATTACCTGTACGGGCGTTTTCCGGCTGACGAAGTGGTTTCGTTCTGAGATGGAAGAGAATTACCTTGTAAAGAAACTGAAAGGGATTTCTTTTGTGGAACGGTATGTGAAGGAATCTGCGTTCCGGGCGGAGATTTCTTTATATCCGGGATTGTTTATCAACCTGCTTTACGCAGGCTTGAAGCTGTTTTCCGGAATCTGTTACCGCTCTGTCTGGTTCGGGACACTGGCGGTTTATTATATTCTTCTGGCGGTGATGCGTTTTTCGCTGCTCCATCATGTGAGAACGAAGGAAGCAGGGGAAGAAAACCGGATCCGGGAATTATACAGATGCCGGATGTGCGGCATTGTTCTGATGATCCTTGATTGGGCGCTGGCCGGAATGACGATTCTTGTAGTCCGGAAAAACAGCGGCTTTACCTATCCGGGAATGCTGATCTATCTGATGGCAATGTATACCTTTTATGCAGTCATTACGGCAGTCCGGAATGTGATCAGGTTCCGGAAATACGGCAGTCCTGTTCTTTCGGCGGCAAAGGTCATTAACCTGACGGCTGCTCTTGTATCCATGCTTTCCCTGGAAACTGCCATGCTGACACAGTTCGGGGCGGCAGGGGATGCGGCTTTCCGCCAGCGCATGACAGCCCTGACAGGGACAGCCGTGTGTCTGATCGTTCTGGGAATGGCGGTCACGATAATTATCCGGACAACGGTACAGATAGGAAATATAAAAAACGGGAATAAAAAACGGGAGGTAAGAGAACGTGGTAAAGATTCTTGTAGTGGAGGATGACGTAAAATTAAACCAGACGGTATGTACCTACTTAAGCGACAGCGGTTTTCAGGTAAAAGGATGTCTGGGTGCAAGAGACGCTTATGACGAAATGTACAATAATCTGTATGACCTGATTATTTCTGATATTATGATGCCGGAAATTGACGGGTTTGAATTTGCGGAGACGGTCCGGAAGGTAAACCGCCATATCCCGATCCTGTTTATGTCGGCAAAGGACGATCTGCCTTCCAAACAGAAGGGGTTCCAGCTTGGGATCGATGATTATATGGTAAAGCCGCTGGAGCTGGATGAGCTTCTCCTGCGTGTCCGGGCGCTTCTGCGCAGGGCGAATATTGAAACACACCGAAGGCTGGAGGTGGGAAATCTGGAGCTGGACGGGGATGCGATGACGGCGGTTGTAAGCGGGGAAGAAATTCCCGTGACGACCAGGGAATTTAACATTCTTTATAAACTGCTTTCTTATCCAAACAAAACATTTTCACGGGCGCAGCTTATGGATGAGTTCTGGGGCGTGGACAGCGATACCAGCCTGCGGGCGGTGGACGTGTATATTACAAAGCTCCGGGACAAATTCTCCGGCTGCGACGGGTTTGAAATTAAAACAGTCCGTGGACTGGGATATAAGGCGGTGCTGAAATGACAGGGACAGGGGATAGAAGAAAAAGCGTGGAAAAAGTCCGCCAGTCCCGTTTCCCGGTATCTCTTTTTGCAGTGCTTTTTGTGATACTGCTTCTGATGTCCGGGGTGCATATGGGGCTGGTTGTTCTGGGAGAGGAAGAAAATTTCAGCTGGTGGCTGCAGATACTCATACCATTAGTTTATTGGGCGCTGGTGGCAGGCGGCGTGACACGCTATACCCGTTACCGGATGGAAAAGGCTTACGAAGTCCCGATGCAGACACTGGCGAAAGCTACCAGTCTTGTGGCCAACGGAGATTTTTCCGTCTACGTACCGACCATGAACACGCCGGACAAATGGGATTACCTGGATGTCATGATTATGGACTTCAATAAGATGGTAGAAGAATTGGGAAGCATGGAGACGATGAAAACAGACTTTTTTTCCGATGTGTCCCATGAATTCAAGACGCCGCTCTCTGTGATTTACACCAATGCACAGCTTCTGGAAAAAGAAGAGCTGCCAAAAGAAACCCAGAGGGAATATACCCGGAACATTCTGCGGGCCTCCGAGCGCCTTGGAAATCTGATCACGAATATGCTGAAACTGAATAAGCTGGAAAAGCAGGTCATCCAGCCGGTATCCCAAAGCTATGATCTGTGCAGGCAGCTCAGTGACTGTGCGCTGCAGTTTGAGAATCAATGGGAGGAAAAAAACATTGAATTTGAGGCAGAGCTGGAAGAGAGGGTAACGATCATGGCGGATGAAGGGCTGCTGGAACTGGTATGGACGAACCTTCTGTCCAATGCGGTAAAGTTTACATCGTCCGGAGGAACAATCACACTTTCACAGATTTCCGATGGGGAGAATGTCACGGTTTCCGTGGCGGATACCGGATGTGGTATGGATGAAGAGACAGTAAAGCATGTGTTTGACAAGTTTTATCAGGGAGATGCTTCCCATTCCACACAGGGGAACGGTCTGGGGCTTGCGCTGGTAAAAAGAATCCTGCAGTTGTCGGATGGAAGCATTACTGTGGAAAGCACCGCAGGGAAAGGGTCGTTATTTACGGTAACCCTGCCGCTGCTTCCTGCGGACAGCAGAATGGAAACGGAGGAAAGATAATGCGGGAAAAAAAAGAATATATCGGTTATGAATATAAAGAGGTTACGGTTCCCAGGGAGCAGGCATCCATGTATGCAGACTGCTATGAGAACTTTGGATGGGAGATGGAGGAAACAGTGCAGCCTTCGGAAAACATCCGCCCCGCCTCTCACAACGTCACGCTCCGCATGAAGCGGAACCGTAAGATTGTAAATAAGATGGAACTGACAAGGCTGCAGAGAAATTTTGAAGCCTGTACCCATGAAATCGAAGTGATGGAAGAGGCGAAAACCCGGATGCCAACGGTGTGGGCGCTGGTAACAGGAATCATCGGGACGGCGTTCATGGCGGGTTCCACCTTTGCGGTCGTCCATACGCCGCCGATTATCTGGCTGTGCATCCTCCTTGCCATACCGGCATTTATCGGATGGATCCTTCCTTATTTTCTGTACCGGCGGCTGGTGGAGAAGAAAAAAGAGAAGTATGAGCCGATGATTGAAGAAAAACTGGAGGAAATCTACCAGATCTGTGAAAAGGGGCACGCCCTTTTATAAAGAAATTGTGCGGGAGCTGTTCATTTATGGAATGGCTCTTACTTATATGCCGATAGGAAAAGGGGCGATGCCGGAGCTGATGGCTATGTCAGCGATGCTGCTATTTGAACCAAGCAGCGTGGAAAGGCTTTTCCGCAGCCTGAGCTTCGTGGTATAAGTAATAGGGGTATCGCGTAGATACTTTTTAAAGAGCAGGGAACATTTACTTTTGCAGCAGGCGCCGGACAGGGCGATATCTGCCAGAGTGATGTGCTCCATGTAGTGTTCCTCTATGTAGGCCATCATGTTTCGGAGGGAAGACAGGTCGGGAGATTCCGGTTTCCGTGTCTGGCTTCCAATATCGAGATTTTCATACAATATTTTCATGAGCATAAAATAATCTTCCATCAATTCAAAATAGGATAAAGGTTCTGTGGGGATTTTGCCAAAAGAATCATAAATCTCATCCAGTTTTTCCATGACGGACGCCATCCAGCCATTCCGGCTAAGATACAGGTAAGGGTATGCTGAATTTTCGGTGACAGGCTCAATATAGTTCTGGTAAAACCAATCGTTCACTTGCAATAATTCCGGGGAGAGCAGGATGCAGACAAATTCGCATTCGTTATGTTCCGCAGAAAAGCCATAGTGGAGCTGATAGCTGTTTACCATGATTCCGCTGCCTTTCTCCAGATCGATCAGCCGGCCGTTTACATTATAGGTCATAGTTCCCTTTTTTATCAGAATAAACTCCAGATCCTTGTGCCAGTGGCTGACGGAAGAATAGTCCGGATAGGAGGAAAGGAGTCCGTATACCACATAGGCGGGGAACAGAGGGTTATTATATGCAACCGTTTCAGAAGAATCTGAATTGAACACGGAGCAGTATTTTGTGTTGTTATACATAAGATCACCTCATAAATGGGAAATTGTTATATAAAAACGGAGAATGTTGAATGATTTTATTATAAAAACATGATATTGTAAAATAAAAGATATCAGGCGGCTGTTTCGTTTCTGTTTTTTCTTGCGGGAATATTATTTTAAAGACAGGCGGTTCGACAACCAGCCTGAAAATTAATGTATGGAGGATTAGTGAAAATGGATATGACAAACAGACAGCGCCGGGATGCAGGCCTGGCTTATATTTCGGATGATACGGTCTTTGAGGAACAGCTTGTATGCAGGAAAATCCTGCAGAAACTGAATTTTATGGATCGGTCGGATTTTGCAGGGATTAAGGAAACCGTGAAGGAGCTTTTCGGGAAATCTGAGGACGCTTTTGTGAACCCGCCGTTCTACTGCGATTATGGAAAACATATCGAGGTGGGAAAGAATTTCTTTGCAAATTATAACTGTACGCTTTTAGACGTGGCAAAGATCAGGATAGGCGATAACTGTCAGATGGCCCCCAATGTGGCAATCTACACGGCGGGGCATCCCATTCATCCGGTCAGCCGCAATTCGGCATATGAGTATGGCAAGGAAGTGACGGTAGGGGATAACGTATGGTTCGGGGGAAATACAGTGGTATGCCCCGGCGTACACATAGGAGACAACGTGGTGATCGGCGCCGGCAGCGTGGTGACAAGGGACATCCCGGACTGGTGTATCGCGGCAGGTAATCCATGCAGAGTTATTCGTAAGATTACGGAAGAGGACAGAAGGAAACTGTTTCATGACGAGGAGATAGACGGGGAGGCATGGCAGGATATCCTGGAGCGGATGGAATTTTAGACCGAGAGGGCGGCAGGAATTCCTGGGGTACCAGTGATAAGAAAACGACAGAGGATCAGCTTACCAATTAATTTCTGACGATACAGCCAGTCCGTATATTCTTTCGGGCTGGCTGTTCTTTCGGTTATTTATTGTATCTTGGAATCGTCTCTACGTCGAGTTTATTGTTTGGGTTTTCGTTAAAATACGGGAAACGTGCAACGGTAGCCCGGATCTTGATCTGTTTTGTCCCCGGTTCGCCCCAGAGAACGTATACTTCGGTTCCTTCTTTGCAGAAGGCGAGATCTAGCTGACACTGAGACACCATTTCATGATAGTATAAACTCATCATGCGGCCGCTGCTGACACCGATCATATTTCCATCTGCATCGAGCACCTTATCCTGGTGGATGGCTACACGGTAGTCTTTTGCAAGATCGTTTGGCTCGTCGATCGGGCAATACGGGTCATCGGTAAATTGGGAAGCATGGACCTTCAGGATATCTTCCGGATTCCATACAAGAGAAACCATATCGCGTTTCTGATTTTCTTTTATTTGTTCAAGAGCCTCCCGCCCCACGAAATCATGGTCAAATTTAACACAGAAGCCCCAGCCGAGAGAATACGGGTCGGTGTAGCCGCTTGCTTCTTTTCCGATACTTCCGCTGACATTTCCGGTATTGTCCGGGAAACCGGGGATGTCACAGGTAAAGTGATAGGAGGTCTGGGGGTATCCGCAAATGGTGTGTTCCATCATGTAGGTGTGCCATCCGAGACGGCGAATGCCAAATTCTTCTCCGGCACGGTAAATCAGGTCATATAATTCATAGGCATCTTCGGTGTCGCCATGCAGCTCGTAGGCCAGCGTCCCGGCCATACCCATTCTGGCGATGCGCACTTCTTTTCCATTGATGGTGGTATGACGGAATCTCATGAATTTAATATCGTGAAGATCTTCTCCGGTAACCTTCTCCAGCAATTCCAGACTTCTCGGCCCGCCGATCTGGAACAGGAATTTCTTACCGGTCAGGTCAATGCACTGCATATCATACTCAGAAGCTTCTGCCTGATAATAAGCGGCGAGGGACATCATAAAATATGTATCGTAACAATCTTCTGCTACTTTAAACATCATTCCGTGACAGGTAAGCTGTCCTTTTTCGTTACAGGTAAGCACGTGCTTTCCGGAACCTACCGGATATTTTGCAAAGCTGTTTGTGCAGTGTTTCTGGAGGAATTTTAAAGCGTCCGGTCCCTGGAAACGGAAATAGGGGGAGCAGCTTAAGCCTGCGTGGATGTATACAGATTTTTCCCAGGAGAGCTGCTCATCTCTCCAGCCGGTATATTCATAAGGCTGAACGTAAGGGGTAAAGAAGTTGTAAAACAGATGTTTTACATCCGCGTAAGGCGGTTCAAAAGGCGAATAGGAAATTTCTGAATTCTGCGGCATGGGAGCCATGACACAGCTATCCGTATATTTCTGATCGTTTTCAATGGGTTTCATAACATAATTTGCTGTCATATGATAGCCTCCTTATTGTGATTTTTTTGATATTGTTTGCGGAAAGTCCGCAGAACACACGTAAAAAATTAGATATGAATGGATTCGCTCCAGTCATCCTCATCATAGGAAATATCGTATCCGGAAGATTCAGTCCCCATACGGCCGCTGAGCATCTCATGGTATTGCTCGGTCAGGGATAATTCCTCATCCCGGTCTTCCGGCATCGGACTTTCGGTCAGGATACTTCCCAGGCGTTTCACCGGCGCCCACCAGTTGGTGGTACCGCGCTCTTCCCTGGGGACATCTTTTCTGCGCTTTTTCACAAGAAGCGCATCAATTTCCGGGTATTTTGCAATAGCGTTCATATCTTCCTGAAACTTAGTACCCACATATTCAAACGTCATCATAATAAATTCGTTCAGTTTAAAGTAATATTGATTCCGGATACCATGAATCCAGAGAATCTGCTGTGTTTCAAGGCTTGGGTTCAGCCATTTCCGGAGATATTCATCCCGCTTTTCAGGGACAATGTAAATCATTTCTGCAACTCGCTTCATGTTTCCTCCTTCTGAAAGACAAGCTTTCCTGTGTTTTTTGTTCGTTGATCGATAGATTTAATATAGCAATGCTGCGAGACAATTTCATCGGGCAAACATCAGAAAACACACACCCGGTTTTGGAAATTTTTCCAACACCGGGTGGTACAGGCAGGATTCTGTTTTTGAACGGGGATAAACATTCCATGTTTCTGTTAATGATTGAGGAGCTGCAGGATTTTTAAGGACAACTGCAGGGAAAAGCAGGTTTCTTCGTCTGATAAGGACAGAGAAAATTTCTCCTCCAGCTTGGAGATCCGGTAATACATGGAATTCTTATGGACACAGGCCAGCTTTGCAGTTTTATTAATATTTTTTCCGCATTTTAAGTATAATTCCAGATCGTTCAGATATTCTGTGTGGTGCTGGCGGTCGTAAGCTTGCATTTCCAGGATGGCGGGATTGCAGAGATAGCGCAGATCCATCTCCTTTTCTGCAAGCAGGAGAATCTGGTAGACAGAGAGGCGGCGGTATAGGCAGAGCCGATCCTCCAGATTCAGAATTTCTGCAATCCTGACTGCATTTTGCGCCTGTTCATAATAAATTTTTAAATCCAACAGGTCAGGGATGGGATTGCTGATCCCAATTTTATAGTCAATATTTGCTCCATAGCTGGCAAGGCTTTTTTCAAGAAGATGATTTTTCAGTATCGTTTCAGGAACCAGGAGTACGATATGGTCTTTATATACGATACTCAGGGAGTGATGCAGGTTCTGCATCAGATATTCCCGGATATAAAACGTTACAGCCTGCACCATAGGGCTTTTAAAGCTTATTATGGCAAGAAGCATATGGGTAAAGGCGGGCAGCTCCAGACATTTGAGACGCATTTCCAGCTCGCTTTTATCCGTGAGGACTCCTTCCAGCAGATCTGCCAGCAGAGTATAATAGGGAATCTGAAAGGGCGTGGATAAGCCTCTGTACAGCATCTCATAGGAAACGACCTTGCAAAAAAGGATTAGAAGATCTTTATCCTGTTCTTCAAAAGGCCTGCGGCATCCATATACACAAATGTGTCCGAGGGGCTGTGCACCGTCCCGTACTCTGGCCGCTAAAAAGGGAAAATCAGCAAAAGGATATTTCCCGATGCGAGGCTTGTCGGAAGAATATATTTTGGAGAAGTCACCGGTACGCATAATCTGTGAAATCTGTTCCGGGATACTGTAGCTGCGGCTTTTCATATGTTCCCAGAAATCATCATAAACGGAATCGTGGTCACTATAACATATGATTTTATATCCCAGATCGCAGACGAATACAGGGTTCCCAAAAAGTTCTGCGGCTGTATCGACAATGTATTGCATACCACATCGGTCAATTAATGCTTTCATTAGTTTTGCTTCTTTTTGTTCATAATTTTTATCCATGATAATCCTCCTGATCCCTTTCTTACCTGGAAAACATTTTTAAAAACTTGTCTAATGCGGAATTCGTATGCCGCTTGTGGTAGAAAATACCGAATGAGAGTTCTATATCTTCTGAAAGAGGTACAACAACATATTCCGGAGATTTCAATGTTAATATTTGAGGAAGTACTGCAATTCCAAAACCTGACGAGGCCAGACAATGTGCAATTTCGAGACTATTGCAGTAAAAAATCTTATCCGCAGAGTGATGTTCTGCCAACTGTTTCTGAAAGACAGAAATAGAGAGCGGTGCGTTAAGCGGATTACAGGCAATGATCGTCGTATTTTCCAGATCGCTCAAAGCAATGGAGTCTTTCCCGGCAAAAGGATGTGTGGCAGACATCAGACATATTAACTTGTCTTTTTGCAATTCTATAAAATGGATGCCGGATTTTTTTGGCATATTTTCCTTGTAATAGAAAAGGACATCTATTTTATCCTCAAGAAAAAGATTTAATATAATTTTGTAGCCAGGGCATTCAATATCCGGGCGTATGTCTGGATATGCAGAATGAAATTTTGTCAGGATCGGCGCTAAGTAAAAAAGTGCAGCAGGATTACTCATCCCGATCCGGATGGACTGAGAATTGACATACTGTCTTTGCACACGGGAAACAGCAGCCTGTGATTTCATGACGATATCTTTGGCATCCTTATAAAAAGATATGCCGGAAGGCGTAAGCTCTACGTGCCGGGTAGAACGGACAAAAAGAGTTACGCCAAGTTCGTGTTCCAGTGCGTTGATCTGTTTTGTAACAGCCGGCTGAGAAATATACAGAGCTTCTGCGGCTCTTGCAAAACTTAAATTTTCGGCAACAAGAATGAAGCATTTTAAATTATCTATCGTCATTTAATTTCCTCATTTTAATAACGGTTTGTTATGAATAATAACATATTTTCAATTAAAGGTACAGTAGAAAGCTGATATAATCATTAAATAAAAAAGGAGGAAGTGGATGTAAAAATTCAGGCATCCCGAAAGCATATGGAAAAAATATGGAATAAAAAATTTGTATTGCTTTTTATTACGAACCTGTTGATGATGGCTACCTTTTATGCCTCTGTACCTATTTTGCCGATTTACTGTCAGGAGAATGGGATCACCGGCTCCAGAATTGGTATCGTCTTAACGGCAATGTCGGTAACCACGGTATTATTCAGGCCATTTGCGGGCTATATATTGGATAATTTTAATCGTTATCATGTTTATATGCTGTTTCTGGCTCTGTTTTGTCTGCCGTTTTTAGGGTTTGCTGCATTTCCTGTTTATGGAGTGCTGGTGCTGCTTCGTTTGTACATGGGCGTTGTTTATTCCGTCTGTGGTTCTGCGACGACAACATTGGCCGGAGATGTACTTCCGCCAAGCATGGCGGGAAAAGGGGTAAACCGGTTTGCGCTCACTATTTCGCTGGGGATGGCGGCTGGTCCGTTTATCGGTATCCAGGTCCAGAACCATTTAAGCAGTAAAGCATCTTTTGTTGTTTTATTTGTTTTAACAGTAATTGCTCTGATCTGTGTATCGTTCTGCAGGATCGAATATCCGAAGGTAGAACGTAAGAAATTTGTTCTGGCAGATGCATTTTATAAACCGGCGTTACCGTTCATGTTCAATATGATGTTTATCATGATCCCATTTGGGGCAGTGATCGCATATTCATCCATTTTTGCACAGGAAAAGGGATTGTCTTCGGTGATCCCGTATTTCTATATCTTCCTGGTGGCAGGAATGCTAATTTCAAAATTTTCCACACAGAAGATGATTGATGCCGGTAAGCATAAAATTCTTGTCGTGTTAAGCTTAGTGATCTTGTTTTTCACAATGGCGAGTTATTTCTTTATGGATAGTGGAGTTCATTTGCTTTTAGCCGGATTTTTATTAGGTCTTGGTTATGGTATTCTTCAGCCTTTATTCCAGTCATTTGTAACCGGAACAACACCGGCGCCAAAACGAGGCACAGCAAATGCTACTTATCTGCTTTCCTATGATATTGGTATCGGTATCGGTTCCTTTGTAATGGGAATATTTCAGGAAGGTATCGGCTTATCAACTGGATTTGCGCTCACAGCAGCAGCATATATTATCGGCGGCATTATCTATGCAGTATACGTTGACCGTTACTATGCAAAATTAATTCGGCAGAAAAAAATCGCCTGAAAATAAAAAATCATACTGGTAATCAATGAGGGAAATGATAAAGGGAAGACTGCAATTTTGCAGATAGAAAGAGATGATAAAACTGCCTTATTATAGAAAAATATTATGTGCTTTAGAGAATTATTTTGCAGAAGAAGATTGGAAAAATAAGTTTCTGACCGGCGGATGCTATTGGCTTGCCAATATATTGCATCAGAGAATTAAGGATTCTGTAATAATGATTAATCGGATCGAAGAACACTGTGCACTGTATTTCGAGAATGGTCTATATGACGTGCGCGGACGTATATCTGCCAGAAATTTTCATGCTGCATCTGAGCGTGAAATCAGTTTTATGAAGAAAAACTATATTCCAAAGTTTGATCAGGAGCAATTGGAAAAATTTATTAGAAGCGCGGTTTAAATACGGTACAGGAGGTGGAAAAATGCCGCAAAAACAATATGCGAACTCAGTTTTGAGGCTGGCAAATCAGATCCGCAGGGAATTTAATCTGATCACAGATAAAAACGGAACGCAGACGCGCATTCTTTATTTCCTTTTTAGTAACGATTTAGGCAGGAAAATTTATCAAAAGGATATAGAAGAAGCGTTGAATGTAAAGAGCGCAAGCCTTTCCTTACAGCTAAAAAAGTTAGAAAAGAGGAATATGATCGCCCGCAAAAAGGTTTCCGGCGACGATCGGTTAAAGGAGGTATGCCTGACCCCGGCGGGCAATGCATTAAAGGATAAGATCAATGAAGAGGTTCAGTTGCTGGAGGATACATTGACTGCGGGGATCAGTGAAAGCGATCTGACCATATTTGGGAATGTCGTGTGGAAAATGCTGGAGAATATATCATTAGATGGATGTTCCGGAAGATGGAATAAACAAGAGGAGGAAAAACAATGAACAATCAGGAAAAAGTTAAGTTACTGGAGAAAAGGCTTCATGATCTTGAAGCAAACGGGAAAGAAAACTTCGGTGTGCAGAGAAGGATTCGCAGAGATATACGGAATCTGCAAAGAAAGACGGCGCAGGAAAAATAAAAATAGAAAGGACAATAACTATGGGTAAATTGGAAAAAGTGCAGAAATATGTAAGAAAAGGAAATGCAGATAAACTTGCTGCGTTAGCCGGCGATAAAGATAAAGAGATTCGTATGGCAGCGATTGAAGGGCTTGGAGAGATAAACAGTAATGAAAGGGCATTAAATACTTTGGTGGGTTTGTTGGAAGATGACGATGCGGATATCCGCAGAGCGGTTGTTGCTGCATTGGGAAAATCAGAGGGAAGCTATGTGGAAACACAATTGCGGTATTGCCTTTCGCATGAGAAGGATGAAAGGGTGTTGGAGACTGCAAAGGAATCGCTGGCAAGAATGAAAGAGAAAAAGAGTTAAAGTGATATCGCCTGCCTGAATGGTGCGCTCGGTTTAGAATGACCGGGCGCATATTTTATTTCCGCGAGCAATGAGCCAGGCGAAAATCGTTACGCGGGCTGATGAAAGCAGGAAGGAACTGGCCGATCAGTGGTTATAGAAGAAAAAAACAGTATAGTTTATCAGGAGTTTATAATTTTTCGTTTCATATGTGTTATACTGATCCTTAAAAGGCGGTGACACTATGACGGTTAAGAAGAGGCTGTTTTGGTCTAATATTTTAATGATTCTGGTTCCGGTAATTGCGACGGTACTCATCGGGGTCCTTTGTATGGGATTTATCTGGTTTGCCCTGATTCACGGCATGGGGATCGGGATTCACGATCAGGATGAATTTGAAGTAGCCTGTACAGCGATTTCCGAAGGGGTAAAAGAGAGCCTGGAGAATGGATCCGATTTCTCTTCTATTCAGGCGATTCTGGAAAAGAACCAGCTGACGCTCAGGGTTGATTCTGAGACGGAGTCTGTATATACTTATGGAGAGGAAGAGTCCGATGACAGTGCATTATATGCAGCCGCAGATTTATTGGACAATCAGGCAACCATTGCGAAAAACGGACGTATGCTGTATGCGCGTCAGATTACAGCAGATGGAATTTCTTATACGATTTACCTGACGGGAGGGTACTATAACACGCGTTCATATGCCGATTTAAAAACGGCGGTCGTTCTGGCGGCAATTTTGATCCTGTTTACCATTTTTGCCTCTATTTTATTTACCAATCGATTTTTGACGAAATTTGTATGGAAACGGATCGAAGAGCCGCTGGATATTCTGGTAAATGGTGTGCATGAACTGCGGGACGGAAATCTGGATTATCGTATCACATATGAGAGGCAGGATGAATTTTTACCGGTCTGCCAGGATTTCAATGAGATGGCAGGCAGGCTGAAAGAAATGGTACAGCGGATCCAGCAGCAGGAACGCAGCAGAAAGGAATTGATTGCCGGCATTTCCCATGATATCCGTACTCCTTTGACTTCTATTCAGGCATATGTGGAAGGGCTTCTGGACGGCATTGCAAAGACGCCGGAAGCGGAGCGCAGGTATCTGGAAACAATTAAAACAAAGGCAAAGGATCTGGATCATATTGTTTCCCAACTGTTCCTGTTTTCCAAAATGGAGCTGGGAGAGTACCCGAAGGACTTGCGCGAGCTGCGTCTGAACGAGGTGATGGAAGATATTGTGCTTCCCAGACAGGAAGAATACCGTCAGAAGGGGCTTTCCATTACGATGGATCTGGAAGAGGTTTCTCTGAAGGCAGACCCGGTCCAGTTTCAGCGGATCACGACGAATATTTTGGAGAACAGTTTAAAATATAAAGTGAAGGAGCAGGGAAATCTCCAAATATCGCTGCACCGGAAGGAAAGTGGCTTTTATTTGTCGTTTGCTGATGACGGACCGGGAGTTCCGGAAGAATCTCTTCCTCATTTGTTTGAAGTCTTTTACCGCAGCGATCCGTCCAGACAAAATCCGCATCAGGGCAGCGGTCTTGGCCTGGCGATCGTGGCGGCGGCGGCAGAACAGATGGGCGGAAGTATCCGGGCGCTTCCCTCCCGTATGGGTGGCCTGGAGATACAAATTGAATTTGAAGGTAAGGAGGAAGCCTGATGGATAAGATATTGATTATTGAAGATGATGAAGCGATTGCCGCCATTGAACGGGACTATCTTGAAATTGATGGTTTTCAGGTTGAAATTGCAGCGGATGGCGTAACCGGTTTAAAGCGGGGACTCAGTGGGGAGTTTAATCTGATCCTTTTGGATCTGATGCTTCCGGGAATGGATGGGTTTGCCGTGTGCCGGAAGCTTCGCGAAAAGCTGAACATTCCAATTTTGATGGTGACGGCCAGACAGGAGGATATTGACAAGATCCGGGGGCTTGGCCTGGGAGCCGACGATTATATAGAAAAGCCCTTCTCGCCGGGGGTTCTGGTGGCCAGAGTAAAAGCGAACCTGGCGCAGTACCGCAGGCTTTCAGAGCCGCAGAAGACACCCTCAGAGATTGCTCTGGGCGGAATCCGGCTGAATACCGGAACGCACCGGGTATTTGTGGACGGAAAAGAGGTAGAACTGAAAAACAAGGAATATGAACTGTTGCTTTTTCTGATGCTGAATGTGGACATGGTGTTTGACAGGGAAACTCTGTACGAAAAAGTATGGGGGCTGGAAGCCATGGGAGAAAACGCGACCGTTGCGGTGCATATCAACCGGCTCAGGGAGAAATTGGAGAAAGACCCGGCAAATCCCCGTTATATTGAAACCGTGTGGGGCGCAGGGTATCGGTTTAGGGGGTGAGACGTATGTGGATTGCTTTTGCGTTTGGTTCCGCGTTCTTTGCGGGAGTGACTTCAATTCTGGCAAAATGTGGCATTCGAAAAACGGATTCCACGGTTGCCACCGCGATCCGCACCATTGTGGTGCTGATCTTTTCCTGGCTAATGGTGTTTGTGGCAGGTTCCCAGAATCAGATCAGGGCGATTGACGGGAAAACGCTTCTGTTTCTTGTGCTGTCCGGTCTGGCTACCGGGGCTTCCTGGCTGTGCTATTTCAAAGCGCTGCAGATGGGGGATATCAACAAGGTGGTACCCATTGATAAGTCCAGCACGATTTTAACCATACTCCTGGCATTCCTGTTTCTTCAGGAACCGATCAGCCTGCCAAAAGCGATCGGTGTTGTACTGATTGCCATTGGTACATTTATGATGATTGAAAAGAAGGATGTGAGCGTCCGGCAGACAAAGAGCGGAAACTGGCTTCTTTATGCCGTCGGCTCCGCAGTATTCGCCAGTCTGACCTCTATTCTCGGAAAAGTGGGAATTTCCGGTGTGGAATCCAATCTGGGTACGGCTATTCGCACCGGCGTGGTACTGGTTATGGCGTGGGTGATGGTGTTTGCCACAGGGAAACAGCATATGCTCCGCGAAATACCGAAAGGAGAGCTTGGCTTTATCTGCCTGTCCGGCATTGCGACAGGCGCGTCATGGCTCTGCTACTATAAAGCGCTCCAGGATGGCCTTGCCAGTGTAGTGGCGCCCATCGACAAGCTGAGCATCCTCGTGACGGTGGCCTTTTCTTATATCGTGTTTCACGAAAAGCTGTCTAAGAAATCCGCCATTGGTCTTGTGGGCATTGTGGCCGGGACGCTGATTATGCTTATTCCATAGATTCTTTATTATATTTTATATGTAAAAGTCCGTATTTCCTTATGTCTTCCATTTGGGAATACGGACTTTTTTTGCAGGGAAGCCGCTAGTTTATATGGAGTTTAAGTCTGTTTTCTCTGTGGTTTATAACCGTGAGGTATTCTTTAACCGTAAAGTGAAGCGTTAAGAATGGAGGAAATCAGGATGGAAACGAAAATCACAGGTTTGACAGAGGCAGAGGCCAGGGAGAGAAAGCAGCGGGAGCTAAATGGTGTGCCCCGCCGCTCCATTACAAAATCAACCGGGCAGATCATCCGGGAAAATGTGTTTACCCTGTTTAATCTGCTCAATTTTTCAATCGCCGTACTTTTATTGTTTGCAAAGGCATATTCCAATATGCTGTTCATTGCGATTATTATTCTGAATATTGTGATCGGCATTGCACAGGAACTGAAAGCAAAAAAGCTGGTAGATGAATTATCGCTGTTAAACCGTCCCCAGGTAACGGTGCTGCGGGACGGAAGAGAAAAAAATGTTTTAGCGGAGGATATCGTCAGGGACGATGTGATGATGCTGGATAGCGGCAGACAGATCTGCAGTGATGCGGTGGTATTGTCGGGAAGTCTGGAGGTAAACGAATCGCTGCTGACCGGGGAGAGCGACGCCGTAGTGAAGGAGCCGGGAGATAAGCTTCTTTCCGGAAGCTCCGTGATTTCGGGAAAGTGCTATGCGCGGGTGACCCATGCGGGAAGCGAAAGCTATATCGGGAAGCTTGCGGATGAGGTGAAATCGGAGAAGGAAACGGGAAGCGAGCTGCTTGCTTCCATGCGGAAGGTTACCAGATTCACAAGCTTTTTAATTCTGCCTCTTGGCATTTTATTATTTATCGAAGCGTTTCTGCTTCGGAGCGGCTCTTTTGACACGGCAGTGGTGTCTACGGCGGCGGCCCTTTTGGGAATGCTCCCGAAAGGTCTGGTTCTCCTGATCTCCGTATCGCTGGCAAACGGCGTGATCCGCCTTTCCAAAAAGAAAATTCTGATACAGAATATCTATTCACTGGAAACGCTTGCCCATGTGGATGTATTATGCCTGGATAAAACAGGAACGCTGACGGACGGAAACATGAAAGTACGGAGCGTATCCTATCTGGGCGCTTTTCATGGGGAAGAAAGCCCTGGGAAAGAGGAGGCGGAAAGGCTGCTTCGTTCTTATCTGGCGGTAAGCGACGACAATAATGCAACCATACAGGCGCTGAAAGCAGAATGGAAACCGGAACAGATCGTGGCACCAGCCGGAAAGCTGCCGTTCTCTTCGAAACGGAAGTGGGGCGCCGTCAGCTTTGGGACAGCCGGAACCATATACGTCGGAGCGCCGGAGAGAATTTTAGGCCGCTGTCCGAAGGCAGTGGACGGGGCGTTGAATCAGGGCTGCCGGGTGCTCGCCATTGGATACAGTAAGCAGGGCTGGACAGAAGGCGAATCTTTGCCGCCGGATATCCTGCCTCTGTACATCGTAACTCTGGAGGACAATATCCGGAAAAACGTGGGCGAAACGCTGAGCTATTTTTACAGGGAGGGCGTGGCAGTCAAGGTAATTTCCGGCGACCATGTGAAGACGGTATCCATGGTGGTAAAGAAAGCCGGGCTAAAGCACTGGGAGAAAGCAGTGGACATGTCCGCATTGGGAGAGAATATCGACTATGACCGGATCTGTGAAGAATATGATGTATTTGCCAGAGTGACGCCGAAGCAGAAGCAGGAGCTGGTAGCCGCTCTGAAGAGGAAAGGGCATCATGTGGCAATGACAGGCGATGGTGTCAACGACCTGCTGGCGCTTCGGACGGCGGACTGCTCCATTGCGGTGGCGGAAGGAAGCGACGCCAGCCGCCAGATTTCGCAGATCGTTTTATTGGAATCGGATTTTACCCATCTGCCCCAGGTGGTGATGGAAGGACGGAAGGTTGTAAACAACGTGACAAGAACAGCAGGGGTATTCTTTATTAAGACCATTTATTCCCTCTTGTTATCCCTGATCTGTCTGGTCGGAAATATTCCATTCCCGTTTATCCCGATCCAGATCACGCTTATTGATGCGGCGATGGAGGCGTATCCGTCCTTCCTGACGATCTTTGAAGCCGATACCAGGAGGATTCAGGGGAGCTTTTTGAAGAAAGCAATTGGGAATGCGCTGCCCTTTGCGCTGACAGCTACAAGCATGATGATGTTTGTCGCCCTGTTCCTTCCCCTGCCCGCCGCGCAAAAGCAGACGATGATGTACTTTCTCCTGATTCTGACGACGATGGCCGCCGTAATAAAAAGCTGCATACCGTTTACTGCTCTGCGCATCTTTATCTGTGTAACAATGGTGATCGGGACGTTCGCAGCTCTATGGCTGTTCCCGACTCTTTTGGAGATCACGGCGCTTTCGCCCATGCTTCTGGCGCTCACTGCGCTGATTTTTGGAATGGGTCTTGTAATATTGATTCTTATATTTCAGGCAAAACAGATGATGGAGACATAAACCAAAAGTATCTGAGAGTAAGGAGGGAGCTATGACGATCCAAAAGAAGATCGTATTATCCAATTTAATCATGGTGTTTGTTCCTATCCTGCTGGCCTTCGTTTTCGTACTCCTATGGATTCAGACTGCGGGACAGAAATACTGGAAGCCTTTGGAGGAAATGTATGAGGACAGAAATGGCGTCCTGTCTGCGCAAAATATCATTTACGCATATCAGGAAGAATTATGGGCGACCAACTGGGCAGAAATCGAAGGCGATGAGGAAGGAAAAGAGGCGGATGAACCGGACGCCATTCAGCTGATGCAGACGCCTAAAATGACAGAGCTCAGGCAGGAACTGGCGAGAATGAATTATCATTTTGCGGTTTCCATTGATGGAGAAACCGTGTATTCCAATTTGACAGAAAGCGAGATACAGGAAATCCGACAGATTGGAGGAGACGTTTTATCCGAAGCAGACTCGGTTACGTTGAATGATGGAAAGAATTCTGTGATTAAAAGCAGCTTCCGGGAAGATGATGAAACCTGCGCTATCCTTGCTTTCAATGACGGAATGGCAGGCAGCCGGATGGGGAAGAGCTATCTGCAAAAGTATGTCATTCCCTATCTGTGGGGTTTTTTGGCGTTGCTGCTTGGAATTATTGTTCTTGTGAACTTTCTTTGCTCCCGATGGCTAAAAATGCTTCTTCTCCCTTCCGTAAAGAACCTGAGAGCGGGGGCAAAGCGGGTAAGGGAAGGAAATCTGGATGAGGATATTCCGGTATACCGGCAGGATGAGCTGGGAGAAGTATGCAGCGAATTTAATGAAATGCAGCGGTATCTGAAGGAATCAGCCGAAGAACGGGTACGGTATGAAAGCGGCAGAAAAGAACTGATTTCCGGTATTTCCCACGATCTGCGGACGCCGCTCACGACGATTAAGGGTTACGTTTCCGGCCTGCTGGATGGAATCGCCGACACAGAAGAACAGAGAGAGCAATATCTGAAAGCCATTCAGGTGCGGGCGCTGGATATGGAAACCCTGCTTAACCATCTGTCTGCTTACAATAAACAGTGGAATCCGGAATTTATCTATCATATGGAGCGGACAGATCTTGCTTCGTACATCGGGAACTATCTGCGGGAAAACGCGGCTTATGTCAAAGAAAATGCGATTCAGATATCCTTTGAGATAGAAGGAGAAAATCTTCAGATCTGTCTGGATTCCCAGGAATTTAAACGGATTTTGGACAATCTGTTTTCCAATACGGTACGGTACCGGGAAAAGGCGCACAGCCAGATCAGTATTCGGATAGAACGTGAAGACGTTTTTGTAAGCCTGACCGTTACAGACGATGGCCCCGGCGTACCGGATGAGGCTGTACGAAACATATTTGACAGCTTCTACCGGCTGGACGGTTCCCGGACAAAGTGTTCGGAAGGAAGCGGACTGGGGCTGGCGATCGTAAAACAGATTGTAACGGCGCACAGGGGGATCGTTTATGCGCAGAGCCATCATGGGCTTTCTATTATCATGAAATTTCCGGCGGCGGATCAGGAGGCGGACAAATGACAAGGATTTTAATTATTGAAGACGATGCTTTGATCGCAAAGCTGGAAAAGGACTATTTTCGTGCGGAGGGGTGGGACGCAGATTGTGCAGAGGACGGTTTTCAGGCTCTATGCCAGTTTGAAAAGCAGGAGTATCAGGCAGTTATACTGGATCTGATGCTGCCGGGAAAAGACGGCTATGAAATTTGCCGGGAAATCCGCAGGAAATCAAAGGTTCCAATTATTATGGTAACGGCCCGGAAGGAAGAAATTGATACGATCCTTGGGCTTGGCCTGGGAGCAGATGATTATGTCGTAAAACCGTTCAGTCCTCCGGAACTGGTGGCAAGAGTCAAAGCGCACATTCATATCCATGAATTGTTTGAAGAAAAAACAGAAAGCTGCATTCAGGTGAAAAACCTGAAAATTTATCCGGACGCCTACCGGGTGTACAAGGATGACCGGGAGGTGGATCTGACAAGCCGAGAATTTGAACTGCTTTTATTTTTGGCTCAGAATCCGAATATTGTTTTTTCTAAGGAAAAGCTTTTTGACCGGGTATGGGGTATGGATGCGGTGGGAGATATGGCCACTGTTGCCGTACATATCAATAAGCTTCGGGAGAAAATAGAAGATCATCCGGCCGCCCCCAAACTGATCCAGACAGTATGGGGCGTCGGTTATCGGTTTCAGATTATATAATAGCGGGAACCTATAACCTGATCAACAATGCGGCCGTGATGGTAGAGAGGGGGCTTGGCTGCGCTGTTTGTTTCCATCTTGGGCTAGAAGTATGATAATCTGCGGTTTGTGCCGCTGTCGCCTGCGGTAGAAACTTTAGAATAGGTATTAGACATGAAGAAATGAAGAATGTTATATTGCAGATGTCCGGAAGGGCATCTATTTTTTTAATAAAATTATTTTACGGACAGGGGTAATAAATCGTCTATGACAATTCAGGAAGCAAGTGAGCGGTACCAGTGAGGAATATCTTGGGCGGGCGCTGAAAAAGAATATCGCCCGTGACAAGGAATGTTTTTGACCCACTTTAGAAAGAAGAGAAGTCAGCCGGAGAAGGGCTGCTGGAACTGGTATGGATGAAGAGGCGGTAAAGCATGTGTTTGATAAGTTTTAATATTATTCAAACAAAATTTAAGCAAAAAATAAATATAAACCCGATAGAATACACCCATAGTAAACGAAAGGAGGGTATTAGCAGTGTAAAAAATGGTACCCGTGATCGTTGCTCTGGCGGCGATTGCTGGAATTACAATTACAGTAGTCAGCCGGCTGCAGGATAGATAGAAGTGCAGACAGAAAAAGCAATGAAAAATCAGAACAGGAGGATTTGCCATGACAGAATATAGAATGAAAACAGGAAAAATCGGAGAAAAGGTTGTGAAAACAGCAACATCCGCATATAAGAAAATTGAAGATTCGGTAGTCGGCGGATATAAGAAGATTGAAGATTCGGCAGTTGGCGGATATAAGAAGATTGAGGATACAGTAGTTGGCGGATATAAGAAAATCGAGAATGCGTTTGTAGATACTTTTTTAGAAAAAGTAGAAGATGAAAAAGCTGTAGGCCCGGAGGAACAGGCGGACGGAGAAAGTGCTCGATGTGCAGAAGAATCCGCAGAATAGGACGGATTCTGTAGCTATTTGCAAATGCAGAGTGTCTGGTGTGGGGAACAGAAGGGCCAGAAACTATCGCAGAAGCGGTACGGACAGGAGATATAACAAACCTGGCGGGATGATGCCTCTATTGAATGTTTCTGTACGTGGATTCGTTGGTGCGGCCGTGTCCCGTAAGAAAATTAAACGGATATTTAGAAAAAGTGTATGCTCTGCCAGCACATGGCGGTGCTGACAGAGTGTATTCAGTTTCCGGATCTGATCCTGGTAATCCGTTGTCGATCAGGAGTTTGGAAGCTGGCTTGTATATTGTTTTATTTTAATAATGACAAATATAGCTACTACCAATTCTGTAATTGGCATGGCAAACCAGATCGCGTCTGCTCCTGCGACAGCAGGCAGCAGATAAATGAGACATCCGCTGATCACTGCCCCTCTTGCAACTGACACAAGGAAAGAAGTGCGTGGTTTCATCAGCGCCTGGAAATAGTAGGTCGAAAAAATATTAAGCGGCAGCAGGAGAAAGCTGATACCATAGCTGCGGATAATTCCCGGAGCAATCGCGAGTATTTCGTCTGTCGGAGTCATAAAAATGCGGATGAACAGGTTGGGGACAAGCTCCGCAAGCGCTGTCCAGATCAAACCAAATACGGCTGCCGTTCCTAATGCGTATTTTAAGATCTGACTGATCCGTTTTCCTTTACCGGCGCCGAAATTCGTTGAAATGATCGGCTGGGATGCCTGCCCGATGCTGTAGGCACAGCACTGGACAAAGGTGCTGATATTGATAATAATGCCATAAACAGACAAAGCATTTGTTCCGAGATATTTCAAAATCTGCCGGTTAAAAAGCATGGTCAGGATCCCCATTGCCACGTCAATAAAAAACGTGGAAAAACCGGTCACACTGATGGTCTTTAACCTGAAAAACAATCTTGTTGGTTTTTCTAACCGCAGTGTGTTTCGTTTGCTGCCAAAATGGGTCAGCATAATCAAAAGAGAAAATACGGAACCCATAGCAGTAGCAAGACCGGCGCCCATGATCCCCATATCCAGGGTGAATACGAAGAAATAATCGCCGAACACATTGAAGATCCCGCCGAACAGGACTGCTTTGGTTGCCAGTCCCGGATTACCGTCATTGCGGAGAAATGCTGCCATCAACTGTGTAAATAAAAAACTTGGCACCACAAATTTTACCGGGAACAGATAGCTCTTTGCTAAGGGAAGTAAGGTTTCTTCCGCTCCGAATAATTTTAATAAGCCGGTATCAAAGAAAATAATGCTGATCCAGGTAATGGCGGCAAGGATCACAACTCCGATTAAAGCAGCGGTAAAATACTCGTTCGATTCTTTCCGGTTGCTTTCTGATCTGCCCCGCAAGGTGGAAAAAAGCACGGAGCCGCCGATCCCCATCAGGAGACCTAAGCTGTATATGATATTCCAGATGGGAGCGACAACGGCAAGTGCCGCTGTACCGTTCGGTCCCTGGTACTGGCCGACCATCGCCATATCGACGACGCCATAAATGGACGAGATCAGCGCGCTGCCAAAGGCTGCCGTCAGATACTTAAAATACATAGGCTTGATTTTACTTGTGAGAAAATCCATACTGTGTCCTCCTTAAAATAAAATTTACGCCCGGTTATTGCTTCTATAACCGAGCGCACTCGACATCTTTTTCGTTCCTGTGGCTGCGGCCACGAAACCTCCGATGACAATTCTTTAAAATTACTCAGAGTAACAAAAAAGCCGGATAAAGTCTTACAGGCATCGCAGCCTGTTGCCTTATCCAGCTTATCACTTCTAAAGAATGATATGCCCTCCGAGCAAGCGCCTTTATCATACAGTATGGAATCGGATTTGTCAATCTGAAAATCTGAAAAAATTTTTTATGGTCTCGATTTTCTTTACCATTAAGATTTTTTCAGGGAAATATGGTAGAATGGTTTAAGCAAACAGAATAAGTATTATAACTTGAGAAAACAGGAGCAAGGAGGTCGGGCTCATGGCGTCGCACAGAGAAGAAGTCAATCGTCTGGCGGAGGAATTTGAAAGCTGCCAAAAAATTTTAATAGCGCTTGGCGACGAAAACCGCCAGCATCTCATGTTGGAAATGATGCGAATGGAGCACTGCGGAGGGATCCGGGTCGGAACGATTACAGAAAAAACAAATCTCTCCCGCCCTGCCGTATCTCATCATTTGCAAATATTAAAAGATGTCGGCATTTTGAAAGTGCGCAGGGAAGGAACAAAAAATTATTATTACTTTGATGCGGATATGGAGGCAATGAACAGACTAATACAAATGCTCCAACACGCAAGAAATATTATGGACCAGTTGCCAGATTGGAGTAGTGATAAATGATGAAGACAGGAGTGATTGATGTCGGCGGTGGTCTGCGCGGCGTGTATGCCGCCGGAGTTTTTGATTATTGCATGGATCAAAAAATTCAATTTGATCTTGGCATCGGTGTTTCGGCAGGCAGCGCCAATGTGGCATCCTACATAGCAGGGCAGAAAAAAAGAAATTATGCGTTTTATACAGATTATCCTTTCCGGCGGGAGTATATGAGCCTTCGAAATTTTCTTTTTAAAAAGTCCTATTTGGATCTGGATTATATTTATGGGAAATTAAGCAATACCGGCGGGGAAAATCCGTTGGATTATCGGGCAATAACGAGCAGCCCCATAGAATTTCTGGCGGTTGCTACGGATGCCAAAACCGGTCAGGCGAAATATTTTGATAAAAGTGATCTGAGGCAGGATGATTACAGCGTTCTAAAGGCGTCCTCTGCGATTCCATTTGTATGTCATCCCTATGAGGTGAATGGTGTGTCGTATTATGACGGCGCCCTGAGTGACCCCGTGCCGATACAAAAGGCGTTTGCGTCAGGCTGTGACCGGGCGGTGTTGATTCTGACCAAGCCGAGGGATATCCCGCGGACGCCGGGAAAGGACAACTTCTTTGCAGACAGGATACAGCGAAAATATCCGCTGGCGGCTGAAAGGCTGCGAAAACGGGCTGAACAGTATAATTCTGGAGTGGCAAAGGCGATAGAATATGAGGCTCGCGGGCAAGCTCTTATTATTGCTCCGGATAATACCTGTGGTGTGGATACGCTGACAAAGGATCAGGATGCCTTAAAGCGGTTTTATGAAAAGGGATATCAGGATGCAAGGGCCATTAGAGGCTTTCTTAATAACGATGAATGTGAGGTATGAATATGAACTTGACAGAAGCAATGAAAGCACGTCACAGTGTTCGCCAGTACAAAAGTACTCCGATAGGAGCAGAAACGCTTTTGGCTCTCCAGACGGAGATGAAAGCCTGCAATCGGGAAAGTGGGCTGCATATTCAGCTTGTGACCAATGAGCCGAAAGCCTTTGCCGGGTTTATGGCGCATTATGGAAAATTCAGCGGTGTCACAAACTATATCGCTATGATTGGAAAGAAGGGACCTGGGCTTGATGAAAAATGTGGTTATTATGGGGAGCGGATGGTTCTGAAAGCGCAGCAGCTCGGACTAAACACCTGCTGGGTCGCAATGACCTACAGCAAGATTAAAACAGCATTTGAGATCGGGCAAGGCGAAAAGCTTTGTATTGTCATCGCTTTGGGATATGGCGAAACGCAGGGAGTGGAACACAAGTCAAAATCGCTTTCTGAGGTAACAAAGGTAACCGGTTCCATGCCAGATTGGTTCAAAAAAGGTGCAGAGGCAGCTTTGCTTGCGCCTACCGCAATGAATCAGCAAAAGTTTCTGCTCACTCAGAACGGCAATCAGGTGTCATTGAAGGCGGGAGTTGGATTTTACACAAAGATTGATCTGGGAATTGTGAAATACCATTTTGAAGTTGGAGCAGGAAAAGATACCTTTCAATGGGTATGAATAAAATACCACCTGCGAAATTATTTTTCACATAAGTTTTTTCATGAAGCTGCCTGTGAATCCGATGATGCAAAATAGATAATTTGTCCTCTTGCATTTATATGGCATCAATGATACTATATATAGTGCGCGGCAGAAATGTAGACACAAAGTATTGTTTCGGAGGTAGCAGCATGTTGGAAAATTTTGCTCAGAATCCTGGTACTATCAGGAAACGTGATGGCAGACCGGTGGTTTTTGACAGGAATAAGATTGAAAATGCGATTCGCAAGGCAAATGATGCGGCAAAGGTGGAAGCGATTTCCCCATATCAGTTTGAAAAGCTGGTGGATGAGGTGATTTCTTCTATCCCTGCGGGAGAGGTGCCGGAAGTAGAGCAGGTGCAGGATCTGGTGGAGGAGCGTCTGATTGCCAATGGATTTGCGAAAACGGCAAAGGCATATATTCTTTATCGTGCGGAACACAGCAAAGTCCGCAAGACAGAGGCGGACCTGGTACAGATTTACCGGGAGCTGACGTTTGTCAGTGCGGCAGAGGCAGACAGGAAGCGTGAAAATGCCAATATTGACGCGGATACAGCTATGGGAACCATGCTGAAATATGGTTCGGAGGGCTCAAACTATTTTGTTGACAATTATATACTCCCTAAAGATATTGCGGCAGCACATATCAATGGGGATATCCATATCCATGACAAGGATTTTTATATGCTGACAGAAACCTGCTGTCAGATTGATCTGATCAAATTATTCAAGGACGGATTTTCTACCGGGCATGGTTTTGTACGCTCCCCAAAATCGATCGCCAGTTATGCGGCGCTGGCCTGTATTGCGATTCAGGCGAACCAGAATGAGATGCATGGCGGTCAGTCGATCCCCAATTTTGACTATGCAATGGCAGACGGGGTAGCATGTACCTTCCGTAAAGAATATTATGATGCGCTGCAGCGATATTTTTGGCTGGAATACCAGTGTGAGACGGCGTTGGGGGACGAGTTTCGCACTGCGCTCAAAGAAGCATTGTCTGAGAACCTTGACATGGCTAATATCGATGACTATGAGCGCCCGTTTATAAACTGGATGATGAGCAGAGGAAAGAATCTGCTGGGAATCGAAGTGACAGAAGAGGCGGCGCGCAGGGGACACAAAACCTCTGTACAAATTGCCATGAAAGAGACAGATATGCTTACCTATCAGGCAATGGAGTCTTTGATTCACAATCTGAATACGATGAACTCCAGAGCAGGCGCACAGGTGCCTTTCAGCTCCATCAACTATGGAACCTGCACAAGACCAGAAGCCCGGATGGCAATCCGCAACCTGCTCAATGCCACCTATAAGGGTCTGGGGACAGGGGAAACGGCAATCTTTCCGGTGCAGATTTTTAAGGTAAAGGATGGGATCAATTTTCAACCGGGTGATCCGAATTATGATTTATTCCGCCTTGCCATTAAGACCTCCGCAAAGAGACTTTTTCCGAATTTCAGCTTTATTGACGCGCCGTTTAATCTGCAATATTATAAAGAAGGCGACTATAACACAGAAGTCGGATATATGGGCTGCCGTACCCGTGTCATGGGCAACCGCTACAATCCGGAAAAAGAAGTGACTTGCGGGAGAGGAAATTTAAGCTTTACCTCAATTAATCTTCCGAGGCTGGGGATTCAGGCGAAAGGCGATATTCAGGCGTTCTATGACAGGCTGGACAAAATGCTGGAGCTTTGCAGCAGGCAGCTGCTTCATCGATTTAGTATCCAGAGCAGCAAAACGGTGCGGAACTATCCGTTTTTGATGGGGCAGGGTATCTGGATAGATTCTGAAGGCCTTAGCGTTGACGATAAGGTGGGCGAGGTTTTGCGGAACGGAACCTTAAGCATCGGTTTTATCGGCCTGGCGGAAGCATTGGTGGCTTTGACGGGCAAACATCATGGAGAAAGCGAAGAGAGTCGGAAACTTGGGTACGAGATCATTTCTCACATGAGGGAGTTTGTGGATAAAAAGTCGGAGGAATACAAACTGAACTTTACGTTACTGGCGACTCCGGCAGAAGGGCTTTCCGGAAGATTTGTGCGGATAGACAGGCAGAGGTTCGGCAGTATTCCGGGCGTTACGGACAGAGAGTATTATACCAACTCTTTCCATATACCGGTTTATTACCCGATCAGCGCATTTGAAAAGATCCGGGTCGAGGCGCCCTATCATGCCCTGACAAATGCAGGGCATATCAGCTATGTGGAATTGGATGGAGATACGGCAAAGAATCCGGAGGCATTTGAATCTGTAATCCGATATATGAAAGAGTGCGGTATCGGCTACGGTTCTGTTAATCATCCGGTGGACAGAGACCCGGTCTGCGGATATACAGGCGTAATTGACGATGTGTGCCCGCGGTGCGGACGCCGGGAAGGCGAAGCAGTGTCACTGGACAGATTGAATGAGCTTCGCAAGAAATATCCGGATATTCCCGTATATTTTGACCCAAATCATTGAACGCAAAATTATTTTAGTCAGGAGGAATTGATATGACAGGAAAGCTATTGCCAGAAAACGGAAAAGTGGGAGAGAATGTAAAATTTGACCGTATCCGCCGGATTACCGGATATTTGGTGGGAACGACTGACCGTTTCAACGACGCGAAGCGTGCGGAGGAAAAGGATCGTGTCAAGCATACCTTATCCTAAAGAGCTGAAGATTGCCGGGATCGTTCAGGATTCCATCGTGGATGGTCCCGGCATCCGGTATGTAATCTTTACGCAGGGGTGTCCGCATCACTGCCGGGGATGCCATAATCCGGAAACCCATGATCCTTCGGGTGGACAGATCGCAGATGTAAATACGATTCTGAAGCAAATCTTTTCCAATCCCCTGCTGTATGGCGTTACCTTTTCCGGCGGAGAACCATTCGTGCAGGCAGAAGCGCTGGTTCCGATTGCAGAGGCCGTAAAGACAAAGAAAAAGCATTTGATGATCTACACAGGTTATCTTTACGAGCAGCTTTTGGAAATGAAAAATAAAGACGTGCAGCGTCTCCTGGAATTGTCGGATATTCTTGTGGACGGCCCGTTTATTATGGAACAGCGGGATCTGACGCTGCAGTATCGGGGGAGTAAGAATCAAAGAGTCATTTACCTTGTGAAAACGAGGCAGGCGGGAGACATTGTACTGTATAAAAGTGAATATGAAGATCTGTAACGTATAAGAAGTCCCACTGAATGAAGCCACATTCAGTGGGATAACAAATGTTTACCAGTGTCTGCAGCGGCGGTTGCGGCAGCGTCTGTGATGCATCTCCTGGAAGAGAAGCACCTGGATGAAGTCGCCGAGCCAGTTCTGGCGGGGCGGATAGCGGCGGCGTCCCTCCTGGTTCATGGAGAACATATCGTCCTGATCGTTGGTTTCCTCCACGGGATAGCGGTCCTTTACCTTGTCGTAAATATCGTCGGTCAGCATACGGATGCGCACGCGGTCCGGCATGGTATCGAACATCATGCTGCCCTCGTACTCCATACTGTCGCATACGCGCTCCACCTCGACCATGATGATTTTTGCGATTTCCGGGTACATTTCCTTTAATTTCTGCCAGTCACGCTCATTTTCCTCTTCGAGAAGAATATCGTCGCTCACGCGGGCGCGGGAATCCAGCCGCGGTTCCATCTGCGTAACGGCCCGAGAATCCAGTCGCGGTTCCATCTGCGTAACGGTCCCGGAATCTGAGCGCGCGTCGGATTGCGGCATCTGTGAGGAATCCATACGGGAAGCGCCGGGCTGCGGCATCGTTTCCATATACGGTACTCCCTGCGGCGATGTCCCTTCCATATCTTTCATCTGGCGCGGCGGTTCTGTACGCAGCCAGGAGGGTGGGATCGCGCCGGGGATCTGCCCTTCGTCCATCATCTGATCGCATTTCGGATAGCAGGGGCATTGTCTGATACAATTACAGGATTTTTTTCTATCCACAATAAAAGGCTCCTTTTGCAGTTCCTTATAGTATATGTTCTGACCGCCAAAAGGTTAAAGCGCAAAATTTATACGCATTCAAACTGACTCTGATAAAGCCGATAGTAAGCGCCTTTTCTCTCCATCAGCTCGGCGTGACTGCCGGATTCGAGGATGTGCTTTCCGTCGATATAGAAGATCCGGTCGGCTCCGCGGATGGTGGAAAGACGGTGCGCGATGATGAAGGAGGTTCTGTTCTGCAGCATGGCGGCGATGCCGGACTGCACCAGAAGCTCGGTGTGCGTGTCGATGCTCGAAGTCGCCTCATCGAGGATGAGGATGCGCGGATCGGAGAGCATGGTGCGTGCAAACGCCAGAAGCTGTCGCTGCCCGATGGAGAGCTGCGAACTGCGCTCGCTGATCTTGGTGTCATAGCCGTTTTCCATCTCCATGATAAAGCTGTGCGCGTTGACTGCTTTCGCTGCGGCGATCATTTCCGCCTCCGTCGCGTCGCTTTTGCCGTAGCAGATATTTTCCCGCACTGTTCCGGTGAACAGGAAGGTGTCCTGCGTCATCACGCCCATCTGCCGCCGCAGGCTCTCTAAGGTAACCTTGCGCGTATCAAAACCGTCGATGCAGATTTTGCCGTCTGTGACGTCGTAAAAGCGGCTGATCAGATTGACGATGGTCGTTTTTCCGGCTCCGGTCGGCCCGACAAGTGCGATCGTCTCACCGGGTTTTACTGTAAAGCTGACATTTTCCAGAACGAGCTTATCCGGCTCGTCGGTGTAGGCAAAGCTGACGTTTTCAAAACGCACCTCGCCTTTGATCGGCGGAAGCTCCGTGCTTCCCGGCAGGCTGGTGATCTCCGCCGGGGTATCCAGGATATCGAAGATACGCTCCGCTGCGGAAATGTTTGTCACGATTTTATTATAGAAGCTTGACAGGTTGCGGATCGGGCTCCAGAACATGCCAAGGTACGTGGAAAACGCCAGGAAGGTGCCGACGCCGATCTTATCCGCGCCGACGATGCGAATGCCGATAAAATACAGCAGAAATCCGCCAACGCCCCAGGTGATTTCCACCAGTGCGCCAAACGTATCGCCAATACGCACAGCGTCCACAAAGCTGTCGCGGTATTCCAGCGCACAGCGATCGAAATCCTTCTGGCGCTCCGGCTCAGCGGCAAAGCTCTGCACGATGCGGATGCCGGAAAAATTTTCGTGAATAAACGCATTCAGATTTGAGTTTTTCTTCCGATGGATCTGCCACAGCTTATGCGCCGAAATCTGGATGAGGAACATGCCGGCAGCCAGGAACGGCAGTGTGAGCAGCGCCGCCAGCGCAAGCTGCCAGCTTTTCGCCAGCATGATGCAGGCAACGCCAATAACGGTGAGCAGATCGGGAAGCAGCTTTGTCACGCTGTCGGACAGCACATCCTTCAGCGAGTTGACGTCGCCGACGACGCGCGCCAGGATCTTTCCGGTCGGGCGGCTGTCAAAAAAATGAAAGCTCAAAGTCTGGATATGCTCGTAAAGCTGACTGCGGATCGTCAGCAGCACTTTATTTGTGACGTCCGCCATCATGCGCATCCAGCATCTTGTGCAGAGCATATACAGCACGAAAAGCAGGAGCGCGATCACGGCAAGCCGCAAAAGACCGGCAGTGTCTCTGTTTGCCACGTAGGTGTCGATGGCAAGCTCGATCATCAGCGGCGTTGCCAGCGTAACGGCAAGTGTGATGAGCAGCAAAAGCGCCACCGCCGCCAATGTTTTTTTATACGCGAAAAGGTAGCGGTAAAGCCGCAGCAGTGTCTCACGTTTTGAGACATCGCGCATAACCTCATCCTCGCGGGCTGAGTTTACTGACATAAAAATTTCCCCCCTTCGTATTGCACGCACCAGGTCCGGTAATAGCGTCCCTTCTGCGACATCAGTTCCTCGTGCGTGCCGCGCTCCGCAATCGTGTTATTTTCCAGCACGATGATTTCATCCGCGGAGCGGACAGCCGAAATACGGTGTCCGATAATGATTTTTGTAGATTGCTTCATTTCTTTTAGGTTTTTCTGGATTTCCTTTTCCGTCTCCATATCGAGCGCGGAGGTGGCGTCGTCCAGGATCAGGATAGGAGCCTGTTTTGCAAGGGCGCGGGCGATGCTGATGCGCTGTTTCTGTCCGCCGGAAAGACCGACGCCGCGCTCGCCGATGATTGTCTCATATTGATTTCCAAGACGGCTGATAAAGCGTGCGGCTCCCGCCTGCTGGCACGCCCATTCCACGGTAGATTGCCGCATTTCCTCGCGGCAGCCGGTTTTTACGTTCTCGGTAACGGAATCAGAGAACAGGAAAACGTCCTGCATGACGACGGCAGTACAGGCGCGCAGCTTTGAAAGCGGCAGCTCGCGGATATCGACGCCATCCAGCAGAATGCGCCCTTCCGTCACATCGTAGAACCGCTGGATCAGATTGACGATGGTCGTCTTTCCGGCTCCGGTCATGCCCATAATGCCGAGCGTCTGTCCCGGCTTTAAGGTGATGTTGATGTCTCTTAATATTTCGTGACCATCGAGGGAGAAGCCGACGTGGTCGAAGGTAAGCGCGCCGCTCGTTTCAGAAACCTGCGCATTTTCGGCTGCGTTTGCTGTTTGGCTGTCCGCCGCTGCAGCCGGATCGACGATCTGCGGCTTCTGCTCTGCCACTTTTTTGATTTTCTTCCAGGAGGCAAACGCTGAGGCGATATCATTGCTCAGCCAGCCGAGAATTTCCATCGGCCAGATAACGTTGTTTGCATACTCGGAGAAAGCGCCGAGTGCGCCGAGCGTCATCCGTCCGGTAATTACCATCAGACCGCCGACGATGATGACGGCGATCAGCATTACTTTCCCAAGGAAGGTGATCAGCGGCTGATATTTTGCAAGCAGGCCGGCCTGCTCCATATTCAGATCGTAGAAAAGCCGGTTGTGACGGCTGAATTTCTCAATTTCGTAGTTTTCCCGCGCGAACGCTTTCACGGTTCGCACGCCGGCGATGCATTCCTGTGCGACGGTGTTCAGCTCGGCAGTCTCCTCGCTGATCTTGTCGTAGACCTCGCCCAGTCCCTTCTCCATGCGCACGGCGCAGAAGCCGATCAGCGGCAGCACCACCAGAGGAACAAGGGTGAGATACGGGTTCAGCCGGAACATACAGACCAGCACGAGGATGGTGTGCGTCAGCGCCTCCACAGCGAGAATGCCGATGAAGCCGACCGCAACCCAGACTTTATCCACGTCCTCTTTCGTGCGTGTCATCAGCTCGCCGGTGTTGTGCTTGTCAAAAAAGTCCATCGACATGGTCTGGATGTGCCGGAACAGATCGCGGCGCATATGGTAGCCGACTGAAACGCCGATGTAATCGTATGTAAATTCCTTGACGTACTGAAAAATGGCACGCCCGATGCCGATACCGAGCAGCCCGAACAAAAGCCTCATCAGCAGTTCCACGCGCCCGGCGACGATCACATCGTCGATGATGCTGCGGGTGATCTGCGGCGCCATCATGTCCAGCGCGATGCTGATGACCATTCCGGCGAAGCCAAGCAGATACAGAAATCCGTAGCGCTTCATATAAGTTCCCAGTTTTTTCATGATCGTTGATTCCTTTCCCTGAATTTTGTGCTGTCAATGAAAGCCCACGGATTGCTTCACGCCGCCGGCGTTCCATAAAGAAAAAAGCGAAAGAGCATGTACGCTTTTCCGCTTCTGTATAGGACGATTGATTTTTTACGCGCATAAAGCTGCTGACCCGCATTGGCGGCAGGAAAGCATCCGACGAATGCTCGTGCGGGCATGGCACCTGGCTCATTGCTCGCGGGAATAAAAAACCGCAGTCCTTACAGACTGCGGCAGATATGCGTATCCGGACAGCAGACCAGTGCTGTCAGAAAATTGCTGCGAGGCAGACTGTATGAATCATCTTATCTGTCTGGTTGTCTGAAATATAAAATCTTCCGATCATCATCGCTGCCTCCTTTCCCCTTTTTTGCTAACTGTCTCTCATTGTAAGGGGTATTTACGGTATTGTCAAGACTGATCTGCAATTATTTTTGCAGATGGATTTGCAAAGGTTACTGTGGGCGGAGTGAGTGGTAACTAACATATTGCTTCCGGCAGCATCGGTGGTGTATAATAGGTATCCGGAGGCGCAATATAGTTTCTATAGAGGTGACAAAGAATGAGTGCAATTGTGACATTAAAAAAGGGCGAGGGCAGAACGGTGAAAGCCGGCGGGATGTGGATCTACGACAATGAGATCGCGTCAGTTGCCGGAAGCTTTGAGGACGGAGATATCGTACTGGTGCATGATTTTGACGGCTATCCGCTGGGACGCGGCTTTATCAACCGTCATTCCAAAATCAGTATCCGTCTTTTGACAAGAAATCCGGCGCAGGAGATCGACCGGGCGTTTATTAAAATGCGGGTGCAGAATGCGTGGGATTACCGCAAAAAGACAGTAGACACCGGAAGCTGCCGCGTGATCTTCGGCGAGGCGGATTTCCTGCCGGGAATCGTGATCGATAAATTTTCCGACGTGCTGGTGGTGGAGTCGCTGGCGCTCGGCATCGACCGTCTGAAGGAGACGATCGTGGATACCTTAAAGGAAGTGCTGGCGGCGGACGGCGTACAGATCCGCGGCGTTTATGAGCGCAGCGACGCCAAAGTGCGCGAGCAGGAGGGAATGGAGCGGCGCAAGGGATTTATCGGCGAGGCGTTCGATACCAATGTGCAGATTGAAGAGAACGGCGTGAAATATATGGTGGACGTGGTGAACGGACAGAAGACAGGCTTCTTCCTCGATCAGAAGTACAACCGGCAGTCTATCCGGCGGCTATGTCCGGGCGCGAAGGTGCTTGATTGCTTTACGCACACCGGCTCCTTTGCACTGAATGCAGGACAGGCGGGCGCGGCGAGCGTGCTCGGCGTGGACGCGTCTCAGACGGGCGTGGAGCAGGCAGAGCTGAACGCGCGTCTGAACGGTCTGGAGGATCGCGTGAAGTTTGTCTGTCGTGATGTTTTCGAGCTGCTTCCGGAGCTTGAGGCGCAGGGAGAAAAATTCGATCTGGTGATTCTCGATCCGCCTGCCTTCACGAAGTCGCGCAATTCTGTGAAAAATGCGGTGAAGGGATATCGGGAAATCAATCTGCGCGGAATGAAGCTGGTGAAGGACGGCGGCTTCCTTGCCACCTGCTCCTGCTCACATTTTATGACCTACGAGCTGTTTACACAGACCATTCACCAGGCGGCAAGGAATGTCCATAAGCGTCTGAGGCAGGTGGAATTCCGCACGCAGGCGCCGGATCATCCGATCCTTTGGGCGGCGGATGAATCGTATTATCTGAAATTTTACATTTTCCAGGTTTGCGACGAAAAATAGGAAAATGACAGCACAGGAGAGGCATGGAAAAGAGGAGGATACGGAAGATGACTTTAAAAGATCTGGAAATCGGAAAGTCCGCGGTGATCACGGCAGTCGGCGGCGAAGGCGCGCTGCGGCAGCATTTTCTGGATATGGGCGTGATTCCGGGCGCGGAGATCACGCTGGTAAAATATGCGCCGATGGGCGATCCGATGGAGCTGCGGATTCACGGCTATGAGCTGACGCTGCGCCTTGCGGATGCGGAAAAGATAGAGATAGAAAAGAAAAAAGCGGCGGTGAAGACGCCGGAAGGAAAAACGGATGTGCGTGAGAACCGCAAAAAGGTGGAGCATCCGGGACTCGGTGAGGGCGGCCGCTATCATGTGAAGGAGGGCGAGAATCCTCTGGCAGAGGGAACGCTGCTCACGTTTGCGCTGGCAGGCAACCAGAACTGCGGGAAGACGACGCTTTTTAACCAGCTCACCGGGTCGAACCAGCATGTCGGCAACTTTCCGGGCGTGACGGTGGACAGAAAGAGCGGTTCCATCAAGGGCTATCCGCAGACGGAGATCACGGATCTGCCCGGCATATACTCGATGTCGCCGTATAGCAGCGAGGAGATCGTCACGCGGCAGTTTATCATCGGCGAGAAGCCGACCGGCATCATTAACATTGTGGATGCGACGAATATTGAACGGAATCTTTATCTGACGATGCAGCTTATGGAGCTGGATGTGCCGATGGTGCTGGCGCTGAACATGATGGACGAGGTGCGCGGAAACGGCGGCTCTGTGCGCATCAATGAGATGGAGGAGCTGCTTGGCATCCCGGTGGTGCCGATCTCGGCGGCGAAAAATGAGGGCGTGGACGAGTTGATCCGCCATGCGCTGCATGTAGCGCAGTACCAGGAACGTCCGGGAAGAACGGATTTCTGCAGCCAGGATGAGCATGGCGGCGCGGTACACCGCTGCCTGCACGGTATCATGCATCTGATCGAGGATCACGCGAAGGCGGCAGGCATTCCAGTGCGTTTTGCGGCGACGAAGCTGGTGGAGGGCGATCCGATGATATTAAACGCGCTTGCGCTTTCTCAGAATGAAGAGGAAATGATCGAGCACATCATCAGCCAGATGGAGGAGGAGCGCGGCCTGGACCGCGCGGCGGCGATCGCGGATATGCGTTTTGACTTCATACAGAAGCTGGTGGACGAGACGGTGGTGAAGCCGCAGGAGAGCAGGGAGCACGCGCGCAGCCGGAAAATCGACCGCGTACTGACCGGAAAATATACGGCGATCCCGGCGTTTGTCGGCATTATGGGACTGGTATTTTTCCTTACGTTTAATGTGATCGGCGCGTGGCTGCAGGGACTTCTGGAGCTTGGCATCGGCTATCTGACGGATGCAGTGGATGTCTGTCTTACCTCCTGGAATATCAATGAAGCGATCCATTCGCTGGTAATCGACGGCATTTTTAACGGTGTCGGCAGCGTGCTGAGCTTCCTGCCGATCATCGTGACGCTGTTTTTCTTCCTGTCGCTTCTGGAGGACACGGGCTATATGGCGCGCGTGGCGTTCGTGATGGATAAGCTGCTGCGGAAGATCGGTCTTTCGGGCAGAAGCATCGTGCCGATGCTGATCGGCTTTGGCTGCACCGTTCCGGGCGTCATGGCCAGCCGGACGCTGCCGTCCGACCGCGACCGCAAAATGACGATCATGCTCACACCGTTTATGAGCTGTTCGGCGAAGCTGCCGATCTACGGATTTTTTGCCTCGGCCTTTTTCCCGGATCACGCCGCGCTGGTGATGATCGGACTGTACTTTATCGGAATTCTTGTGGGAATCCTTGTGGCGGTCATTTCTAAGAACAGTATGTTTAAGGGCGAGGCGGTGCCGTTTGTTATGGAGCTTCCGAATTATCGTATGCCGGGAGCGAAAAATGTGGCGCAGCTTCTGTGGGAAAAGGCGAAGGATTTCCTGCAGAGAGCCTTTACTGTTATTTTTATAGCGACGATCGTAATCTGGTTTTTGCAGACCTTCGACCTGCATTTCAGTATGGTAAGCGATTCGCAGAACAGTATTCTTGCGATGCTCGCCGGATGGATCGCACCGCTGTTTGCGCCCCTCGGCTTTGGAGACTGGCGTATTTCCACAGCGCTGATCACCGGCTTCATGGCAAAGGAAAGCGTCGTATCGACGCTCAACGTGCTCTTTGGCAGCACCGAAGCAGTGCTCGCGGCAATTTCTCCGCTCGCGGCAGCCTCGCTGCTGGTATTCTGCCTGCTCTACACCCCGTGCGTAGCCGCGATCGCGTCCATCAAGCGTGAGCTTGGCGGCAAATGGGCGGCGGGCGTCGTCGTCGGACAGTGTGCGATCGCATGGGTGTGCGCGCTGATTGTGCGGCTGGTCGGGCTGCTATTCGGGCTGGGATAAGAAGCAGTACGTGAACAGAAATATAGTCTTTGTTCTGCGAACATGGAGGGAACTATGCAATACTATGTCGCCCCGCTTGAGGGCATCACCGGCTACATTTTCCGCAATGTCCACCACAGATTTTTCCCGGGCGCGGACAAATATTTTATTCCGTTCATCGAGCCGAAGCCGAATTCGAAGAAGATTTTTTCCTCGCGGGAGCTGAACGATATTCTGCCGGAGCACAACGAGGGAATGTACGCCGTGCCGCAGATCCTCACGAATAAGTGGGAGGATTTTGTGTGGACGGCGAAGCATCTGCAGGAGTACGGCTACAAAGAGGTGAATATCAACCTGGGCTGTCCGTCGAAAACGGTGGTTTCGAAGAAGCGGGGAGCAGGCTTTCTCGCCGATCCGGAGGGCGTGGACGATTTTCTTGCGCACATTTTTGACGCGCTGGACATGAAAATTTCCGTGAAGACACGTCTTGGCAGGGAGGATCCGGTGGAATTTCGCTGGCTTCTGGAGATTTACAACAAATATCCGCTTTCGGAGCTGATCATCCATCCGCGCACGCAGAAGGAGTTTTACAGCTTTACGCCGCATTATGAGATGTTTGCGGAGGCGCTGGCACAGACAGCGCTTCCGGTGTGCTACAACGGGGATGTGAATACAAAAGAGGAATGCCGGGAAGTTGAAAAACGTTTCCCGCAGATAACCGGTGTGATGATGGGAAGAGGGATTCTGCGAAATCCGGGGCTGATCGGAGAGATACGTGGGGAAGAAAAGGCGGACATCCGGCGGCTGCGCCGCTTCCACGATGAGTTGTACGCCGCCTATCAGCAGGAAATGTCCGGTGACGTGCAGGTTTTATTTAAGATGAAGGAGCTTTGGACATACTTGCGCCATTCCTTTGTGCTGGAGGAAAAAACAGAAAAGAAGCTCTTTAAGGCGAAGCACCTCCGGGAATACGATGCGGCGGTGGCTGCGGTTTTCGCGGCGAACGCAGGCGTTCGTATCTGAAAGGCGATGGCTTTGCACTTCAGCATTTCCGCGTACCGGCTGACACAGATATCACCATACATGAAGGTCTGCGGATTGCTTCGCGCTTACTGTTTTTCCGCAATCTTTTTATCGTAGATACAATGCACACCCTGGTGTGCCATCATTCCGCCGAGGCAACGCTTATTGCAGCGCACGCACCGGCGGATTTTTCCGGTCTCCCCGGCGGATACCTTATTCATCCACTGTGGGTCGGCGATGAGCTGGCGGCTCATGGCGGCGCACTGTATCCTGCCGTCGGCAAGCTGCTGTTCTATGAAATCGGGATGAACCAGGCCGCCGACGCCGCAGATGGGAAGCTTCGTGTATTTGCGCACCTGGTCGCAGAATTTTAAGAAACAGCCTTCCTCAGAAAAATAAGGATGCTTTGCGCCGGGAATGGTATCATTCAGACTGGAGTGATTTGACAGTGTTACGTGAAAGCTGGTGACGCCTGCCGCCTCCAGCATCGGCACAAACAGCGGCAGCTCCGTATCCAGTACCCCGGCGTTTCCGTAGTGCGGGTTTTCCTGGCGGACGGCGAGCTTAAAATCAATGGGGTAGTCTGCAAGCTGCGAGCGGATTGCAGAGACGGCTTCTACGGCAAAGCGGACGCGGTTTTCGGCGCTTCCCCCGTAGCAGTCCGTGCGGTGATTGAACATGGCGGAGCTGAAGCTTCCGCACATGCGGTCCCCGTGCACCTGCACCATATCAAAACCCGCTTTTTTCGCCAGTACCGCCGCCGTCCCGAATGCGGCGGTGATTTTTTTCACCCTTTTGACGGGAAGGCTGCTGATGTAAGGGGCGACCTGCGCGTTCAGCAGTGGGCGCAGTTCCTGCTGTGAAATTTTCTTTGTCAGAACACCCGGAATGTATTTTATCATTCCCTTCAGATTGGTATCCGTCTGATGAAGCTGCGCGCAGATCAGACAATCGTGCCGGTGCACAGTTTCCGCTAACTTCTGATAATACGCAAAACCTTTTTTACTGTAAAGGCTGTGTCCGAAGCGGGCGGGCAGAACCGGGACATCCCCGATGATAATCATACTGCAGCCGCCAGCCGCGATGCCCTCTATCTTTTTAAAATAGTCCTCATCAGAAAGTCCCATCGTGGTGGGTGCAAAGATAAGGCGGTTTTTCAGAGTTACATTTCCAAGCGTTATGGGACTGCACAGCGTTTCATACATAAATATCACTTATCCTTTCTGAGAGCAACAGTTTAAGAAAGCCTAAACTGTGCCGTTTCCAAGCATCTTTTTCAGGGCGCTCTCCAGGCAGGTCTGCTCCTGGGGCGTCAGCAGCGCAAGCTTTTCTTCGTTCCATGAAACAATGATATCGTGGCTCTTCTGAAATACCTGAGACCCTTCTTTAGTCAGATTTAGACTAAAACGGCGGCGGTCCAGGGGATTTTTCTCCCTGCTGATCAGATGACTGGCGACCAGCCGGTCCAGAGTACGCTGCGTCAGCCCCCAGTCCATATGCAGAGCCTCGGTCAGTTCTTTGGGAGAACAGCCGGGATGCCTGCCGATGTAAAGCACCGGGTAGAGAAGACCTGGCGTCAGGTCGTCCTCCTGCAGCTTCCGGCTGCATTCTTTCACGAAATCCCGTCGCAGCTCTGAGATGTAATACGCTAATTTAACCTTCATAGTCCCTCCGTTGAATAAATTACTTGACTAAATCAAGTGTAATATAATTACTTGATTGGGTCAAGTATTTTTTAAAAAACTTTAAAATTCAAAGTAATAGATCAGCCGCTGTGTATGCAGACGAAAGAACGCCTGATACCGTATTTTACGCGACTTTCCTGACAGTCGAGCCGGAAAATGGTCGCTTTTTATTGACATTTTTTCCGGGCGTCATTATGCTGAAAGCAGTCTTGCAGGATGATACAGTAACATGGTCAGGGAGGATTTTAATATGGAAAATAAGAAAACATTTGGAGCTTTTATTTTGCGCCGGCGAAAAGAGCTTGGCATGACGCAGAAGGAATTCGCGGGGAAGCTGTACGTGACAGAATCGGCGGTGAGCAAGTGGGAGCGGGGAATGAGTTACCCGGATATCACATTGATTCGCAGCATCTGCGACGTGCTGGAGATTTCCGAGCATGAGCTGCTCACCGGGAGCGAGGATACGGAAAAGCGCTCCTCGGAGAAGCTTGCGGAAAAATATCTGCGGCTGACGCGCAATTACCGGCTGGCGCAGTACCTTATCTATGGAGCAGTTTTGCTGGGGTGTGCGATCGGAAATCTTGCGTCGTCGCATACGTTAGACTGGTTCTTTATCGTGCTTACGGCGGTGATGATGAGCGCGTCGCTGACGCTGGTTCCGGCGCTTGCCGCGCTGCATCCTGTGCTTGCGCAGTGTAAGGCGGCAGTTTCTCTTGGAAGCTTTCTGGTTTCCCTGGAGCTTTTGCTGCTGGTGTGCTGTCTGCAGACCGGCGGTGACTGGTTCCTGATGGCAGGCGTCAGTGTGCTGTTTGGAGCTGCTCTGGTTCTGCTGCCGTTTCTGCTTCCCACGCTGCCGCTGCCGGAGTGGCTCACGCACCGGAAAACGTCGTTTTATCTGATCGCGGTGATGACGCTGCTGATCTTACTGCTTCTTACCGGATGCCTGAAAAACGACGGCGACTGGTTCTTTACAGCGGCGCTTGGCACGCTCTTTGGGACCGGATTTTTCATTCTGCCGGTGCTGCTGCGCCAGCTTCCTCTGCCGGAAGCGTTGAGATCGCACAAAACGCTGCTGTATTTTATGCTGCAGACGATGGTTCTGGTCTTGCTTCTTGTCGCGGTCGATTTTGGAGCTGACGGAAGCGGCGGAAGAGATTTTATCCGGGAAATGCTGCCGATGACGATGCTGATCGCAGTGCTCCCCTGGGGCGAAATGCTGCTGATCCGATATCTTCCGGTGAGCGGCTGGTTCAGGGCATCCGCCTGCGCGCTGCTTGCCGCCCTCTGGATCTGGCTGTTCCCGGCAGCTATGGATGCGATCATGTTTTTTCAATATGGACCGTCCGATAATTCGTGGAATCTGTGGCTCACATTTGATTTTCGCGTGTGGGGCGGCAACCAGACGGCGATAAATGTCATTGCGATCATTCTGTTTTCGCTGCTTGCGATCGCGGCGGCGCTGGCTGGCGTTGGGATATGGAGGAAAAAGAAAGGCCGCTAAGGTGAAATCCGGCGTGCTTTGCATAAAATTCCATTTTTCAGACAAAATAACGGTAAATACCTGAAGGAGAAGAATGGAATGAAGGATAAAGTGTTTGGTGTTTTACAGCGCGTCGGGCGCAGCTTTATGCTGCCGATCGCGATTCTGCCGGTGGCAGGGCTGCTTCTTGGCGTCGGCAGTTCCTTTACGAACGAGACGACCATCGCCACCTACCGGCTGCAATGGCTCCTGGGTGAAGGAACCGTGCTGCACGCACTGCTGGTGATCATGAATAAGGTAGGCAGCGCGGTGTTCGATAACCTTCCGCTTATTTTTGCAGTCGGCGTGGCAATCGGCATGGCAAAGCGGGAAAAGGAGGTTGCCGCGCTCTCCGCCGCGATTGCTTATCTCGTCATGAATACGGCGATCAATGCGATGCTGGTGCTGAACGGGGACATTCTGGAGAACGGTCAGATCGCGGCGGATGTGCTGGAGGGAACCATTGCGTCCGCCTGCGGCATCCTGACACTGCAGACCGGCGTGTTCGGCGGCATTATTGTAGGCTGGGGCGTGGCGGCGCTGCATAACCGGTTTTATAAGATCGTGCTGCCGAATGCTCTGTCGTTTTTCGGCGGCACCCGGTTTGTGCCGATTATTTCTACGCTGGTCTATATGCTTGTCGGCATCCTTTTGTACTTTGTCTGGCCGCCGGTGCAGAACGGCATCCATGCGCTCGGAGGACTGGTGACGGGCAGCGGCTACATCGGGACGCTTATTTTCGGGCTGATCAAGCGCGCGCTGATCCCATTCGGACTTCATCATGTTTTTTACATGCCGTTCTGGCAGACGGCGCTCGGCGGCACGATGGAGGTGGGAGGTCAGCTCGTGCAGGGCGGACAGAATATTTTCTTTGCCCAGCTTGCCAATTCCGCGAATGTTTCACACTTCAGCGCGGACGCGACCAGATATTTTTCAGGTGAATTTATCTTTATGATATTCGGGCTTCCGGGCGCGGCGCTCGCGATGTACCACTGCGCGAAGCCGGAAAAGAAAAAGGCGGCGAAGGGACTGCTTCTGTCGGCGTCGCTCACCTGTATGCTGACGGGTATTACAGAGCCGCTGGAATTTTCTTTCCTTTTCGTGGCGCCTGCTCTGTTCGTCGTGCAGGTGATCCTGGCGGGATCGGCGTACATGATCGCTCATATGCTCAACATTGCCGTCGGGCTGACGTTCTCGGGCGGTCTGCTGGATCTGTTTCTGTTCGGTATTCTGCAGGGCAACGCCAAAACGAGCTGGCTGCTGATCATTCCGGTCGGCATTGTATATTTTCTGCTGTACTACTTTATTTTCCGCTTCCTCATCCGCAAATTTGACTTTAAAACCCCGGGACGCGAGGATGACGACAGCGAGACGCGCCTTTACACAAAGGCGGACGTGCGTGCGCGCCGGGAGGATTCTGCGAAGGAACAGCCGGAAAGTGCGGAGACGCTCGATCCGGTCAGCGCCGTTATCACGCGCGGTCTTGGCGGAAAACGCAACATCAGCGATGTGGACTGCTGCGCTACCAGGCTTCGCTGCAGCGTTCATGATGAGACGCTTGTCAACGATGCGCTGCTGAAATCAACCGGGGCGTCCGGCGTCATTCACAAAGGAAAAGGCGTGCAGATCATCTATGGACCGCAGGTTTCCGTGATCAAATCCGAGCTGGAGGCCTATCTGGAGACTGCGCCGGAGGAGCTTTATACAGCCGGAACAGAAGAAAGCGGCGGGGAGAAAGAGTTTGACAATGGCGGGCAACGGTCGTCGGAAATCGTGCAGTCCATTTTGATCTCCAGTCCCATCACCGGCATGGCGGGCGATCTTACGATGGTTCCGGACGAAGCCTTTGCCTCCGGAATGATGGGCGACGGGGCGGCGGTCCTGCCGACGGAAAGCACCGTGGCTGCGCCGGAGGACGGCATGATCGGGTTTGTATTCGACACAAAGCACGCGATCGGATTTGAGACGGATCTTGGCATCAGCCTGCTGATTCATATAGGGATCGACACCGTTAAGCTTGAAGGGGCAGGCTTCGAGGTTCTGGTGAGAAACGGGCAGAGGGTGAAAAAGGGCGAGCCGCTTTTAAAACTTGACCTGGAGTATCTGAATAAAAATGCTTCCTCCCTCGTCTCGCCGGTCATCTGTACCGGGCTGTCTGCGAACCAGAAAATCCGCCTTTTAAAGGAGGGCAAGATAGATGCCGGCGAAGCGCTGTTTGCGGTCGATATTTACGGAGAGCAGCCGTAGGAAGCTTCGGTACGCGCAAAAAAACGGGAAAGGACACGGAGATATGAAAAAATTTGAGTGTGTAATAAAAGATCAGCTGGGCATCCACGCAAGACCTGCGGGTCTGATCGCGCGGCGTGCGGACAAATACAGAAGCCGGATCACCCTGCGCATCGGCGGACGCCCTGCCGACGCCGGAAAAATCATGAGTATCATGATGCTGGGGGCAAGATGCGGCCAGACTATGGAGGTCGAGATTGAGGGCGAGGACGAGGAGGCGGCATATGAAGGGATGAAATCGCTGCTGGAGGAAATACTGTAGAAAGTATCATGAAAAACAGAAGATGTGTTCCGCTGCGGACAACCGGTAAAAGCAATGTGTCTGCAGGGAATACATCTCCTTTTATTTGTCAGGAAGGTTTCATCATGTCTGGCTTAGTAAGTATAATTCTCCACGTTTACCTTATCTACCTCCTGGAACGGCGCGAGCGTGGAAACCATTTTCACTGGCTTATCGTAGCTGTTTTTGCAGTAATGGATCTCACCGGGTTCAATGTGGATAAGCTGGCCCGGGTACATATGGTGTACTACGCCGTCCACAACGATGTCGATCTCACCCTCCAGGATATAGAAATCCTCCTCCATGATATTGTGGTAGTGTGCCTTGAAATCCTGCCCCGGCATAAACTGCACAATGGCAAAATTCATGCGCGGACCTTTCATAAGGTATTTGGGACCGCTGTCCCCGAAGCGGTATTCTCTGTCTTTTTCGTCAACGATAAACATATCTGCAATCTCCTTTCGGGTTATTATAATCATAAGAGTCTGGTAATTTCTGTGTTTTTAATATACCGGGAAAGCGCCGCTGTCATTTACAGTCCGGGCGCCGTCCACATCGGTTTCGTGATCCCCTCATTCACCAGCTCAAGCTGCGCAGCGTAAATTTTGCGCCAGGTAACGTAAAGCTCGTTGTAAACAGCATGGTTTTCCATGTTGGGCACGAATACCTGATCCCACTGGACTGTGCGCTTTGCACCCTCTTCGATACTGGGATAAATGCCGACGCCGTATCCCGCGAGAATTGCGGCGCCGAGAGCAGTTGCTTCTTTTACGACCGGAACCTTTACCGGCATACCGAGCACGTCGGCGAGGATCTGTGACCAGAGCGGACTCTTGGAGGCTCCGCCGGCAAAAATAACTTCGGACGGCATATTTCCGGTAGCTTCGTGCACCAGTTCCATGTGTCCCTTTACCAGCATGGCGGTATTCTCCAGAATAGCGCGATAGAAGGTATAGCGGTTAAATTTTTCCGGATCAAGCTCAAAATTCGTGAAGGTGGGAGAGGCGTGCTTCCAGCTTATAAAGTTCATAACGTCGCTGAAGGCGCACATCATGCCGTAACTTCCGGCGGGAATCTTTTTTGCCTCACGGTTCATGATATCGTAGGTGTCTTCTCCGGTAGCGGCGCTCTGCTGTTTTTCGAGCTGGCAGAAGCCGTCGCGGAACCAGCGCATTACAAGCCCCGGCTTGAAAGCAAGAGCCTCATACTGCCAGACGCCGGGTACGGCATGGCAGTTTACACGCACACGGCACTTGGAATCGGTAGCGCCGTCCGCTGTGTTAAATTCATACTGCCAGAAGCTGCCGCCAAAAACAGCCGCCTGGTTCGGCTCCGTTGCGCCCACGCCGATCGATCCGAGCTGGCAGTCTCCACCGCCCACTACCACCGGGGTGCCTTCGGCAAGCCCGGTATCCGCAGCGCCCTTTGCGTTTACGTTTGCGATAATGCTTCCGCATTCCATGACCGGCGGGAAAATATCGTCGCGCAGTCCGCATTTGCGGGCGATCGAAGCATCCCAGCTTCTGCTTCGCAGGTCAAAAATACCGGTGGTAGAACCGTTGCTTGGCTCTACAGCCTCCACGCCGGTCAGCCTGCGGATCAGCCAGTCGTTGAACATACCGATCTCGGCAACCTTCTCATAAATCTCCGGCATTTTATCTTTTACCCAGAGCAGACGCGGGAGAGCGCCAAGCGCATAGGTCTGACCGCTCTGCAGATAAATCTCTTTTTCCAGCTCCGGATCCATGTGGATGAGCTTTCCTACCTCGTCGTTGCTGCGCGCGTCAACGTTGGCGCATGCCCAGACCTCGTTTCCGTCTTTGTCGTAGAGGACGATGCCCTCCCGCATACAGGTGGTGGAAACGGCCGCGATCTGCTTCGGATCAATGCGGGTTTCCTCAAGTACGCCGCGGATGCAGTCGCAGGCAAGATCCCAGTTATGTACCCAGTCAAAATCCATGCTGCCCGGATAGCGGGGATCCTCCCGATGTTCCCATTCTCTCTGCACACAGCTTAGCTGCGTGCCATCTGTGCGAAAGAGTACGGCACGCACGCTTCCGGTACCGGCGTCGATCGCCATTAAAAATTGTTCTGCCATAAAAACCCTCCTTTTTTATTGATTATTCACTGCTTTTTAAAATGCCTGCCGCTGTGGTTTCATCTGTGATAAGAATATCCAGATATCCGCCGCGCAGCGCGGCAAGAATTGCCTCTGCCTTGTTCTCCCCGGCGGCAACGCCGATTACGTTGTCCAGGGATCTCAGTGTTTCCAGCGAAGTACTGATGAGCCGGTCCTCGATATCGGAAGGAACCAGTCTGCCGTCCCTGTCGATAAAATGACACAGCATGTCCCCGACTGCGCCCTTCATGGAGAGCAGCAGGAAATCATTGTAGGAGAGCGTGCCGTTCGTGAGAATAGTAGCACCCTTGTTCATGCTTCCGATACCGATCACGGTCATTTTCGCAAGCGATACCATGTTGCGGATCTGCTCGACGCCCGGCTCCTTTTCCATTACTGACACGATCTTCGGGTCGGTCATCACCAGCGGAGTCGGCATCAGATACAGCTTTGCGTTGAAGATGGTGGACTGTGTATTCGGCAGGTAATAATTGACGCCCCCGGTGAGGGAAACGACATTCACCGGAAACTCGGAATTATTCGCAAGGTGATTCAGGACGCGGCTTGGTGTGTCGCCGTATCCCATATTAATATAGCTGGATTTATCAAGACGCTCGTTGATGTACATAGCGGCTGCCTGCGCGACGCTTTCGTTGTTATCCTTGCCGTCCACGGCGGGCGGGACGATAAATGCGTCCTTCAGATGAAAGCGTGTGATAAGCTGTTTTTCGATCTGCATACGGCTGCTGTCGCTGTTGCGCACGGAAAAATGAATAATGCCGGTTCTGCGCGCCTTGTCCAGCAGGCGGTTTACACGCAGACGGGGAATCCCCAGATAGTCCCCGATGGTCTGCTGGGTAAGCCCTTCCATATAATAATACCATGCAACCTTTACGAGCAGAATATCTTCATAATCGTATTCTTCAGACATAGTTGCTCCTCCTGTGAAAGATTAACAAAAGTTTGAAAAGCTAACAAATGTTCTGCTTATAATGGAAGTTTAGCATGAAAAAGCGTGTATGTCAACAGAATTTAACATGGGAACAAAAATATTTAAAATGCATAAAAATATACACAATTTAAAAAAATCAATATTCAAAATGTATAAAAAATAAAAAGAGAGCCAAAAACGCTCTGTAAAATATCGACAATTTGCGTGTTGACAAATGTGGGTGCAGAGGTGTATAGTATACTCAAACATTATTTCTAAATGAAAACATTTGACGAAAGGAGGAGGCTTCTTGTCCGGGAAAGCGCTTTTAACGATAAAAAATGTACATAAGGCTTTCGGCATGAATGAGGTACTGAAGGGAATCAGCCTGGAGCTGTGTGAGGGAGAGGTTCTTGCGCTGATCGGCGGCAACGGCGCCGGGAAGAGTACGCTGATGAAAATCATCATGGGCATTTACCAGCACGACAGCGGCGAGATTTTTGTCAGAGGCGAAAAGGTTACTTCCAACAAAACCAGTGCGGCGCTTGCAAGCGGGATTTATATGGTGCCGCAGGAACCGATGCTTTTTCCGAATATGACGGTAAAGGAAAATATCATCATCGGTTTCAGTAAAAAGCCGGCGGAGCTGGGCAGGGAACTGACGGAGCTGATCAGGGAGATCGGCTGGAATCTGGACTTAAACAGAAAAGCGGGCAGCCTTTCCATTGCGGAGCAGCAGATGGTCGAGATATTAAGAGGTCTTCTGAGACACGCACAGATACTGATTCTGGACGAGCCGACCAGCGCGCTCACATTCGACGAGGTAAAAAGCCTGTTCAAAAGTGTGAACGAGCTGCGGGAAAAGGGCATCGGCATTATTTATATCACGCACCGTCTGGCGGAGGTTTTTGAGATCGCCACAGACGTTGCGATCATGAGAGACGGAAAGATCCCGGTGCGCGGACCGGTGGAGGAATTTACGCGGGAAGCGCTTGTGAAGGGATTGCTTCCTCCGGATGTGCAGGATAAGGAAAACAAATTAAAGGATCAGCTAAAGGGTGTGGATTACAGTCAGAAGCCTGTCTTTGAACTGCAGCATTTCAGCGGCTATGGCTTCAGCGATATTTCCCTGAAGGTTTATCCGGGAGAGATTCTCGGACTTGCCGGAGTGATCGGCGCGGGCAGAACAGAGCTTGCCACCACGGTATTCGGCAAGGATAAGGTGCTCGGCGGAAAAGCGATTCTGGACGGAAACGATATTACCGGGCTTTCTACCAGAAAAGTAATGGAGGCGGGACTGAATTATGTGCCGGAGGACCGCCACTATCATGGATTATTCAAGCTCAGCGATGTGGCGGCAAACACGACCAGCGCCATGCTTGGAGAAAAACCGATGGGCAGCTTTCTTCTGAACCGTAAAGCGGAATACAATATGACGCAGAAGTACATCGACGACTTTCGCATCAAGGTGACCGGGCAGGATCAGACGGTTGGCAGTCTCTCGGGCGGAAACCAGCAGAAAGTCGTGATCGGGCGCAGTCTCTCCACATCGCCGAAGCTTGTCATTCTCGATGAGCCGACGCGCGGGATCGACGCGGCAGCCAGGGGCGATGTGTACGCGATCATCCACCAGCTCCGGAACCAGGGAGTGTCAGTGCTCCTGATTTCCTCGGATATGGAAGAAATCGTTGAGCTTTCTGATCGCGTCATGACAGTATGCCAGGGCAGGATCAATGGAGAATTTAAAGGAGAAGAGATTAATCAGGATAATCTGATGGCTGCATCCTTTGGCATCACAAAGAATGAGGGGGTGGGAGCATGAAGCGGTTATTGAAAATACGGGAGCTCAGCAGCTTTCTGTTTCTCGTGGCGCTGTTTGTGCTCGTTGGGATCCTGAATCCGAGCTTCCTCACGGCAGACAATATTGTGGCGTGCTTCAACGACAGTGTGGTGTATATTCTGATCTCTGTTGGTATGGCGTTTGCCATTATCGTCGGGGAGATCGACGTATCAGTCGGTGCAAACCTTGGATTTACGGCAACGGTTGTATCGTGTATGCTGCGCGATGGACAGAATTGGGCGCTTGCCTTTATTACAGGCATTCTGATCGGCGTGCTGTTCGGGCTTTTTAACGGCTGGGGCGTTGCGGTGATGGGAGTCCCCTCCCTTATCTTCACCCTTGGCACCAACGGCGTGATGCGCGGCATGATGTATGTGTACACGGGCGGTGCGTGGGTGGAAAACCTGCCGGCATCCTTCAAGCAGCTTTACACAAATACGTTTATCGGGAACATCAGTATCTGCTTTACCGTGACGGCGATCGCTGTGGTCATCGTACATCTCCTGCTGAAGAATACGAAGCGGGGCAGATATTTTACTGCAGTCGGGGATAATCCGGGCGGCGCGACGCTGGTTGGCATCCCGGCGGTACAGACAAAGGTCGTGGCATATGTGATCTGCGGTATTTTCGCGGCGATTTCCGGAATTGTGTTTTCCTCCAGGATCGGTTTCATCACTGCCACTTCCGGAAACGGCTATGAAATGAAAGCGGTAGCGGCGTGCGTGCTCGGCGGCATCAGTCTTTCGGGCGGCGTGGGAAGCGTGATCGGAGCTTCCATCGGAGCCGTTATCATGGCGAGCATCAGCCGCCTGCTGGTATTTATGGAGCTTGGCTCTACCTACGACGATACTATCACGGGCATCATGCTGATCACCATCGTTGTTGTGGACGCGCTGATGCAGAAGCGGACGGCGGAGAAGAACCGCAGGGAGCGTCTGGCGGCGCGTACAGCGGGAAAGGAGGAGATGTAAATGAAAAAATCCTTTTCCACAAGAATAAAAGAGTTCCTGAAAAGCTGGGAGATGGTGCTGCTGTGTATTCTGGTGGCTGAATTTATCATCTTCGGCAGTGCAAACCCAAAGTTTCTGCGGCCGGCGCTGCTGTTTAACAGTATGAATGATTTTATGTCGATCTGCATTATCTCCCTGTTTGTAACGTTTGTTATGATCACAGGCGGTATCGACATCCAGGCGGGTTCGATCGTAGGCCTGACGTCTATCATCATCGGCGTTTCCTGGCAGGACTTCGGGTTCAATATCTGGGCGGCTGCTCTGCTTGCGGTAGTGATCGCGGCGCTCTGCGGCGCACTTTCCGGGTTCTTTGTAGCGTACTGCGGGGTGCAGGCGATGGTCGTCACTCTGGGAGGTCAGTTTCTGTACGCAGGGATCGCGCTGCTGGTATCGAATCTGGCGTCGACGGCGAGCTACCAGGGGATCAGCGGATTTCCGGATTATTTTAAAATTGTATCGAAGTATAAGCTTTTCGGTCTGATACCGAGCCAGCTGTTGATTTTCCTGGCGCTGACAGTGATCGCCTATATCATTCTTCACCGCTCAAAATATGGAAGAAGAGTGTTCCTGGTCGGCGTAAACCAGGAGGCGGCGGAATATTCCGGCATCAATACGCGCCTGGTGATTATGAGTACTTATGTTCTTTCCGCTGTGAGCGCGGCAGTCGCGGGTATTGTTCTGACGGCATACCTTGGCACGGCAAAGAGTGACCTCGGTTCTAATTTTACGCTGAATATCATCACGGCGGTAGTGCTTGGCGGCACGTTGAGCACCGGAGGAAAGGGGAATGTTATCGGAACGGCGCTGGCATCCATGGTGATCGGTCTGCTGAGATTCGGGCTTCCGCTTTGCTTCAAGGTGGGCACACAGTACCTGGATATCCCGGTGGGGATCCTGCTTCTGGTGGTGGTGCTCGGAAGGTCGCTCGGTTCGCATCCGTCGGTCACAAACCTTCTTGCAAGGATGAAGAAAAACAGGAAGGCGGCATAAATACGATGTTTAGGGGAAGGACCCTAGATATATAAAAATCTTTTATAAAAAGGAGGAAAAGAAATTATGATGAAAAAGGTTTTGGCTGGAATGCTGGCGACAGCTATGGTAGCCGGAGGAGCAATGACATGCTTCGCAAGCGAGTCTGTTGAGGGAATGACCGTTGCTTTTATCCCGAAGCTGACAGGAAATGCATTCTTCGAGTCTGCAAACGACGGCGCCCAGGAGTACGCAGAAAAATGGGGAATTACCGTTGAGTACATGGGCAACTCCGTAGCAGGCGCTGCCGAGCAGGTAGAGGTTATTCATCAGGCGATCAACACGGGTGTTGACGCGATCTGTATCTCCACCGTTGACGCGGCGGGCGTATCGGATGCGCTGAAGGAAGCGGCGGACGCAGGCATCACCGTCTGCACATGGGACTCTGACGCAAATGTAGAAGACCGTGCGCTGATGGTATCGCAGGGAACCCCGGAGGTTCTTGGCAAGATGCTGGTTGATATGGGCGTTGACGCTCTGACAAAACGCGGCAAAGACCCGGCAGCGGATGCGATCAAATACTGCTGGCACTACTCACAGGCTACTGTAACTGACCAGAACTCCTGGCAGGTGGCCGGTGAAGCTTACATTAAGGAAACCTATCCGAACTGGGAAAATGTAGCGCCGGAAAACTACTACAGTGAACAGGATTCTGAGAAGGCTGTTACGGTTGGTGCTGCCGTACTTGCAGACCATGCAGATGTTGACCTCATTATCTGCAACGACTCCACGGCTCTTCCGGGACAGCTTCAGGCAGCCCAGAACGCAGGCCTTACCAAAGACGACATTACGATCACCGGTTTCGCTTCCCCGAATTCCATCAAGGAATACTGCAAAGCAGGCGTTCTCTATGAATGGGGTCTCTGGGACTGCAAGATCCAGGGCGCTATGGGATGCTATGTAGCAGCTTACCTTGCAGCTGGCAACGAAGTGGCAGTTGGCGATACCATTTCCATTCCGGAAATCGGCGATGTAACTGTTGAGGCAAATGACAGTATCGCAGAGGGCGCTGCAACGGCAGACACAAACAATGGTGTTGTGCTTCTTCCGGAGCGTGCGATCTTCGACGAAAGCAACATGGATAATTACAACTTCTAAGGTTTGACTTGAAATTTACCGAAAAAGGCTGTTGCTTGCAGCAGCCTTTTTCAGGTATAATGCAATCGTGATTTCCGCGAGGATGCGCAGCCCGCGGAAAAGCAGGTGAAAACTTATTAAGAAAAGAGGAGAACGAATGGCAGATAAAGACGGACTTAAGGTAGCGAAAGATTATAAGGTAGATATTCCGTTTGCGAATAATGAGGGCTTTTACGTAAAGGGGGCAAATAATCTCGACTGGGGAATGCAGAAGCACCTTTCCAATATTTTCAACCCTAAGAGTGGGAATTCTGTAATGTTTGCGTTTGACCATGGATATTTCATGGGCTCGACGGCCGGTCTGGAGCGGCTTGATTTGCTTCTTCCGAAGCTGGCGCCGTATGTTGACGTATTTATGGGAACAAGAGGAGCTATCCGCACCTGTGTGCCGCCCCAGATCACGAAGGGCATTGCACTGCGTGTATCCTCCGGGTCCTCTATGCTGAATGATGATCTGTCGCACGAGGTGGTTGCGGTAGACATTGAGGATGCGATCCGTATGAACGCAGACTGCATGGCAGTACAGACTTTTATCGGCGCGGACGGACAGCTCTCCAGCATTGACAATCTTTCAAAAGTGATCAATGCGGGTATGCGCTACAGCATTCCGACGCTGGGCGTCGTTGCGGTTGGAAAGGATATGGCGCGCACCGACCGTTTCTTTAAGCTGGCGACAAGAATTGTGGCAGAGATGGGCGTTCAGCTTGTAAAAACTTATAATTGTGATAACTTCGAGGAGATCGTTGCAGCGTGTCCGGTTCCGATTGTTGTGGCAGGGGGAAAGAAGCTTCCGGAGCCGGAGGCGCTCAATCTTGCGTATACCGTAATCTCCAAGGGCGCAAGAGGCGTCGATATGGGAAGAAATATTTTCCAGAGCGAGCATCCGGTAGAGATGGCACAGGCGGTTGCAAAGATTGTGCATGAAGGATTTACAGACAAGGAAGCATACGAGTTTTATCTCGACGCAATTCATTAAAAGGCTAAAACAATCAGACGGGAGTTCCTCCCGTCTGATGTGGTATAATACAGGTAACGCGAAAATGTGATAAGGGAGAAGAGTATGGGATTACGGGTAGTTGAGATGGTTCTGCCGGTACTTCTAATGATCGGTATCGGTTATTTCTGCAACCGCAGACAGATTTTTGATATGAATGGCCTGAAAGGACTAAAGGCGCTTCTGGGGGACATCATGCTGCCGGTAGTGCTGTTTAATGCGTTTTTTACTGCCAGCTACAGTCTGCGTGTGGTGGTAGTTTTTCTGGTGGTTTATCTGGGCTTTGGGGCGGCGATCGCACTTGGCTTTCTGCTGCGTCCGCTGGTAAAGCCTTATGGAAAATATCTGCCGTTTCTTGTTGCCAGTGCAGAGGGCGGGATGCTCGGCTATGCCCTCTACGGGTTGATCACAGGCAGCCAGTCGGGCTTTGCGGCAGTCGATCTTGGGCAGACGGTGTTTGCATATACCGTATGGCTGGGGCTGCTTACTTCTGTGGACGGCGGCGAGGTGAAGGCGGAAAAGCTGCTGAAAAATATGATTTCCAACAAATGCTTTCTTGGTATGGTGTTCGGGATCGTGCTTGGAGCGGCGGGAGTGGGAAATGTTGTCATGAATTCGGCGGCAGGCGGTATTGTGAAGTCTGTCGTCAGTATGATTACGGCGCCGGTCAGTGCGGTCGTTCTTTTGATGGTCGGCTACGAGCTGAATCTGAAAAAGGAACTGTTCCTGCCGGTTCTTAAAACGATCGTGCTGCGCCTTGTCATTATGGGCGCGCTGCTGCTTGTCAGCAATCTGGTTATTTTCCGCATCTTTCCTTTCGATAAGGAACTGGAGATCGCGCTGATGGTACTCTATGCGCTCCCCGCGCCGTTTATCATACCGATTTTCTCCGATGTTGGAAAAGATGGAGAATATGTTGCCACCACGCTCTCCGTACATACGCTGGTTACGGTGGCGCTTTACGCGGCAATCGTAGTGTATAGTCTGTAACAGCGCAGGAAAAATGATGCAGGAGGAACCGAAATGGAATTACTGGATATCGTAGATGAAAATGGCTGCCCGACGGGAGAGACAGTCGAGCGGGAGACGGCGCACAGAAAAGGGATACGTCACCGTACCTCCCATGTCTGGCTGATGCGTGAGGGCAAAAACGGAACGGAGGTGCTCCTGCAGAAGCGCAGCAAGAATAAGGATTCGTATCCCGGCTGCTATGACATCTCCAGCGCCGGCCATATTCCGGCAGGCGTGGATTTCGTTCCCTCCGCGATCCGGGAACTGCGTGAGGAGCTGGGACTTTTGGTGGAAGCGGAAGAGCTGATTTACTGCGGGCAGCGCAGATTTCATTTTGAGGCAAAATTTCATGGAAAACCATTCAACGATTACCAGGTGAGCAATGTGTACTGTGTCTGGAGGGATGTGGAGCCGGAAAATCTGACGCTGCAGGCATCCGAGGTGGAGAGCGTGTGCTGGATGAATCTGGAGGAATGTAAGGCGGCGGTGCGCGAAAACACCATCCCGAACTGCATTTTTACGGAGGAGCTGGAGATGCTGCCGAAAAGCAGGCTTGACAACGCCGCTTTTCAGTCTGTATACTAGACATTAGGAAGAATCCTGCATATGATAAGGATGGGCGGAAAATGATAGCTTTTTTAAATTCGCTGCTGGAGTTTCTGGTAGAATGCGGCATCTTGATCTTTGAATATATCGGCGTCGGTGTGATCATCTGCACAAGTCTGGTCAGTCTTTACAAATATGTCACGCGCAGACCTGACACCAGAATTTATCTGGCAAAAGGGCTTGCCATGGGGCTGGAGTTTAAGCTTGGCAGCGAGATTTTGCGCACCGTTGTCGTGCGTGAGTGGAAAGAGATCGCTATTGTTGCCGGCATTATTGCGCTGCGCGCCGCACTTACCTTCCTCATTCACTGGGAGATCCGGCAGGAGGAAAAAGAAGTGGAGGATAAGCTGCATAAGGAATCGTAAACAGGAAAACCATCACGGAAAGAACCGTGTACTTGTAAGAGTCTGCCCTGGCAGGCTCTTGTTTCGCTATGCTTAAGGAAAGGGGATTTTGGGATAATGACACAGGCAGAAAAACAACACATGATGGCGACGGCGCCGATACCTGGACTGATCGCGCGTCTTTCGGTGCCGACGATCATCAGTATGCTGATCACTTCATTTTATAATATGGCGGACACTTTTTTCGTTGGAAAGCTCGGCACCAGCGCTACGGCGGCGGTTGGCGTCGTATTTCCGCTGATGTCCATCATACAGGCGCTCGGCTTTTTATTCGGTCACGGCTCCGGCAACTCCGTATCGCGCAAGCTCGGCGCACAGAAGGTTGACGAGGCGGAGCATCTTGCTTCCTGCGGCTTTTTTTCTTCGCTTGTCTGTGGTCTGTTTATTTTGATCGGCGGACAGCTTTTTCTGGAGCCGCTGTCTCGCATTCTCGGCTCCACCGACACAATTCTTCCCTACACCAAGCAGTATCTGAGCGTGATCCTTATCGGGGCTCCGTACATGACGGCGTCGCTGACGATGAACAATCTGCTGCGTTTTCAGGGCAGTGCGTTTTATGCAATGATCGGGATCACGACCGGAGCGGTGCTCAATGTGATCCTGGACCCGGTATTTATTTTCGTGTTTGATATGGGAATCGCAGGCGCGGCCTGGGCGACGATCCTCAGCCAGCTTGTGTCCTTTGTTTTGCTGCTTGTCGGAATGAAGGTATCAAACTGCGTTCCGCTGCGCATGAAGAACATGAAATATCTGCCGTCACTGATCGGGCAGATCTTCGGCGGCGGACTGCCCTCGCTCTGCCGGCAGGGACTTGCAAGTCTTGCCACGGTTGCGCTGAATCTGGCGGCGGGTCCTTACGGCGACGCGGCGATCGCGGCAATGTCTATCGTGATGCGCATCGCATTCTTTGCAGGCTCCACAGTGATCGGCTTCGGGCAGGGCTTCCAGCCGGTCTGCGGCTTCAATTACGGCGCAGGCAACATTAAGCGCGTAAAGGAAGCGTTCTGGTTCTGTGTGAAGCTGGCGACGGGCGTGCTGATCGTGCTCGCTATCCTCGGCTTTGTCTTTTCCGGCGATCTGGTTGCGATCTTCCGCAAAGACGATCTGGAGGTTATCGAGATCGGCACCCTGGCGCTGCGTATGCAATGCATCACGCTGCCGCTCACGGGCTGGATCATTCTGAACAATATGTTGTTTCAGACGATCGGGCGCACCGTTCCGGCAAGTGTGCTCGCGGCCTCCAGACAGGGAATCTTCTTTCTGCCCGCGGTGCTGATCCTGCCGTTTTTCTTCGGTATCCGTGGCGTTCAGTGCGCGCAGGCGGTGGCGGATGCGGCGGCGTTTGTACTGGCGCTGGTTCTGAACCGGAAACTGATGCCGACGCTGTGAGGCGAAAGAGGGCGACATTTGTTCTGCGCGGACAGAAGCAGCGCGCAGATTCACAGTACGGAATAATCTGTCAGGCATCTTCTGGTTTGATATCGTGAACAGGAGATGTGTAAATATAAGGTACGCAGGAGGAGAAGTATGACAAAGAAAGAGCTGGCGCTGGAAATCATTGAGCGCCTGAAGAAGGAATACCCGGATGCGGGCTGTACGCTGGATTACGACGAGGCCTGGAAGCTGCTGGTGAGCGTGCGCCTGGCGGCGCAGTGCACCGACGCCAGGGTGAATGTGGTTGTGGAAGGATTGTTTGAAAAATATCCGAGCGTGAAGGCGTTGGCGGAGGCCGACGTGGAGGATATCGAGCGCATCGTAAAGCCGTGCGGTCTCGGACACAGCAAAGCACGCGATATCAGCGCCTGTATGAAGATGCTGCAGGAGGAGTACGACGGAAAAATCCCGGAGGATTTCAATGCGCTGCTGAAACTGCCGGGCGTGGGGCGCAAGAGCGCCAATCTGATCATGGGTGATGTGTTCGGCAAACCGGCGATCGTGACGGATACGCACTGCATCCGTCTGGTGAACCGCATGGGACTGGTGGACGGCATCAAGGAACCGAAAAAGGTGGAGATGGAGCTTTGGAAGATCATTCCTCCCGAGGAAGGGAGCGATTTCTGCCATCGGCTCGTTTATCACGGCAGGGAAATATGCACGGCGCGGACGAAGCCGTACTGTGACCGCTGCTGTCTGCAGGATATCTGCAAGAAAAAAGGAGTTGACTAAATGAGTGAAGAAAAATATGCACTGTTAATCGACGCGGATAATGTGTCCGCAAAATATATCAAACCGATCCTGGATGAGCTTTCGAAATACGGAAACGTTACTTATAAACGAATTTACGGAGACTGGACGAGTACCCAGCACGCGAGCTGGAAGGAGGTGCTGCTGCAGAATTCTATCAGTCCGATCCAGCAGTACAGCTATACGCAGGGGAAGAATGCTACCGACTCAGCGATGATCATCGACGCGATGGACATCTTGTATACCGGCAATGTGGACGGCTTCTGTCTGGTGTCCAGCGACAGTGATTTTACCAGGCTGGCGAGCCGCCTGCGTGAGAGCGGCCAGAACGTGATCGGTATGGGCGAGGCAAAAACGCCGATTCCCTTCCGGCAGGCGTGCAACATTTTTACAACGCTGGAGCTGCTGCTTGAAGACAGCACCGCTGAGAAGGAAGAGAAAGCACCTGTGGTTTCGGCAGTGGAACAGACAGCGCACAAATCCGGCGAGACGGATGTGGTGAGCCGCGAGCAGGTGGAGGAAGCGGTCATCAAGATCATTACAGAAAATCAGAACAACGACAAGGAAACGGGACTCGGCGAGGTTGGCAGCCGTCTGGTGAAGCTTTACCCAGACTTCGATGTGCGTAATTATGGGTATAGTATGCTTTATAAATTCCTGGAAACTTTCCCGAAGCTGAAGGTCATCCGTGACGGTTCCAAAATGTCCGTGGCTCTCTACGAAGATCCGGGGCGCAAAGAAAGCCTGGAAAAATATATTGTTGAGCAGGTGCAGAACAGCGGCAGCGTCGGCATTGCTCTTGGGCCGCTCGGCAATAAAATTCACCTGCAGTTTAAGGATTTTAAAGTACGTGATTACGGCTACTCGCGGCTGAAGGAATATATCAGCAGCATCCCGAGCATCCGTACAAAGGGCGAGGGAAAGCAGATCCGCGCCGTCTTTGAAGATGCAAAAGAGAAGGACAAAGAGAAAGAAAAGGAAAAAGAGAAGGAAAAACCGAAAAAAAGAGCGGGCAGCAAAAAATGAGAGAGAAAAATGATCTGGGTGCGCAGGGAAGCGGGAGCCTGCATAAAAATATGAAAAAACGGGAGTCTGAAGGAAAACGCGGAAATGCGGCAAGAACCGAGACGTCAGGCGGACGGCGCAGTGATGGGGCAGGAACCGGGATAACAGGTGGACGATGCAGTGATGCGGCAGAGAGCGAGATGTCGGAGGGACGACACAGCGATATGCCGATGTGCCCGGTTCAGAAGAAATGCGGCGGCTGCCAGTTCCAGGGCATTCCTTATGCGCAGCAACTGAAAATCAAGCAGCGCCAGGTGGAGAAGCTTCTCAAACCCTTCGGAAAGGTCAACCCGATTATTGGTATGGAAAATCCGTATTACTACCGCAATAAGGTACACGCTGTTTTCGGCAGGACGCGGAACGGGGAGGTCATTTCCGGTACCTACCAGGAAAATACCCATAAAATCATTCCGGTAGAGCAGTGTCTGATTGAGGATCAGAAATCCGCAGAAATTATCCGCAGCATCCGTGGACTTCTGAAATCCTTCAAGATCAGGACCTATGATGAGGATACCGGTTATGGACTTCTGCGTCACGTGCTGGTGCGCCGGGGATTTCAGAGCGGGCAGATCATGGTCGTTCTGGTGCTTGCAAGTCCGATCCTTCCGTCCAAAAACAATTTTGTGGCGGTGCTGCGCAGGCTTCATCCCGATATCACCACCATCATCTTAAATGTAAATGATAAGAAGACCAGCATGGTGCTTGGCGAAAAAGAAAAGGTGCTCTACGGACCCGGCTATATCGAGGACACGCTGCTTGGAAAGACTTTTCGCATCTCTGCAAAATCTTTCTATCAGGTCAACCCGGTGCAGACCGAAGTCCTCTACCGGACTGCTATCGACTATGCACATCTTACAGGAAAAGAGCGTGTGCTGGACGCCTACTGCGGAATCGGCACGATTGGATTAATCGCAGCAGCAGAGGCAAAAGAAGTTATTGGTGTGGAGTTAAATTGTGATGCGGTTCGCGACGCCCGCATAAACGCAAAACGAAATGCTGTCACAAACACGCAATTCTATAACGCCGACGCCGGAAAATTCATGACAGACCTGGCAGAACAAAACGTAAGCGTCGACGTGGTATTCATGGATCCCCCGCGCGCAGGAAGCGACGAGGCGTTTCTCTCCTCTGTGGTAAAATTGCAGCCAGGGAAGGTAGTGTACATCTCATGCAATCCGGAGACACTGGCACGGGATTTAAAATATCTGACGGGAAACGGGTATAAGGTGGAGAAGATACAGCCGACAGATATGTTCTGCTTTACGGAGCATGTGGAGACCGTTTGCTGTTTATCCCGCATAAAGTAAGGAATTTAAACATTTTTTGCATACCACACAGGGCATTTTGTCGACCATTTGTCAACCAAATTTTCATTGGTTGACGAGCTTCTGGTTGACTGCCTGTTCAAAAATGTCTACGGAGCGGTTGGACATAGTTTCAGTATTATGGACATAAGTCTGCATCGTTGTCTGGATGTTGTCATGTCCGAGTCTCTCCTGGACGTCCTTTATATCGGCCCCGTTCTCGATCAGCATCGTCGCATGTGTGTGTCGGAGTGAGTGATAGTTAAAAGCAATTTTTAATTCATGCTGGATAACGCGTGCGCAATATTTAAAACTGTCTGTTGATATATACTGACCATTTTCACGCACACATACCATATCTGTGCGAGTTAAAGCACATGGTATGCTACGTTCTACCTCTACGAGCCGTAGGATTTTATCCCCTTTTTCATCCTGCTCCGGAAGGAGAAAGATGTCGGTATAATATTCTCCATATCTGAGACGATTTTCTTTTTGCTTACGCTTGGCACTTCTTAGCGCATTGAATAGGGTTTCTCCGAATTTGATAGTTCGGACGGACCCCTTTGTTTTTGGGGTACCAAAATACCATGCTGATTTTTCTTCCCGGTTTTCTTTTCTTTTTATTTTCTGCATGGTTGTACCACGGTTCCTTTTTACTGTAATCTTGTTGACAGTCAGAGTGCACGCTTCCAGATCTATATCATCCCATGTCAGGGCAAATGCTTCTGATATGCGCATTCCGGTATAGTATCCGAGCATCAACGGAAGGTAGAACGGGGTTCCGGGTCCAAAACGAGCAATAATCTGGCTGAAATCTTCCGGGGAGATAATAAAACGGGTTTCAGCCTTTGGTGCGAATTTAGGATAACGGATATTATTGCATGGATTATACTGGAGATAATGCATGGGTTCCACCGCATAATTCAATGCACCGGAAAGAGTGCTGATGATTCCGACAACAGAGCCACGGGCGTATCCATTGATTTTTAACTGGTTTGCATACTCTTGGATTGGGGCAGCTGTCAGCGCGCAGAGCCGGTAGTGCCCAAACTGTGGCTTTAGGTGTGTATCGATAATTTTGCGGTATCCATTCAGTGTATTATATTTCAGATTCATTTTGCAGTAATTATCCATCCAGTAATCAAGATAATCAGCCACGCTTATCTGTGACGGAGAAAAACTCTGACCAGCACTGTTATATTGCGCCAGGGCTTTATTGCCGGCCTCCAGAGCATCAGCTTTAGTTCGGAAACCTCCTTTCGTGATTCTGTTGCGCTTGCCTGCAATTTTGGCTCCTTCAAAGCCATATTCCCAGGTCTTTCCGCGTTTTCTGGTTGTGACTTGTCCCATAGTGATTCCTCCTTTTTGAAAATGGGTATAAAAATACACCTGTACAGGTGCCGGAGGATTGTGGTATAATCTTCTTGTTGAGGGATGATTATATAGTCCTCCGTATAAGTGACTGTATAGTTATCATTTCTGCCCCTGCTTTAGTAGGGGCGGTTTTAAAACAAAGTTGTTATACTAACGAGCGGATTGCACTAACTATAGAATCAGTCTGCCAGCGAACCATTACAGTTGCATTTTGAGTAATGTATGTTGGCGCGTAAGTTTGGCCCCACGGGTAAATTCCAATGATGGGTTTTCCCATTCGAATAGATTCATCTACTTCATATTTCATCCAATCGCTATATGCCCCATACATGCCGGAAAGCACGAGTGTAACTTGGGCAGGGCGTATTTTATTGGATATCAAGTTTCGGATTTGTGAATTTGTCATTGGTGTACCAGCGGGGAAAAGAGGTTTTTCCGCCGGCGCGGAATAATTGTAATAAGAAAAATATTTGGCATTATTGAGGAGATTGATGAGTCTGTTGTAGTCTTGGCCATATTTCCATGCATGGCTGATAAAGAGTCTGTAATCGTATAAATTTGGCATAATATTTCCTTTCTTCTATTATGAGGAGGTGTATGGTGTGAAAAAAGTTAATAAGTTCCGAAAAAAACCAGTAATCGTTGAAGCCTATCAAATAGACCATGAAGAAATAATACATACTCTGGAAGGTGAAATGAAAGCTTCTCCGGGTGACTGGATAATAACAGGTGTACATGGTGAAAGATATCCTTGCAAACCTGATATTTTCAATAAAACATATGAACCGGTCACTTAGCTTTATCTGGATTATTGCTTTCCTCCATAATGTTTGTTACCTTCCATTGATTATTTTCGGAGGAAATAATGTTTTCCACATTTTTCACAAAAATGTTGTCAATGGTTTCATCAATAGGATTATATGGAGAAGATTTTGTTAAATATAAACTTTTTTGATAACGCAATAACTCACAAGTGGATCGGTACTGAATCCAATTTTCATGATATTTGTTCAGTTTTGTAATTGCCTCTATAATGGCGATAATAGCTCCAAATGCACCTACAATGAAAGCAATACAAGTTGAATTACGCGAATATCCAGATAATAAGGGAATGCAGGCTGCAAGAATAATTTCTGCTATTTGAAATTGCTTATATCTTTTTTGGGCATGGATTGATTTTTTATCATACCAATCAATTTGTGGTTCTAAGCGTTTCTTGATATATTCGTCCATGTTCATAAAATAAAAATCTCCTTGTTATCGTAGCCGGTTCCTGTTGGCGCAGGGGCGGTTTTGCATTTGACAAATGCGGTTATCTGGCGTATAATATACTTAACAAGACAGCCGGAAGATAGAGCACACCTATCCGCCCGGCGAAGTATAAGCTAAGTGAAGCCGCCTATCTTTTCCAGGGACAGGGCGGCTTACTTATTTTTCAGATTCAGAATCGCAACTATCAGCAGACCTATGGTCAGTATAATCATGAATTCCTCATATGTACTCATAAGCATCATCCTCCTCTCAAGACTCAGGCGGATGATATGCACGCCCTCCCGGCTGCCCGGTTAAGCATATTATGTTGTCAAGGTTAAGCATTTCTATTGTCACAAGGATTTTATTTAAATAAATCCTTTAAACCAAAAGTAGTTTTATTGTAAATTTTATTGTATGCTGCTTTTTTCGGATTTTTAATCCATCCGGTTCCTTTTTTGCCGTATCCAGGAATCAACGCTTTTTTAATAGCTCTTTTTGCTTTCCCGGTAGTTCGTGCAGATATGGATTTTTTTATGCTTGGTTTTCTGATTCCAACTTTCATTACAATTCTCCTTTTCATGGTAAATTTTGTTAAAATATCAGACCAATTCAATCCTCAAACTTCTTCAGCACGGCAAGCTGTGGCTCGAAGAAAATAATATAGTTGTCCAGCTCTTTGCATATGCCATATTTACTTCGGTATGCTGACAGTGCTTCCAGCAGGAATACTTCTGTTACCTCCAGATATTCTGCTGTTTCATAGAGATTCCGGCAGCCATGCTCATATGCTCTGATGATTCCCATCAAGCCTACCATTCTGTTATAACCATGTAGTCTTGCGCGGAATTCCTGCTTGCGGTTACCGGCATCCGACTGATCAAGGATATCGCCGACAGTAGTGTAATAGTGTCCTAGCTCCTCTGCGAGAACGCAGGCTTTTTCGGTTGAGGTTTTGATATCTTTATTAATCGCAATTCTGTTTTTATATATTCTTCCGTTGTATCCGGGAATGTTTTTCTCGCGAACAATCAGCTTCTCGGAATCGGCTTCCAAAAGTAAATCTTCGTAGGTCAATGAAATCACTCCCACTCTGAATCAGTTTTCATAACGCTGTCTGTTTGTGCCTCATCTTCACTGGTAACATCTGGACGTTCGCTTGCTGCATTCAAAGCGGGTGTCTCAAAGGCAATAATTTTGGTGGAACGCTCCCATTCTTTTTGTAAAGTGAAATCAACCATTTCTTTACCGTGCTGGTCGAGGGAACGATATTTTTTTATTATACTTTCAAATTGATAGCTTTCCTTTTCTGTATCTAAAGCCTTTAGAGGAATTATTTTAGAAATATTTCTACGCATACTTTCCAATCTGATTTTTTCATAGTTACTAACTAACTCACCTTCTGTAGTAGAGGCGATTATTTCATCATTTTCTGATTTTATTTTTATGGAATCATTTTTATAGAATCTTTGAATTCGATATCCTAATGATTCTATGGCTGAAAGAATTTCATTCAAAGTTTTGTTAAAATAATCTGATATAGAATCGCCAACGTCATCATCCCATCCCATTAAGTATTGAGGACTACAATTCAATATTTTGGCATACGTACACATATGCTCATATGGTACACTTTTAATACTTCCACTTTCATATCTCTGCGCGGTAGCTTCTGTTACATTTAGCGCATCGGCTATCTGAGCAAGAGTAATACCTTTTTCTACTCGTTTTTGTTTGATACGTTCGTTCCATATTGCCATTTTCTGTCACCCCCACTTTCTATAGTTAATATGCTATCATATTCTTACGCAAAATGCAATAGAATTTATGCGTAAAAAGAAAAAACTTACTATTTTTGCAAGAAATGTATTGACACATGATTTTTATAGTGGTAACATAAACTTACGAAAAACGTAAGAAAGGAGAGCTGGGAGAAGCAATGCAATACAAAGTAGATGTAATAGAATTAAAAAAGATAATGGTTGAACAAAAGCTGGATAAAATCGTTGACCTTTCAAAGGTTTCATCAGTCGATAGAAATACCTTATCGAAAATTCTGAATGATGAGATAAAACCATCAACAACTGTTATTGAGAAATTGATGAGCGCATTAAATATACCGCCAGAACGTGCAGGGAGAATTTTTTTTAAACCAAACTTACGTAATCCGTAAGAAAGAATAGAGAAAAGAGGCGATACAAATAGAGGAGGTGAAAAAATGAATGAAGAAAATAACATCGATGCTTATCAGCCGACTTTCCAGCCAGGGGCGCTTCGAGACCCTGTCTGGTATGAAGGACAGACCGTTTTCGAAATGGGAAATGGAAAAATCTCTTGGAAAAACAATATATACCAGAGCTGCAGAAGACATTTTATACAGGAAGCGGATGTGATTGAAGAAAACAGAGAAAGGTCAATAGTAAAGGTAAATCTGGCGCGGGAAGCATTTTTGTGTAAGGCAAAGATTGTCTGCATAACAATTGTGGTTTATACGCCGATACTTATCGGGATATTAACTCTACTAAAATAGGAGCATTATCAAAAACTTGATACAGCAAGGAACCGACAGATATTGCCGCTGAAATAATTGATATTGCCAATGGGGCGAGAAAATACCATTTATTTCTTCTGCTGCTTTCCACGATAGCCCTTCCAGCAGGAAGGAGGTACACGGAGTAAGTTGGAAGAATCGTTTCACGATTATTCAAAGCGCATTCATGGACATAGGAACGCACATTATGTCTTAAAACATAACGGTTCTGGTCTGTAATAATGCCAAGGTATCCTTCGTCCACAAAATATTCGAGCAGGGCGTATATGTAATCCCGTCTTGATTCCGCATGCAACTGAAATTTATTCATTATTTCACGCACTGTTTTCGAGTCAGCATCGTACAGAAATGTAAGTATTTTGATGGAATTGCTGTCGATTTTATCCATGATAAACCCTCCAATTTTTTTTAATTATACCACCAGAAAGGAAGTGAGACAATGTCAGAAAAAGAAAAGAATGAAATCGCCGAAATGGTAGAAACAGCAGAGTTGCTGGCGAAGCACGATCCGCAAAGCCTTGTGATTGCAAAGGCGAATTTGGATATTTTGAAAAGTAGATGTGAGATCGAGAAAGCAATGAGAGAAGAGAGCGCAGGATAGCAATTTTACGCATGGAGTAAGAGCGTCACGTGTAAAGTCAAATGAAAGAACGTTTCTTGAACCCAGGTTGCCGGAAGAAAAGAGGTGAGAGAATGACGAGAGTAAACCAGTATATTCAGGAGATTCTTAATGGAATGGAAGAGCGAGAATTTACGCAGGGAGAGGCTGAAATGCTTCCTAAAATGTTAGAACATTCCATAAAGGAAAACAGCAAAAGATTTGAGCATCACAAACCCTTTACTGTTTTCAAATTTCCTACTGATTGTAGTGGTCAATAATCGGTTTAAATTCGAATGTCAATTTATCATATTCTTGATAAAACTGTTCGAGCGTTAATGGCATGGCATCAGTAGTAATGTTTTGGTACAGCAAGTATGCGATAGAAAGGTCATGAAGAATCTTTTCTTTGTCCATTGCGATATTTTCCTTTCTACAGTATTCCAGATGGCAGTCTGGTCTACAGTATAAGACGGAGAATAGCAAAAGGCAACAAGAAAGCGAGGTGAGAGAGAATTGACCATCGCAGAAGCGAACGAGCCCTTTGCAAGCGGTCTGAGGACACTGATTGTTCAAAAGGGATTTAAAAATCTGTATTTAGCGCAAAAGGCAGGATACACAGCACAGGAACTGAGCGACATGCTACATGGTCGACGCTTGATTGAAGCGTGTGACATCCCGAGACTGGCAAAGGCTTTAAATGTTAGGGAGGATGAAATTTATGCAGCGGGAAAGGAAGGAGGGGCAGAATGGTAGAAGCATATAAACCATTATACACAGTCAAACAGGCAGCGCAGATATTGCTGACAAATGTTTCAGCGGTGTATGAGCTGATGAACACAGGACAATTACCGTATCTGAATCTGGGGCAGAAAAAGATACGTGGGAGCGATTTGGAGAGATTCATAGAGAAGTATCCGACGGCGCTTCCAAGAGATGACGGAAAAGGAGGACGAGTCAATGCAGAAAAGAATGTATGCAGGTCTTGACGCAACAGACAGCGCCGGATTTGGTCCGACAGAGGTGATGCTGGTAGAAGCCGGAAGGGTACACAGCGTCAGAGAGCGCGCTGCAAAGCTCCGGGAGAATGCGATGACATATATTTTCGGGACGCTGATCAAGCAGGTTCTTGAGGATCTGGATCTGTGGGAGGAAGGCACGCAATGAAATACATAAAGTATTTACGCAGTTATGCCGCGATCACGACCGGGCTGCTTCTGGGCGGCGGGACAGTATTCCTGCTCGGCGTTTGTTCCAGCATGGAGATCTGCTCCCTGCTGTTTGCCGGGACGATGGTATTCTCCGTTACAGCATCGGGATTTATGGCATTGACGGAAGATCGCTTCGGGAGCGCGCAGATACGGAAACACCGCCGTACAGAGGAGCCAGAGAGAAAGCTGCAGATATACACGCTTGACGGAGAGCCGCAGTGGGTACCGTCAGAGACATGCGACGGCATGGAAAAGCTGCGCATGGTAGTCGGGAGATAAGGAGGACAGAAAACATGACAGACAGGGATTTTGCTGTATGGTTGCGGAACATGGAGCTTGCTGTAAGTCGGGAAGCGTAGGCGAGAGGGATCCATATAAGCATAAATGCAGGAGGAGAAGGCACCAGCTTTGCATGTATTACAGACAGGATGCACAGCTACCATCACTGGACGTACAGCGATGGAGAAGAGGAATATATATATACGGATGATGATGAGAGTATATACAATCTCCTGCCGGAAGAAATCCGCATCGGAAAGGAACCATTAACAGAGGAGGTGAGAGCGTGAAGCAGCCGAAGAAACCAACACTGGCACAGAAAAAGCTTATTGCGGACGCCGGTCTGGATCCGGAAAAGTGGATGGTGCGGTATGAGGACAATGGATACCTGCACATCATTGACAAGGGCGTACTTGAACAGCGGGAAGTACATATCATTGACAAGCAGACAGGTCAGATTGTTAAAAGGCCGTCTGACGGCGGGGAGAATATTGGAATTGCCGGAAGAGCATCCCATGGTGACAGGAACATGGAAAATGCCCCGGGGTTTTAGGAGAACCGCCAGGGCAGCAAAATAATATCACGAGTGCATTATAGCACGGAAAGGACAGTCATGAAAAAGTATTTTTGGAGAAATTTTAATGGGAGTAGTAAAGATTTGTGAGGGCGCCGACCCGGAGAAAGTGGCAGATGAATGCGCAGATAAGATCATCAAGGAAATGTCTGGAGCAGGAGAAGGCGCGGGAGCAGAGAACGCATCCGGTTCTAGCGGAAAAAATGAGGACAGGGAAAATGCATCCGGTTCCGGCAGGGAAAACGGGGACAAGCCGGCGGAACAGAGAAACTTCGCTGCAGATGAAAAAGCTTCTGCTGGCAGAGAGCATGAAAATTTCCTCATCAGTGCGGAAGACCTCGAGACATTCCGGGTGAGTATAGCGCATGAGGCGGGGGATCCTGGAATAAACTTTTTGGTTACTGGAAATGCCAGGAGTATCTTTAACGGAATTGCAAACCTGCTTGAATATACAGCACTCACGCTCGCTGACGGAAAAGCAGCGGAAGCTGCGATGATTGCCGGGGAAATCGGAGAAGCGGTGAAAGAAGAGATCTTATCAGGAGGTACGCATAATGAGGAAGATTAAACTGAAAAAACTGAGGATGGAGAATTTCAAAGGCTGCCAGGGGTGCAGTGCCGGAAAGGAGCCATATGTCGCTGAAAATTAACCAACTTGAAATCGAAAATGTAAAACGGATAAAAGCCGTAAAAGTCGAGCCTGCCCAGGATGGCTTGACTATTATTGGAGGGAATAACAGACAGGGAAAAACATCTGTGCTGGATTCCATCACATGGGCACTCGGAGGGGATAGATACAGACCGTCATGTGCGCAGCGGGAAGGTTCAGTAATCCCGCCATACATACGCATTACAATGAACAATGGGCTGGTCGTAGAGCGGAAAGGGAAAAACAGTGATCTGAAAGTAACAGATCCTTCCGGGAAAAAGGCAGGGCAGCAGCTTCTGAATGAATTTATTGAACAGCTTGCACTGGATCTTCCGAAATTTATGAATTCATCCGGGAAAGAAAAAGCGGAAACGCTTCTCCGGCTTATTGGTATTGGTGACCAGGTCGCAGCACTGGAAAAGAAAGAAGCAGAGCTGTATAGTGACCGGCAGGCAGTCGGGCGTATCGCAGATCAGAAAAAGAAATATGCCAGGGAGCAGGTCTTTTATCCCGATGCACCGCGCGAACTGGTGTCCCCGACGGAACTTATCCGCAGGCAGCAGGAGATCCTGGCGCGGAACGGCGAGAACCAGCGAAAACGGAATGCCCTGCAGCAGATGCAGGCACAGTCCGAAGAAATGGACAGCAGGATTGCCGGCATGGAAGAACAGCTCAGAAAAATGAGGGCTGAACGGGAAAAAATCGCGGCTGACATAGAGACTGCCCGGAAAACGGCTGAAGAACTGCAGGATGAATCCACTGCTGAACTGGAGGCTGATCTTGCTAATGTCGAGGAGATAAACCGTAAAGTCCGTGCAAACCTGGACAAAGATAAAGCGGAAGAGGATGCGCGTGATTATGAACGTCAGTATAATCAGCTGACCGGGCAGATTACGAAGGTACGGGAAGAGAAGGCTGCCCTGCTGGACCATGCGGAACTTCCGCTGCCTGGATTATCGGTTGCTGAAGGGGAACTTATTTACAAAGGGCAGAAATGGGATAACATGTCCGGTGCTGACCAGCTGAAGGTTTCCACAGCTATTGTGCGGAAGCTGAATCCGGAGTGCGGTTTTGTGTTGATGGATAAATTAGAGCAGATGGACCCTGTTACCCTGGAAGAATTCGGGGAGTGGCTTACGAAGGAAGGATTACAGGTTATTGCGACAAGGGTATCCACCGGGGATGAGTGCTCCGTCATCATCAGTGACGGATACATAGAAGGGCAGGAGCATCCCGTCATGGAAGAGAAAAAAACAACATGGAAAGCAGGTGAATTTTGATAGTGAGAAAATATTTAAAAGAAGCCCGCCAGAAAGCGGGCATGACGCAGCAACAGGTGGCAGATCAGCTAGGGATCAGTCTCGTATATTACCAGAAAATAGAACAAGGATCTCGGACGGGTGATTTTGAAATTTGGGATGCTTTGGAAGATTTATTTAATCTTCATCAAAGGGAACTCCGCAAGATATAAGAAAAGCATCACGACCAAGCAGATAATCAATGGAAACATTTAGGATATCAGCTATACGGACTAAACATTCAAGCGACGGCGAGCGTTCTGCCTGTTCGTATTTCTGGTAGGCATTTAAAGATATTTGTAATTTATCAGCCATTATTTGCTGTGTAAAACCATTTTTCATACGTGTCTTTCGAAGCCTTTTGTTGAAGACCATAACTTACCTCCGAAAAAAAATAATCTTGACATTACATACATATTGTACTATATTATAGAAAATAATAATACATACAATTCGTATGTAGTTGAAGGAGGAAATATATGAGCAAAAGGTTAGAGGCATTAGTTAAAAAAGCAATGGCGGTAGATTGCGGAAATTATTACTTGCGATGTTCGGAATTTTTAGAATTGGCGGAACATTGTCAGAACAATTTTATCAATGGCTCATACATTCTTTTTAAAATCGGATTTTTAAAAGGACAGAGAGCTGAAAAAGCAAGGCAAAAAAAAGAAAAGATAGAAGGCGGTGATATGAGAATGGGAAGACTTATTGATTTGACCGGACAGCGGTTTGGAAAGCTGACTGTACTTTGGCGCGAGTCAGATAAGGTATATTCAAATGGAGCAATCGCTGTGAAGTGGATGTGCAGATGTGATTGTGGTCAACTGATTGCAGTATACGCAAATAGTTTGCGTAAAGGAAGTACAAGGAGTTGTGGATGTGCTCGTAGCGAATATTTTACGGAAAAGCATATTAATCAAAAACATGGTGGTAGTTTTCAGAATGGAAAAGGAGAACGCTTGTATAGAGTCTGGCTTGGCATGACTGAACGTTGTCGCAATCCTAATCACAATAGATATCAAGATTACGGAGGAAGAGGTATTTATGTATGTGATGAGTGGAAGCATGATTATGCTGAGTTTCGGAAGTGGGCATTGAATCATGGATACGATGAAATGGCACCAAGAGGAATGTGCACTATAGATAGAATTGATGTTGATGGCCCATATTCACCAGATAATTGCAGGTTTGTATCTATGAAGATTCAAGCAAATAATAGAAGAAAGAAGGTATGCTAATGCAGATTATTAAAGGGAAAATTCCTTCTGCGAAAAAGATCACAATTTATGGGCCAGAAGGTATTGGCAAGAGTACTTTTGCCGCCCAGTTTCCAGACCCTGTGTTTATTGATACCGAGGGAAGTACTAAAGAAATGGATGTTGCAAGATTTAAAAAACCCACGAGCTGGACAATGCTGTTAGAGCAGATTAATTATGTAAAAAATAATCCAGATATTTGCAGGACACTCGTAATTGATACGATAGATTGGGCCGAAGCGATGTGTGTGGAGCATATATGCGCAAAACACCACAAAGATGGACTTGAAAGCTTCGGATATGGGATGGGCTATGTTTATGTAAAGGAAGAATTTGGAAGATTTTTGAACAGCCTGGAAGAAGTAGTCAATGCCGGAGTGAACGTGGTGCTGACGGCCCATGCACAGATCCGGAAGTTTGAGCAGCCGGACGAGATGGGAGCTTACGACCGGTGGGAACTGAAGCTTGGGAAAAAGACTTCATCACAGACGGCTCCACTGGTGAAGGAGTGGAGCGATGCTTTGCTGTTTGCTAATTACAAAACCTATTCTGTTGCGGCAGATGACAAAGGGAAAAAGCATAAGGCCCAGGGCGGTACAAGAGTAATGTATACGAACCATCATCCGTGCTGGGATGCAAAAAACCGGTATGGGCTGCCGGATGAGGTGCCGTTTGAGTATGCCTCCATTGCGCATATTCTGGAAAACACCGCCCCTGTCCGGGAAACTTCCCGGACGGAGAACGCGACAACAAGGCAGGAATATGGTGCCAGTAACGTGCAGGAACAGCATGACCAGAAAAAAGATGAAACGGAGACGGAAAGAAAGGTACCGGATATTCCAGCAGATGGAGAACAGATGACGCTGCCCGGCTGCGGTACTGGTGGGGATGATTTCCCCGAACCGGATCCGCAGATACCGAAAGCCCTGCGCGATCTCATGAAGATGCACGGAGTGCTGGAATGGGATATCCAAAACGTGGTCGCGGCGCGCGGATACTTTCCGTCAGATATGCCGGTAAAGGATTACCCGGCGGATTTCATTTCCGGGGTACTGGTCGGGGCATGGCCACAGGTGCATGCAATGATTAAAGACATGAAAGAAAAAGAAGAGATACCGTTTGATTAAGGAGGAAGCAGAAAATGAATGCAGATGGAAGAGAACTGGACTGGAATGACAGCATACAGAATGACAGCAGCTTTGTGGAGTTGCCGGAAGGAGACTATGATTTTGTAATTGACCATTTTGAGCGAGGAAGGTCGAAAGGAAGCGATAAACTGCCGCCCTGCAACATGGCAACAGTATTTTTCAATGTAACTGGACCGGATGGCGGCATGGCGACAATCCGCGAAAATTTTATTCTTCATTCGAAAATGGAATGGAAACTGTCGGAGCTGTTCTGCAGTGTGGGACTTAAGAAAAAGGGGGAAGAACTGAGAATGAACTGGAATGCACTGTCGGGACTGACGGGACGGGCGCATGTCATTCTTTCACCGGACAGGAATGATCCGTCAAAAAAATATAACCATATTGATAAGCTTTATCCGAAAGAACCCAAAAGGTTTGAGGCAGGTAAATTTTAAGGGGCAGGAGACATGGAACTGAGAGATTACCAGATAGAAGCAAAGAATGCAATCTTTGAGGAATGGGAAAAGGGGATACAGAAGACGCTGCTTGTACTTCCAACAGGATGCCATGCAGAAGGCGAAAAACTTTTAATGGCAGACGGAACAATCCTGGCAGTCGAAAATATAAAAGCAGGAGATCATCTGCTTGGCATGGATGGAAGAGTGAGACGGGTTCTGGCTGTTACGTCTGGGACGGACAGACTGTACAGGATTATGCCAGTAAAAGGGAAGCCCTTTACTGTTACGGGAAGCCATCAACTCACCCTGGTGCGTACAAATGAAAAAAAGAATCCGTTATATCCGTGCCAGAATAAGGGCGGCGAAATCATAGATGTGGCAGTAAATGAGTGGCTTGGCTGGAGCAGTTATAAAAAGCATTTGTATAAGCTTTTGAGATGCGCATTTATCTGGAAGTTTCCAGATTCAGAGCAGACCAGGCTGCCAGTTGATCCATATTTTCTTGGAATCCTGCTCGGGGATGGCAATGTAAAAAACAGCATAAGTGTCACGACACCGGATACGGAGGTAGTGGAAGAACTCCATTACCAGGCAAAAAAATACAATATGCATCTGCGCGAAGAAGAGGCCGGAAAAGCGATGACATATCTGTTTGTATCAGACGACAGCTCTGCACTGGGAAGAAACGGAAGCAGGCTGCACAGGGATCTTGTGCAAGCCGGCATACGCAGAAAAGGCGCAGTAGATAAACATGTGCCATATGCTTATAAAACAGCGGACAGTTCTGTCAGATATGAAATTCTTGCGGGGCTGCTTGATTCAGACGGTTCTTACAACAGGACGGCACCCGGATATGACTTTATTTCAAAGTCTGAGACACTGGCAGCTGATGTCGAATTTATATGCAGGTCGCTCGGAATTGCGGCCTACATGAATCCCTGCATAAAAAAATGCGGTGATGCCGAAGGCATTTATTACCGGGTAAGCATAAGCGGGGACTGCTCCGCTATTCCGTGTAGGGTTAAAAGAAAAACAGCTTCCGCAAGAATGCAGAAAAAAGATGTTCTGAGAACAGGGTTTACTGTAAAAGAAGCGGGGACAGGAAAATATTACGGTTTTACCGTCGACGGTGATAACCGGTATCTCCTGGATGATTTTACCATCACACATAACTGCGGCAAGACGATCGTGTTCGCAAAAGTAGCAGAAGAATGCGTGCGCCGGGGCGAGCGGGTGCTCATCCTTGCGCACCGCGGCGAGCTGCTAGAGCAGGCATCTGACAAGATTGCAAAAGCAACCGGACTGAGGTGCGCGGTCGAAAAGGCAGAGGAAACTTGTCTGGGAAGCTGGTTCCGCATTGCTGTGGGTTCTGTGCAGACCATGATGAGAGAGCAGAGGCTCAGCCGGTTCGAAGAAGGCTATTTTGACACCATCATTATAGATGAAGCGCACCATTGCCTTTCCGATAGTTACCAAAAGGTGCTGCAGCATTTTCCAGAAGCACATGTGCTTGGCGTGACAGCTACGCCCGACAGGGGAGACATGCGAAATCTGGGGCAGTATTTCGAATCACTCGCATATGAATATACCCTTCCGAAAGCCATTAAAAGCGGATACCTGGTGCCGATTAAGGCGCTGACGCTGCCTCTGAAGCTGGACATAACTGGTGTAGGCGTACAGGCAGGTGATTTCAAAGCGGGAGACATAGGGACAGCACTGGATCCGTACCTTGACAGGATCGCGGAGGAAATGCGGAAATACTGCATGGACAGGAAGACGGTTGTCTTCCTTCCGCTTGTAAAAACAAGCCAGAAATTCTGCCAGATACTGAATGACAGCGGCTTTATAGCTGCCGAGGTAAACGGAAACAGCGCAGACCGTGCGCAGATACTGGAAGAATTCGAGAGAGGGAATTACAACGTCCTTTGTAACTCCATGCTGCTTACGGAAGGCTGGGACTGCCCGGACGTTGACTGCATCATTGTACTGCGTCCTACAAAAGTACGCAGCCTGTACAGTCAGATGGTGGGGCGTGGTACGAGACTGGCACCAGGTAAGGACAGCCTGCTCGTCCTGGACTTTTTATGGCACACGGAACGCCACGAACTCTGCCATCCGGCAAGCCTTATCTGCCAGGATGAAGAGGTAGCCAGAAAAATGACGGAGAATATCAGCACGGCGGGCTGTCCGGTAGATATAGAAGAAGCAGAGAAAACGGCTTCTGCAGATGTTGTGGCGCAGCGTGAGGAATCGCTTGCGAAGCAGCTTGCAGAAATGCGCATGCGCAAGAAAAAGCTGGTGGACCCGCTGCAGTTTGAAATGAGCATACAGGCGGAAGACCTTTCCGGATATGTGCCTGCATTCGGATGGGAGATGGGACCGCCGACCGACAGACAGAAAAAGACACTGGAAAAACTGGGCATTCTTCCGGATGTGATTGAGAATGCAGGAAAGGCGGCGAAGCTTCTGGACCGTCTGGACAGGCGCCGGACGGAAGGGCTGACAACACCCAAACAGATCCGTTTTCTGGAAGGACGGGGATTCCGGCATGTCGGGACATGGGATTTTGATTCTGCAAAGAATCTTATTGACAGGATTGCCGCTAATGGATGGCGGACACCTGCTGGAATCAGCCCGCAGGAATACAGACCAAATACGGGACAGACGGTTATTTGAAAAAGTTATCATGGCGCAGAAAAATCATAAGGATATAACAGGGTAAGAATTATGTATGACAATAAAGAATATCTGCTTGGAGCATTGGATTCTTTAAATCCGGCATGCTTAAGCTATACGGAGTGGTGTGCTGTTGGGATGGCGTTGAAAGAAGAAGGTTTTGACGTATCTGTCTGGGACGAATGGAGCAGGAATGACAGCCGCTACCATATAGGGGAATGTGAGCGGAAGTGGAGCGGGTTTCGCGGAAACAGTACGCCTGTCACGGCGGGTACGATCGTGCAGCTCGCGAAAGAACATGGATGGGCACCGGATACCGGGCATGAACTGGATTGGGACGATTCCATCCGGTATGATGATGCGCACATGGTAGTTGACAGGAACTGGCTGGAAGGAAAAGACATTGCTGAACCGGCGGAATGGAATCCTGCAGGGCAGCTCATAAGATATCTGGAGACACTGTTTGAGGCCGGGGAAAATGTCGGGTATGTTTCAAAAAGCTGGAAAAATGAAAAGGGCCGCCATGTGCCTAAAGACAAGGGGAATTACGACCGTACCGCAGAGCAGCTCATAGAAGCGTTGTCAGAATGCCGTGACGGTGATATCGGGGATGTTATCGGGGATTATGACGCGGAAGGAGGGGCGTGGATCCGCTTCAATCCGCTGGATGGGAAAGGCGTGCGCAATGAAAATGTAACGGATTTCCGGTACGCCCTGGTGGAATCTGACGGCATGGAGCTTGCGGAGCAGAATGCTATACTCCGTGAGCTGGAGCTTCCGATTGCCTGTCTGGTTTATTCCGGCGGAAAGAGCCTGCATGCAATCGTAAAGATAGATGCGCAGGATTACAGTGAATACAGGAAACGGGTAGATTATCTGTATGATGTATGCAGTAAAAATGGCATGAAAGTGGATACACAGAACCGGAATCCGTCCAGGCTGTCCAGGATGCCCGGTGTCCTCAGAAACGGCAGGAAGCAGTTTATTGTGGACACAAATCTTGGAAAAGAAAACTGGGAGCAGTGGCATGAATGGATTGAAAGCGTGAATGACGACCTTCCGGACCCGGAAGGTCTGAAAGAAATATGGGATAATATGCCGGAACTGGCACCGCCGCTGATTGAAAATGTTCTACGGCAGGGGCATAAGATGCTGATTGCAGGACCATCAAAAGCCGGAAAATCGTTCCTGCTCATAGAAATGTGCATATGTATCGCAGAGGGAAGAAAGTGGCTGAAATGGGATTGCGCAAAAGGCAGGGTACTGTATGTGAATCTCGAACTTGACCGTGCGAGCTGCCTGCACCGATTCCGGGATGTGTATAAAACAATGTGCATACGTCCGGATAACCTCCAGAATATCGATATATGGAATCTGAGGGGAAAGTCTGTGCCGATGGACCGTCTTGCGCCCAAACTTATAAGGCGGGCGGCGAAGAAGAATTACATAGCGGTCATTATCGACCCGATTTACAAGGTAATCACCGGGGACGAAAACAGTGCAGACCAGATGGCGAAATTCTGCAACCAGTTTGACAAGATATGCACAGAACTTGGCACGGCAGTCATTTACTGTCATCACCACAGCAAGGGCAGCCAGGGCGGAAAGCGCTCAATGGACCGCGCCAGCGGGTCCGGCGTGTTTGCGCGTGATCCAGATGCACTTCTGGATCTGATCGAACTGGAAACAAATGATGCGCTTATGCTGCAGGAAGAAAACAAAGCGGTATGCAGGATATGCAAGATATACCTTGACAGTCATTTTGCGTGGCAGTGCGACCTGTCACAGGATGATTTGTGCAGCAGGACAAAAATGCTGGAGTACTGCCGTGAAAAACTGAATTCCGGACAAATGGCAACACTGCAATTTAATATAGACCAAGAGCTTGAAAGAGTGCGTAAAATGACAGCATGGAGGATTGAAGGGACGCTGCGCGAATTCCCGAAGTTTGATCCCGTAAACCTGTGGTTTGATTATCCGGCGCACCGGACTGACAGATCCGGGGCACTGAACGACATACATCCGGAAGATGATAAGCCCATGTGGCAGAGGGCGGCAGACAGACGGAAAGAAAGCGCAAAGAGTAAGAGAGAAAAACAGGCACTTGAATTTGAAATGGCATATTCGGCTATAGAGATGGACGGTCCTGTTTCTACAAAAGCGCTTGCGGAGTCTCTTGGAATCACACCGGATGCAGTCAAAAAAAGACTTAAAAACAGTAATTCTTATTATTATGATAACGGCATTATTCACCGTAAAGAAAAAAATGATAGTAAGAACGACCAGGAATGACCATGATAATTCCTTCCTGGCAGGAACGGGAATAACCATGGTTATTCGTACCTGCATAATGTACGAACGACCATGATAATTCCGGTCATTCCCGGAAACAGGAACGACCAGGAATGACCATGGTTGTTAAGGGGGTACGAATGACCTATATACTACGTATATATATTCCGTTCGTACCCCTCACGGGGTCCTTGCAGGGGTGGGACGAGTCGTGCGACAGCTCACGCACGACGCCTCCCCCACACCCGCAACCAAGGACATAAAAGATCATTCATGGATTTTAATACGTTAAAGAGGTGAAGCGAATAATGGTAACTGAATTTTTTATGGCAATGGAGCCGCCGACCTGCACACACCAAGAGAAACAGATACATGTGGTAAATGGGAAACCGGTATTTTATGAACCACAGGAAGTAAAAGCAGCCCGTCAGAAACTGCAGGCACATCTGGTACAGCACAGACCGGAGAAAAAGTATGATCATGGCATAAGGCTGACTGTGAAATGGTGTTTTCCGAGAGGACGACATCACGACGGCGCATACCGGATAACAAAACCGGATACAGACAATCTGCAGAAACTCCTGAAAGATTGCATGACTGCTGCTGGATTCTGGAAAGACGATGCGCTGGTGGCATCAGAGATTGTGGAAAAATTCTGGGCAAAAATCCCCGGAATCTACATAAGGATTGAGGAGCTGCAATGAATGGCAGACAGAAAGAGGAATATTACAGGACAGTAACAGATTGCTGGCGGCTGTTTCTGAAGTACCGTGAATCAGTAAATTCAAACGGGGTATGGAAAAGCATAATCCAGGAAGCTGACATGGTAGCTAAAAAACATGGGAACACGAAGTTTGTACAGGGACTGTTGCTACTTGTCATGGATGAGATAGAAAGGTTGCAGAAAGAAAAGGAAAAAGAAAGTAATGGACAGAAACTTAATAGCAGGGACTGCACATGAATTATACGGACAGGGTAAATCGCCGAAACAGATCGCGGCTGTGCTGCATACATCAGTCCAGACCGCATATGAACTGACACGCGATATTCCGAAGGGAGAACTGAATGACAATGGTCTCACGAGCAAATTACAGGTCATGGCGGATTTCCCGGTGCGGTGGATAGATGCCGTGAATCCGATAAGGAGATATTACGGGCATGAGCCGATGGAGTTGCATTTTGATCAATAAAACCGGAAAGGAGCACACAGAAAACATGCGCTTCTGCAGGCGCGGCTGACGAGGAGGGAAGATAATGAGAGAAGGATTAATCATTGATTTATTTGCCGGTGGAGGCGGAGCATCTACCGGAATAGAGTTATACACAGGACGGCATGTAGATATTGCAGTCAACCATGATCCGGAAGCGATAAGGCTTCATGCTACCAATCATCCAGACACGCTCCACTTGACGGAGGATATTTTTGAGGTTGACCTGCAAAAATACGTAAAGGGATGTCATGTAGCTTTGATGTGGGCATCGCCGGACTGTACACAGTTTTCCAAGGCAAAGGGAGGAAAGCCCCGCGAAAAGGGACAGCGCGTGCTTCCGTGGGCGGTACATAAGCACGCAGAAGCATTGAAACCCGATGTCATCATCATGGAGAACGTTGAGGAAATCCAGCAGTGGGGACCGCTGGATGTAGCAGGGCACCCGATAAAAGAACGCGCCGGAGAGGATTACAGGAAATTTATCACAGCAATGATATCACTTGGGTATGTGTTTGACAGCCGGGAGCTGGTAGCAGCAGACTACGGAGCACCGACAACGCGAAAACGATGGTATGCAATTTTCCGGCGGGATGGAAAGCCTGTCGTCTGGCCGGAGAAAACGCACAGCAAAGGCGGCGCAAACGGCTTGAAGCCGTGGGAGCCGATTTACAAATATCTGGATTTGTGGGATTTTGGCAAATCCATTTTTGGACGCAAGAAACCTCTTGCAAAGAACACCGTGAACCGAATCGCCCACGGGCTAGATAAATTTGTATTTAACAACCCGGAACCGTTTATCGTACAGGTAAACCACAGCGGAGACACTTTCCGCGGACAGAGCATGGGCGAGCCGCTTCCAACGATTACGCAGAAACATGGTTTCGGAATGGTAACGCCGCTTGCGGTACCTTACATGATGAGGAACAATCATGGTGCACCTGGAAGCGATGCAAAGGATCCAATATTGACGATAACTACAGGCGGGCATCACGGTCTAATTACACCTTATATGATGCAGATCGGACAAACAGGATTTACAAAAGACCGGAACCGCACGCTGACAGATCCGTTAAGCACGATTGTCACTAAGAACGAGCACTGCATGATCAGCCCTTTGCTAATCCAGTATCATTCAGAAACGGCAAAATCAGACGTCCGCGGGCAGCAGGTAACGGAGCCAATCATGACGCTTGATACAAGTAATCGCTATGCGCTGGTTATGGGCTATCTGACTAAATTCTACAAAAGCGGATGCGGTCAATCCCTGTCAGAGCCAATACATACCATTACGACGTCTACGGGGCATTTTGGGACGGTAAATATTTTAGCGGTACCGATGGAAGAACTGCTGGCGGGGATGGATTACAGCATTAAGGAGCAGGGCGAATTAAGTGAGATCATCCGGAAGTGCACATGGGTATCACAATTTATCATGGAATATTATGGATGCGGTACAGGACAGAGCTTAAATGATCCGCTGCACACGATTGTAACAAAAGACAGGTTCGCATTGGTTACGGTGTTGGAAAACGAATATGTTATCTTGGACATTTTCCTGCGGATGCTGAAACCGCGCGAGCTGATGTTGGGACAGGGATTCCCGGAAGATTACATTCTTGACCATGATTATACAGGCAGGAAAATCCCTGTTTGCCAGCAGGTAGCAAAGATCGGGAACAGTGTGGTGCCGATCATGGCAGAAAAGCTTGTAGAAGCGAACTGTCCGTATCTAAAAATCGGGGATCGCATAGGGAATATGCGGATTGATTACAGCGAGCCGCAGGCGCGATTTGCATGAGGTGCCTGCAGCACAGCTATCCCTGTTCGACCTGCCGGAGATGCAGGAAGGATAATGTGAGGTGAGAAAGTGAAGGCAGTAATAAAATATCCTGGAAGTAAATGGAGCATGGCAGAGTGGATCATATCGTTTTTTCCAAAGCACCACAGCTACCTCGAACCGTTCTTCGGCAGCGGGGCGATACTATTCAACAAGCCACGATCCAACATCGAGACAGTCAATGACTTGGATGGCAACGCGGTAAATCTGTTCGAGTGGGTCAGGAAGGATCCAGAACGGCTGGCCTATGAAATTTACTGGACGCCATATTCCAGGAAGATATATGACAGCACATACGCAGAAATGCCCGAAGGTAGTTTCGAGAAAGCAGTAAATTTCCTGATCCAATCAAATATGGGATATGGGTTCCGGACAAGAGATAAGAATGGGTGGAAAAATGATATCCAAGGACGGGAAAGAGCTTATGCATCACAAAACTGGCGTGTATTGCCGGATAAGATTTTACAGGCGGCAGAGCGGCTTCGGGGAGTGCAGATCGAGAACCGGGCAGCAGTAGAAGTAATTGAGCGTTTTGATTACAGTAACGTCCTGATCTATGCAGATCCGCCCTATGTCCTTTCCACCAGGCACGGCAAACAGTATAGATACGAGATGGACGACCGGGCTCATAAAGAATTACTGGATGTGTTGATCTCTCACAAAGGCCCGGTGCTGCTGAGTGGATACGACAATGATTTGTATAATGACAGATTGGCAGGCTGGCATAGAGAAGAAACAATCAGTATTACACAAGCAAGGAAAAAGGCAACAGAGGTTCTCTGGATGAATTTTGAACCAGAATGGCATCAGATGCGGCTTGATATCTGAACAGGAGGAAGGGGAATGAATATTTTAGAGCAGATTTTGGAGGAGATTGATCAAAAAATTGAAAAAGCAAAGGAATTAATGGTTTCATGTCCATGCGATAGGCTGGATGTAATAGCAAACGAAACAGCGGAAGCATTTATAGAAGCATACAAAGAATGCCAGGAAATTATCTGCTCCCACATGGAAGATGAACCTGTAAGTAATACTGACAAGTTGGATAATGGGTGGATCCCAGTGGGGGAGACCGAAGGAGACAGAATGATGGATGAGATTCAGAGAACGGAACTGATCGAGAGTCATATCGAAGAATGCAAACACAGGATAAGCGTTATAAATGGTTTCATGGAGACAAGTAATGATGCGGATGGAGACAATTGCTGCAAAAACATTCTTCGGCTCAAAACCGCTGTCACTGCGCTGGAGGAGCTGGAACAGTACCGGGAGATTGGCACCGTAAACGAATGCTATGGATACAAAATCCATAGCCAGAATATCAGAATGTTAAATGATTGCAATAATTGCGGGAGAAAAAGAAACTGCACAATTAAGCCAAGGTACGGGGAGTATTGCCGGATTAATTGTTATTTGTGGGAGGAAGATCAGAATGAACCAAAAAGCTAAAATCATCGAAATGTTACGCCAGCATGTCAGCCAGAAAGACATATCGCACAGGCTGGGAGTAAGTAGGAGATATGTGCACAGGGTACTGCTAGAGCTGAGAGAGAAGGGAGAAGCATTATGAGCAGAGCGGGATTGTTGCAGGTTGCAAAGCCAATCTTATTTAACACTGATATGGTACAGGCGATTCTGGATGGCGGAAAGACAGTAACGCGGCGGGTGATCAAACCACAACCGAGCAACATCGAAGGTAGTGTCGAGGGTATAAAAGTAATGAGTGGACAATTTGAAATTGAGTCGCCTTTCAAAGCAGGTGATTATCTGTATGTCCGGGAAACATGGGCACCATTACACTCGGATGAAGAGTCGGATAAAGTGTGTGGGTATATGTATAAAGCGGATTTGCCGGAGGATTATTGGTGTGGACGCTGGAAACCATCCATCCACATGCCTAAAGAAGCAGCCAGAATCTTCCTGGAAGTGACGAGTGTGCGAGTAGAGCAGTTACAGGATATCACGTGGCAGCAGGCAGCTAATGAGGGATGCTATGGAAGTACGTCGGATGAGCCGGATCCATTGTTTCATCTTCCGACATTAAGAGGAGAATTTGCAAAACTATGGAATTCCACCATCCCTAAGAAGGATCTGGACAAATACGACTGGGACGCAAATCCTTGGGTATGGGTAATCGAATTTGAAAGGGTGATGATGGATGATTAAATGTATATTGTTGATACTTGCAGCTCTGCTGTTTGCAGGCGGAGCGCACCCAGTGGAGCCGGAATACATTGTGATCGAGAGCGATTATGAAGGGACGGTGCTGCTGGATCAGGAGACGGGGACGCGGTATTTAAGAACAGATACAGGGCTTTACGAGTTAGAGGAAGGGTGAGATGAACAAATGCAGAATGAATACATGTTCAACCGGGCATTCCGGGAATACGTAAACAGATACGCCGCAGATCGCGGAATCACGCCGGAGCAGGCACTGGAACGCACAGAGGTGCAGCAGGCTGCAAGGTTTTATTCGGAGGTGTGAGATGGAGAAGATAAGGATTGCCAGACTAAGTGATTTACGCAAGGGTGATATCATCATACTGCGGCATAAGATACCGGTAAATGCAGCACTAAAAGAAGAGGACGGAAAGCAGAGAAAATATAAGGTTTTGTCGGTGAACAAAGACTATGCGCTATGCGAAAGCCTGAATGGGTATCCGCATAAAGCTCTGCCAGATGCGGGAAAAGAAGGCGAAAATATACAGATAGCAGCTACGCCGGGAGGGAGGGGATACCGATGGAAATGACGAGAGACAAACTAAAGCAATACCGGGCGCTGAAGAAAGAGATAGCCAGCCTTGATAAGGCAATAGACAAGCTGCAGGACCGGGCGATTGACATACCGACTGTGATCGGCAAGGTAAAGGGTTCCAGTCATGACTTTCCGTACATAGAGGAGCATTTCAGTGTCCAGATGGATGAGCCGAGAGAAGCAGATATGATCTCAAGGCGCATGCAGATCAGACAGCAGCGGAAGGAGGAATGCGAGAAGCTTGCGCTGGAGATCGAGCAGTTTGTCAGAGAGATCCCGGACAGTACGGACCGGCAGATAATTGAGATGGTGTTTCTGGAGGGAATGCGATTGCAGGATGCAGGGGAGAATGTTGGTTATACCAAAGGGAGAGTGTCACAGAAAATTAGTGCAATTCTGAAAGATTAAACCAATTAAACAAAAATCTGTGTTATACTTATACTGTAAAAGTTTGAGAGACGGGGAGCCATGATCCTGTCTCTTTTCTTTTGCATCTTTCTCCCTCATAGTTTTCTTATTTTGGGGCGCCCTGTAGAAATATGGGGCGCTTTTTAAGAAGGGAAAATGGATTAAATCAAGTAGTAGAAAGGAACGCTATGGATACAGTTAAAATATCAATCGACCATATTACCCCATACGACAGGAACGCCAAGAAGCATACTCATGAGCAGATTGAACAGATAAAGGAATCCATCCGGAAGTTTGGCTTAACTCGTCCGCTAGGTGTTTGGGGATATCAGAATATTCTGGTATATGGACATGGTACATTTCTGGCATTAAAAGAACTTGGTGTATCCGAGGTTCCATGTGTCCGTTTGGATCACCTGTCTGATGAGGAACGAAGGGCTTATACTTTGGTGGATAATCAGACTACACTCAATACTTCGTGGGAGAATCAACTGCTGAAAGAAGAACTGGCAGGAATTTTTGATATTGATATGTCTGTATTTGATTTTGATATGCCAGATGTCCTTGATGATAGCATTAAACAGAATGAGCAGAGCGAAGATGATGGATATTACGGGGATGAACGGGAACGCACGGCAAACGCTTATAATATGCTTGAATTTGATGAATCGGCATGCAGGGGATATTATCAGATGCCCTTTCTGGAACCATGTGGCTGCATTCCGAACGATATAATATCGTTTAATTATATGCTGTCTGCAAAAAATAAAGATGTTGGAATACATTTTTACATTGACGATTACCAATTTGAGAGAGTCTGGATAAGCCCGCAGATATATATAGAGAAGATGAGGGATTTTCAATGTGTTTTTACACCGGATTTTTCTTTATACACGGAAATGCCGATTGCTATGAAAATATGGAATATTTACCGGAGCCGGCTGATCGGACAGATGTGCCAGCGTGCGGGATTAAATGTTATTCCGACGGTGAGCTGGTGTGAAGAAAAGACCTTTGATTTCTGCTTTGATGGACTGCCGGAAAACAGTGTATTATCGATCAGTACTATTGGAGTGAAGCAGAACAAGGAAGCATTTTCTCTTTGGAAAGCCGGAGTTGATGAAATAATCCGGCACCTGCATCCACAGGTATTACTAATATATGGCGGTAAAGTAGATTATGATTATGGGGATGTAAGGACGGTTTATTATAAAAATCATGTTACGGACAGAATGAGTGGTGATGCATAAGGGGAGGAAGAGGAAGTTCGTTTTATTTAAGTTACCAGGGAAAAAATGGTGGGTCTGGCAGAGCTTCCAGCAATGGTACAAACGTTTCGCAAATGAAAGATAAGATTCAAATATTGCCACCCAAAGTTATTAACGATAAACTTGCATCTGAAGCACTCATGCAAATAAACCAAATAAAAGACAACAATTCCAGTGTTAAAATTTATCGGGCGACCATTGGAAACAGTATAAACCGAAATGATTGGATATTTTTGTCAAGAGCACAGGCTGAAAGATGGACAAGAACAGCTCTTGGCACACCCAAACCTGGGGTGAAGGTGATTGAAAGTACAGTGCAGGCAAAAGATGTTGATTGGACAGGCAAAAATCTTGAATTCGTTTATAAGGGGAAGCGACAAAAGAGGAATTCTAAAAAGTAGGTGAATTATAAGGGGAGGACGTGGCGCGAGATTCGGGATGAGCGATAAAGGACATGCATACGGGGATGGATATAAGACTGTGTTGCGGTACGGGAATGTGAAATTTGTAAGAGGAAATTTTGCTGATGGTACAGCGCCATTTGAAACGGAGACAAAAGGACGGGTTTATGTTTCCGTCAATAGCAAAGACCAGTTAAAAACAATAGCATATTATGATGCGGAAGGAAGACGCAGGAAATCCATTGATTTAGGGCATCCGCACAAGAAGATGCAGCCGCATGCTCATCATGGATATGTTCACAACGAAAATGATGGCAAAAAAGGTGCGAGTAATTTGACGACCGAAGAAAAGAAAATGGTTGAAAGAGTAAAGAAACTATGGCATAATTATCTTAACAGTTAGGAGTGACAGGGTAGCACGGGTTGATAGACCAAGACTCGGTTCGATTCCGGGCGGACTGTTAAGGGATTGCAGAAATGCGGTCCCATTTTTATTTTGAAAGGATAGGAGTGTGGCTATCAAGGGCAAAAGGAAAATATGAATACTGGCTGACTGAAGATGGTCTGATACTTCTTTCTGCATGGGCAAGAGACGGTGCAACAGATGAAGACATTGCGAAGAATATAGGAATAGCTCCTGCAACATTGTACGAATGGAAGAAGCGATTCCCGGAGATTTCGGAGGCCCTAAAAAAGAATAAGGAACTTGCTGATATTGTAATTGAAAACGAGTTGTATGAATCGTGCAAGGGCCGTACAGTGACGATAAAGAAGCCGATTAAGGTAAAGAAAGTACGAGTTACAGAAAAAGGCGAGCGATTCGAAACTGAGGTTATAGAATACGCAGACGAGGAAGTGCATATTCCCCCTAATACCACGGCGCAGATATTCTGGCTTAAAAACAGAAGACCGGATCGGTGGAGAGACAAGCCAGAGGAAAAGAAAACTGATAGTGTACAGGAACTGCTTAAAGGCATACAGACTATGGCGGATATTATCAGAAAACCTGTCCCGGACAGAAACATAGAGGACTTTGAGAAATGAATCAACCATCGCCTTTTACAGAAAATCAGATCAAATATGCAAAGCGCTGCCTGCATTCATGGTTCAATGTTGCTGAAGGCGGAAAGCGAGGCAGCAAGAATGTGCTGCAGACATGGATTTTCTGTAGTCTGCTGGAAACACATCAGAACCGCATTCATCTGATCGGCGGGGTTTCCACCGCAACGGCACGTCTGAACATCCTTGACTGTGACGGTTTTGGTCTGCTGAATTTCTTCGAAGGAAGATGCCGAGCAGGAAAATACCAGAACCGCGACTGTGTATATGTCCAGACAAAAACTGGGGAAAAGATTGTTCTGATATCCGGTGGCGGCAAGGATGGAGACGAAAAGCTGATAAAAGGTAATACGTACGGAATGGCGTACATTACAGAAGCAAATGAGTGTCATCCCAATTTTATCAAAGAGGTTTTTGACCGCACTCTTTCCAGCAGCGACAGAAAAGTCTTCCACGATCTTAACCCCAAAGCTCCGTCAAACTGGTATTATGTGGATATTCTGGATTATCACGAGAAAATGCAAAAAGAAGATCCAGAGTATGGGTACAATTACGGGCATTTTACCATTGCTGATAATATGTCAATCAGTAACGAGAAGCTGCGTGAGATATTGCGGACCTATGACAAAGGCACGGTCTGGTACAAGCGCGATATTCTTGGCAACCGGACGGCGGCAGAGGGGCTGATATTTAAATATTTTGCTGATAACAGCAAGCCGTATATCTGGCGGGAAAGCGATTTATTCGACCAGAATGGTGTTTTAAAGTTTCGGTTCATGATGATTACCATTGGGATTGATTTTGGCGGTAATAAGTCACGTACAACGTTCTATGCGACAGGATTTCTTCCGGGCTTCTCAAAACTAATCGTATTGGACGAGGACAAGCTTCCGATTTGCGAGGAAGTAAATACGAAAATGATTCAGGCAGAATTTCTGGAGTTCTTCCGGAGAGTGGAAGCGAAATATGGGTATATCTGCGAGTGTTTCGGGGATAATGCGGCATCTACTCTGATATATGATCTGACGCAGACCGTATACGAGAATCATCTCCAGACCACAATGAACGGCTGTGACAAAGATACCATACTGAACAGGATCCGTCTGGTGGATAATCTTTTGCGGAGCGGAAGGCTTTATATTCTTGATATCTGCACAGGCCTCATAAAAGCGATATCGGAACTCAAATGGGATGATGAAAAGGAAGATGAGGTAGAGGATCTGAATATCGGTTCCATCAATGATTACTGGGATGGATTTAATTATTCATTCACGCATTATATGGAACGATTATCGATTACGTATTGACGGAAACAGGCGGTGATTTAAAGGAATCTGATAGGTGCTATAAAGGGGTGGTTTCAAAGGCTGTTTAAAACAAATATAAACGAAGTATTCAAAATCGATGCTATACGCTCTCCCGATATGGAGAATGCGATCCAGAAATGGATGAATATCGCTGCGGGCAGACCGCCCTGGATCCGTGAAAAGGAATTTATTCGGACAATCAGCTTTTCGAATACTATGGCGCGGGAGCTGGCTGGGCTGGTGACGCAGAACATTGATATTAAGCTGGATACTGCATATGCCGGCGGAAATGCGCCTTTCCTACAGGCAGCCTTAGACAGCTCTTTCCTGGAAAAAGCACAGGATATCATGGAGAAAGTGATACGATATGGCGGCATAATGGCGAAATGGAATGGTAAAAGCATTGAATATCTGACACCAGACCGTTTTGCCGTTACAGAGGCGGATGGTGACGGGCATATTACTGCGGCATTGTTTTATTCGTACTATACTGAAGGGCGGAAGTACTATACAAGAGCAGAATGGCACCGGTTTGAAGGAGCAACAGAAGACGGGCAAAGCGTTTATAAAATATCAAACAAAGCCTTTGTTTCCGACACGGAAGATACCCTTGGAAGCGAGGTGCCGCTTTCACGAGCAAAATGGAGAGACATCCAACCGGAAACAAGAATCGAAGGGCTGGAAAGACCGTTGTTTGCATACCTTAAAAACCAGTACAGCAACGTGATCGATCCGGACAGTCCTCTGGGTGTTTCGAGCTTTGCCGAGTGTACGGAAGAGCTGCGATGGCTTGACATCGCGATGTCCACCCTGGGAGTGGAAACAGAACAGTCAAAACCGACAATGTTCGTAGATGAAGACACTATTATGTTTGCAAGAAACGCCGGAATCGAAATCCCGGATTTTATCATGGGGCTGAGAAGGGGCGTGAAAGCGGAAAACACTGTACAGCAGTGGACGCCGGCGCTCCAGACGCAGGCACGGATAGACGGGATAAATTTTTATCTGTCTATTCTTTCCTACAAGGCAGGGTTTGATCCGGGCTATTTTGTGTTTAATGGGCAGTCTATAAGCATTGCTACGGCGACGCAGGTGGAAGCGACGGAGCGCCGGACGGTAAATACTGTATTATCATACCGGAATCTTCTAGATCGCCCTAACAGCAACGGTGATGGGCGAACCGGGTTTGTCCACGAGATAGTGCATATTATCGACACAATGGCAGTCATGTCGGGCACGACGGCGCCGGGTGACTATGGAAACTATGAATTATACTGCGATTTTGCCGATATTACGGCAAATGAACAGGAAGACAAGATGTTTGACTACCAGTTGGCGAACGCCGGTTATATGTCAAAAGCGCGCTTTCTGGTGCGGCGCCTGGGTTTGACGGAGGACGAAGCACTGGCAATGGTGGCAGAGGCAGCAGAAGAACAAAAGAAACTAAATAAGAACCAGGGAGGGTTATTCGGTGAGGAATAGAGAGATGATAGGACACATTAACGATCTGGATGCGATTATCGTTGAAGAACAGAAAAGGCCGGCGGCGGAGCGGGTTTTTAATGGCAGAGCATTCCTGCTGATGATGAGAAATTACCGCTCTCTGCTGGAGGAATATAAGGCAAATTATGAAAAGGATCTGCAGGCGCTGAGAGACAAATTCTATACGAGGAAAGAAGCGGATGTGACGGTTCCGGCAGATGAGGCAGCAGGCACAAAGGAGCATGTGGAAAAACGCGAAATCGAGGTCCTGAAGCCGGATTGTACGCAGGAGCAGTATGATAAGGAGCTGAGTGAACTGCTGGATCTGGAAACGCGAAAGATCCAGATTTCAAGAATTAAAGCAGATGATCTGGTGGATGTAAAAGATTTCAGAATTGCGCTGGCACTGGATTTCATGGTGGAGTGATGCAGAAGGAAAATAAATACTACGGTTGGCGGTATCACAATCCAGATTGATACAAAGCGGATTAACGGAAATATACGGGAAGCGCAAGGGCTTTTAAACCAACAGATTGTAGCAGATTCAGATCCGTATGTACCGTTTTCGCAAGGTGGGCTGCGTGGCAGTGTAAGATATCCGGATGGAATTTATGGCGGCGAGATTGAATACGATTCCCCATATGCGCATTACCAGTATATGGGCGAGGTATATGGTCCAAATATCCCAGAGAAGGATGCGGAGGGCAATATTACTGGCTGGTGGTCTCCGCCGGTGAAAAATCCGACAGGGAGACCTTTGGCATATCATACTGCAGGAACCGGCTCGCATTGGTTTGAGACTGCAAAAGCGGCGCACGGTAAGGAATGGATCGATTTGGTGAAACGGACTGCTGAAAAGGGGTAATGAAATGCTTCCACCGGATTATTTTACAGGAAAAGAAGACAGGCTTATTGCGATATATCAAAAATGGCAGGATTATGTGATGAAGGATATCGCAAGGCGGCTTTTATCTGCAGGGCAGATGACCGGCACGGCTGACAGGCTGCTCTGGAAGATGCAGCAGGCGGGAATGCACCGGGAGATTATCCTGAAGAAGCTGTCAGAGCTTACTGGAATGACAACGAAAGAACTGAAAGCGCTTTTGCAGGATGCGGCGCTGGCTTCGTGGCAGGATGAAGCGGACATGCTGGGCCAGGTAGGCATTGTACTGACGGATCCGCTTGAAAATCCACGTGTGATTGAAGCTATGGATGCCGAATATAAAAAATCTCTGGCGGAGCTTGAGAACCTCACGAGAACCACAATGGATAAAACACAGCAGGATTTGATTAGCCTGCTGGATGATGCAGAGATGCGTGTATCCGCGGGGACGCAGAGCTATAACATGGCAATCTGCCAGGTATTGGACGAATACGCAGGGAAGGGCATTAAAGTGCAATATCCAACCGGCACAGAGCTTACACTTGAAGCTGCGGTAAGGATGTGTGTAGTTACCTCCGTGAACCAGACGGCAGCGCAGATCACAAATCAGTATGTGGTTGAAACAGGCAGCAACTATGTTCTGTTTAGCGCGCATCCGGGAGCGAGAACAGCCCGGGACGGACAGCCGGCATATGCTGGACATGATACCTGGCAGGGACGCGCATTTTCCATCAGGGGGAGTGAACCGGGATATCCGAACCTGCTGGAATCCACCGGATACGATATCGATCCTGTTACCGGGCAGGGGACGGTGGTTGATCCGCTGGGCGCGCATGGATATAACTGCAGGCATTCCCACCGCGTATGGGATAAACGCCTAAAGAATCCCTGGAGGGATGAAAACGGGAATTTGGTTCTGGGGAGCGGCGAAGCCTTGACAGCAGAAGAGAATGAAAAACGCTATAAACTTCAGCAGAAGCAGAGGGCAATGGAACGCGGAATCCGCAAGACAAAGCGTGAACTTCTGATGAAGCAGCATGAGATTAATGGAATTGCGGAGACTGATGTGCGGGCTATCCTGCAGGAGGATTACAATAAGCTGACTGCCAGACTGGTAAAGCAGAATAAAGCATACAACGATTTCTGTAAGGAAAATAATCTGCAGCCGGATTATGTAAGGGCAAAGGTAGCTGATTTCGGAAGAAGGCAGCGGGCAGATGCCGATGCCGGGGCAAAGAGAATGAAGGCAAAATAGGTGCGATTACCGTATATGGCAGTATTCCAATTTGTGGGAATTGATGGTATAATGAGGAAAATGCTGAGGGAGGATTTTACAGATGAAAAGATATTTGAGAGCATTGTTTTTTGTGGGAATTGTTATGAGTATGATTGCTTCATGCCAGACATTTGCTGCAGAGGATGCGGAGTATGAAACAAAGGAACTGGGCAATATTTCTTTTGAGTATCCGGCAGGAATGACGCAAGATGTCGAAGAAGATGATGATATAATAGCCTGGTATGGAGAAAGTGAAGATTGTAATTTCAGTGTAAATGTATTCAAGCTTGATATAGATTTTGAAGAGTATGATATGGTTCTGTCTACTCAAAATGGAATTATGGAATCCTTTGATAGTGCATACACGCAGTACGAAATTGTTAACGATGAAGATTTGTGTGATGGCGATAAGATTGCCTGGAGAAAAACAGCAATAACAGATGAGTATGGTGATGAAATAACAGATGCAGTTTACTATGTTTTTGACGGAGTGAACTATATTGCTGTTAGAATGCAATCTTTTAGCACATATCAGAGTGAGACTACGGCTAAAAATTTAAACGTGATGAATCACATTATAGATACATTAAGTGCGGATGATAATATAAGTAATGCTGTAATATATTTTCGAGATTGCGAATGGGATTCTACTGTTGAAGATGTTATGGAGAAAGAGATAACATCGGATATGATAGAGGGAATAGATTATTATTATGAAGACGATGTCTTGACAATAATAGATGGAAGTGTCGCAGGTTATGATTGCTATACCTATTTTGCTTTTAATGAGCAAGGAAAATTTGTTAGAGGCATGTATTCGCTTAAAGAAGAGCATTCTAACCAGAGCGATTATTATCAAGATTATGTTGATTTGGTAGAGCTGTATGTTGAAAAATATGGGGATGATTATGAGGAAGCAGCAATCTGGAAGGATGAAACTTTCAAGAACGATATACAAAATTGGGGACACGCTGTATCTGTTGGAGATGTTAAATTTGGCACCATGTGGACAGATGAAAATGGAACAACAATAGTAATGGCTCTTGCAGGTGATAATTACGAAATCTCAACATCAATAGCGTATACGTCTGCGAAATATGAATCAAAGAAAAATACCGATGGAATATAAGTTAATCTTAGCGGCAGATTTCCTGCCGCTATATTTATGAAAATAATGCTTGACAAAAACGAACATATGTTCTATAATGCGAATAAATGTAACATAACCGTATCCGGTACTATTATTTTGTTGAAATATGGTGTATTATGGAAACAAATAAGAGAAATGTGCCGGGAGGATATGGAAATGTCAGAAAGAAATGTAAAATTTCAATATTTTGGTCTGGTTAGACAGGAAAAGGAGGGAAATCGATGGACAGGTAAGGGAAAGTTAAATATAAGTGTAATATTCGTCATCACCCAATGTAATTGCTTCCGCTTCTTGATTTTCTTTTACAATCGAGGGAATATTATCCTCTCTCAATTTCATAAATCTGATTTGAGAAAGATACTGATAATTTGTTTCGTAAGTACCTTAAAATAACGGTATTGCTGGGAATAGTAAATGTTGTAACATCTCTAGCAATGTATGTTAGGGCTACTATACCGGAAAAATGGCAGATATCATTTTATTATTTATGGATGTTTATAACAATAGCATTTTTAGCGACAACGTATAGAAGTATGTCCCATATGATTACATTAATTTTTATGGAGGATAAACATGATACAGAGGTATCTTGTTTAGAGATTGAAGATGGAATTGGGATATCAAACGACCGAGACATTGAATTAAAAGAAAAATATAGGAGTGAGAAAGAATAGCGGCAGATTTCCTGCCGCTACTTTTATGAAAATAATGCTTGACTGGTTACTAGTAACATGATAAAATGTTACGTGTAACAGGGAGGTGGTAATAATCACTCAACGAAGCAGAGCTGGTTACATGAAATCAAGAAGAGAGAATTTGCGAACATTTAGTGCGGAAGTGAATAAAGAAAAAATGGAAGCATTAGAGAGAAAGTTATCGCAAAAGAATTTGTCAAAAAAGGAATGGCTTGACTCTAAAATTGATGAAGAAATCAGCGAATAAAAGAAACGGACATTCGCCGTACCCTGAGAAAGTAATTGCGAATGTCCAACCCCAAAATAGAGGTATAAATATTATAGCACTGTACCTCTGTTTTGGCAAATTGAAAAATGGAGGATTTTGAAATGCAATACAAAAACATTGTAAACGAAGAACTGAGAATAGCTGCAATCAACATTGCTGATTTAACGCTCGAATATGTATCAGCTTTTTTAAGGCAATGGAATGATGATTCCAAAATCGGCAGCCTAACACTGTATTATGACCGGAAAGAAGATTACCTGGTATTGAATAGGGATAATGAACACTATGAGATATATCTTGAATTGGCGGAGGCACTGTTAGGACCGGTAGCAGATACGGAAAGAGGACGTGAACTGCTGAAAGAGTTTCCATACAGTATAAGGGAAGCGGTAGAGGTTCTTAAAGATTGCAGGCAAAGCAGAAAAGCAGAAAAAGAGCTGAAAATATTAAGCCATCAACCATGCACTGGTTTTGAAAATATCCGTGTTCGGAAAGTGCTTGAGGGTATTGCGCAGAGAGATTATTCGCAACAGGCTCTTTTAATACATGAAGCGTATAATTACGGGATTATGCAAGGTAAACGTGCGGAACGAGCCAGAAGGAAAGCGAGGGTAGCGGTATGAGTAAAACTGTAAACGAATCTCTTAACAAAGAATACCGTCAGAAAACTGTAGAATTTCTGGACATGATAGTGGATACCAGATTTTTATGTTGCATTTATACGATTGCATTCAGATATCTTGAAAAGAGGGGGCTGGTATCATGAATGAGTTGAAAATTTTTGACAATGAAGAATTTGGGGAAATTAGAACTGTACTTGTTGATGGTGAACCGTGGTTTGTTGGAAAGGATGTTGCTTCGGCACTTGGATACGCGAAACCTGCCGATGCGATTGGAAAAAGAGTGGATTTAGAAGATAGAGGTATCTCCAAAATGGAGACACCTTCTGGAAGACAGGATATGGTTATTATCAATGAATCCGGTCTGTATTCTTTGATATTCAGCAGCAAGCTGGAATCCGCAAAGCGGTTTAAGCATTGGGTGACTTCTGAAGTGCTTCCATCAATAAGGAAAACGGGAGAATACGCCATGAATGATGTTGCCGCGGAGAAAATCCCGGTTGGCGAAGTAGCCAATCTTGCAAACGTCATGGACAGGGTAGCGGTAAGACAGAACCTTGCTCCACACCGGATTGCCGCGAATTTAAAGGCAATCTTCGAGCAGTTTGGCATCCGGCTGACAGATGATTTTGTGAAGGTGCCGGAATATGAACAAATGAAACTTACAATCGAATAACAGAGATATGACATTCACTAAGGACTAAGCGGAGTCAACCTGTAAGGCATTCTTACGGGCTGGCTCTTTTTGCTTGGCGGATTGGTGCAAAAGGCAGCACAGCGGTCTCCTTAGCCGCAGCACAGGGTTCGAATCCCTGGTCCGCAATTACCCCGCCTGGTGGTCTAATCCAGGCAGAATCCATACCTGCGGCGGCAGGTCAATAAACACGACCAGGAGGAAAAGAATATGCAGAAACTTATTGAAACACTGAAACAGTTCGGTATTGAAGTACCGGAGGACAAGCAGGCTGAAGTGAGAAAAGCCCTGTCAAAGCATTACAAAAATGCTGCTGAACACGAAAAGGCGGTCTCGAAACTTGAAGGAGAACGGGACACCTGGAAGGAAAAGGCGGAAACAGCGGAAAGCACACTGCAGAAATTCGAGGGCATTGATCCCGAACAGATCCAGACAGAAATTAATAACTGGAAACAGAAAGCAGAGACTGCTGAAAACAATGCTAAAGCACAGATCCGGCAGCGCGACCAGCGTGATTTTCTGAAGGCGGAATTTGACAGACTCGGTATCACGTCAGAGAGAACGCGCAGATCTCTGATGGCAGACATCATGGGCGACGACGGACTGAAATGGAAAGATGGCAAATTCATGGGCTTGTCTGATTATCTGGAGACAGAAAATGCGAAGGATCATTTTTACCAGACCCAGGAAGAAAAAGAGTTGGAAGCAAAGCAGCAGCAGGCAACCGGAAGGGTTCCTAAATTTACAGAGCCATCAAATGGTAAACAGGGAAAACAGCCGGATAATAACCCGGCACCGACAATTTTTTAAACGAAAGGATGATGAATAATGGCTGTTGAATCACTGAACATTACAAAGCTGAAAGATCTCGCAGGAACAGAAGAGGGAAAACTTCTTCTGGCAGAAGAACTGAAGGGGATTATCAAAAACGTATCACGGAAAACGATCTCCAGTATTTTTAAGAATACACTGCTTTCGGGAAATCCGGATGCTGGCACCTTGAGTGCAAGAAGATATGCTTCCGCGCAGTCAAAGCAGTATGGCACAGCAAGGGCAGCGGGAAAAAGTGATGCAGGGAAAGCGCTCCCGGTATCTGTGGATATCAACATTGACAGGGAGATTTTCGAGGAATATGAAGAGAAGGATATTTCTCTGAACGGTATTCCGGGATTGCTGGCAGAACGTAAGGTAGCAATTGAAGGTGCGATGATAAGGGAACTGGACGAAAAGTTTTTCGAAGTTGCGGTTGATGATACCACTGGTGGAACGGCTCTGACACCGACAGGTACTACTGTGAAAGAAAGACTGTCCGAGCTGGTACTCGCCCTCCATACAACAAAGAACGATTTTGTGGATGGAGTCGAAAAGAATGATATCCATGTAGCATTGTCGCCGACAGCATACGAGGGGATGCGTGATTACATCGATACCAAAGCAAACGCCAACGTGCAGACAGATATCGAGGAATTCGGAAGATTCCATGGTGTATGGGTGTATTCCAATAACCACCAGCCGGAAGGGATTGAGATGATCGCAATGTGTAAAGGCTCCATTGCCGAGCCGGTAAAAGCGAGCACATACCGTGCTGAGAAAATCCCGTTTTCCGACGCGTACAATGTCGGACTCCCGTATTATTACGGTTGCAAACCTGTCATGCCGGATTTGATCTACTATATCAAGGAGGCTTCCGGGGCAGGTGGTTCCGGCGCGAGTGGAACAGGCGGCAATGAATCTGTGGAAGGAGGAAACAGTTGATGACAGTAAGAGATAATGCAGGGAGGATTCTCACAAGTGGGAATCCCGTAATCTGCAATATGTGGAAAAAGGCTGGGTATGAAGTTATCAAGTCAAAGAAAAATGCTGGCAGGGAGAAGTAGCCAAAACCGGAGCAGGGGAGGATGTATATGGCACTTGTTGATTCTGTGTTTTATGAAGACAAATATGGCGGCAATGCTATAGATGATGAACTTTTCGACCGTCTGTACCGCAAGGCAGAAAACATACTGAATCGTATGACATTTGGTCGCATATGTGCTGTGGATGGCGTGTACGGGCAGAGAATTCTGTATTGTACGCACGAAGAATTTGAAGCATTTACAGAGGAGGAACTGGCTGCATTGAAATATGGGATGTGCAGCCTGATGGAGGCAGTGATGAAACTGGAGAATGCAGAGCAGCAGGCTCTTGCGGGAAATTCCAGCAGTGCAAATGTGAAAAGCCGTTCATCCGGAGGAGAATCCGTCAGCTATGAGAGCCGGAAGACTGCTTATGACGAAGCATTGACAAGCAGTACGAAGAGGGAAGAACTGTTCCGGGATGCTCTTATGGAATATATGCAGCCATGCATATTCCGGCATAATCCATTTTATGCAGGAAGCAGGTGATTAATATGTCTGATCCGTTTTACAACAAAACCGTTACGGTCTGGAACCGGTATGTGGATGGCATATGGGAAAAAGAAACCTGGCTCCCGACTGTGATAGGAAATGTCCGGCTGCTGGTATCGCGCGGCAACAATATCCAGAACAGCGGAAATTCGGCAGCCGACAGTGCGAGACTGCATATCAGTAATGAAATGAGCATTCCTGCAAAGCCTTACCTGCCTGCGGAAGCATGGGGTGCGCTGCCGCTGGATGAAAAGAAAAAGTATTTCACGCTGGACAGTGGGAATGAGAGCTTTTTTATTGAAGGTGACATGTCCAGTGTAAACGCGGAAGTTTATGGTGATGGATTCTTTTCATTCATGAAAGAAAATTATTCAAACTGCTTTAAAATCACCAGTGTAGACAGATTTGAAATCATACCGCACTTTGAAGTGTGGGGAAAGTAGGTGTGTATGCCGGAGGAATCAAAACCGTTATCTTCGAAAGAGTATGATGCTATCGGGCAGGGGTTATTTGAAAAGATCAGTGCATTTAAAAACCTTCCAGCAGGAGTGAAAATGGATTACCAGTCGCTTGATGGAATCAATCATATCAGTTTTATAACGATGCCGGGCGGCAAATACACAAAAGAATATGTCACTGGCGGCTTTGAAGCGCAACTCCCGTTCCAGATATGTTATAAGCTGGCAGCCACAGGGAATAGCCAGATGCTGGCGGCTGAGAAGGTAGTGGACGGTATCGCGGATTATCTGGAAGAAAATCCGGACATAAGTCTGAGCGGAGGCAGGGAGATAACAGAAATCGTAATGAATTCTGTTACATACCGGAGCAGGGCAGAGGATGATGGCAGTATGGTGTTTGTCAGAAATGGAACCGTAAAATACGAGAAATTATAAATTGTTAAGAAAGGATGATGAAAAATGGCTGGAGAAACAGGGAAGATACTCAGAGGACAGAGAGCGAAATGGATTTCCTTTGACGGGACAGACTGGACGCTGATCGGTGTCCGTATGGATTCTGAATCCACAAATATGAATCCGGATGTAACCAATGGAAAAGACGTAACCGGCGCGCCGTATATCGACCACAATGGATTTGCGCCAGAATCGGATATTGACTACAAGCCCAGAAAGGAAGATTCTATTTATCCGCAGATCCAGAAAATTACAAATGAACTGCTGAAAGATGAGGAAAACTGTACATTTAAAATGATTGTTGCAACGCTGGATATTGAGGTAAAGGATACCGGCGTGAAGTCGGCGTCAGGGACGGGATATCAGGTTGATGTACTCTGTGTCCCGCAGGAGGATGGCGGCGACACATCCGGGTATACGATTCCGGTAAATTTCTACGAGAATGGTACCCGCGTGCAGGGAACAGTAACTGTCGAAAACAAAAAACCGACATTTACACCGGCAGGCTCCGGAAGTACGGGAGCCTGAACGAATATCGCAACGACACTGGTCTAGTATAAACGGGGTGATCCTTCGGGATCCATCCCGTTTCTGGAAGGGATGGTAAAAATATGTCATATTCAATAGGCAAAAAAGTCAGCAGCCAGCTGATAAAGGTGGAGCTGAATGAATACGGGGATTACATACTGATCAATCCGGGAGATTACACGCTTTCAAAGCGGTTCAGCGAGCTAATCCAGTGGATGGAGGACAAGCAGGCGGAACTTGGGAAACTGGCTTCCGAAATGAATGAGAAATACAAAGATACACCGATGATATCAGCTGACAAAGAAGGCAACGCCAGCGTGGATACAGAGCAGCTGTCCCTGTATGTAAAAATCAAGAACGAGCTGTATGAAGAATGCCAGCGCCGCATCGGCGGCTTGTTCGGGCAGGACGTGCTGAAAAAGTATTTCCGGGCACTTTATGAAATTAATCCGGATTTTGTCCCGGATGAAGAATGTATCATGGATTTTCTGGAAGAGATATCCCCGGTATTGCAGACTATCTACCAGGAAAGGGCCAGACAGATCAACCAGAAATATGGGAAGAACCGGAAACAGGGAGTAAAGAGAAGTGATATCCCATGATTAATGTGCTGGTGGACACTCTTCCTACGGAATGGAAGGCACCGGACGGCAGCGCATATGCGATTGATACGGATTTTCGCATCGGTATCCAGCTGTGCCTGCTCCAGGAAGACACGGAACTTACGAAGCGCGAAAAAGCAGTCATGATGATGGAGCTTTTATTTACTGATGCTATACCGGGAAATGCGCAGGATGTAGGGGAATGCGTAACTTTTTTTCTTAATGGCTGGTTTCATGACAAAGAAAGCGGGGAAAAAGCAAATAAGCGTCTGATGGATTTTAACGTGGACCAATGGAGGATATATAGTGCATTCCTGGCGCAGTACCGGATTGATTTAGATACCGTTGGATATCTGCATTTTTGGAAATTCATGGGGTTGCTATCTTCCCTGGAGGAATGTTCGTATACGCGGGTTATTAGCATACGGCAGCGCAAGTTCAGACCGAAGATGGATTCTGAAGAAAGAAAGCAGCTTAAAAAAGCCAAGGAAGTGTATGAACTCCCTGTGCTGCGCTCAGCCGAGGAGCAGGAGATGGACGCAGATATCTATGATTTCCTTGGGGGAACCGTAAGTGGGGATGAACAGCGGCGAATAACTGAATTTGAAAAATATGCTGATGCGGAAGATGATGAGGAGTATTGATTTGCAGGAAAAGGGCGGTGAGTGATCAAGGTCGGCAGGCTATGACGGAAGCATACGTATAAATACAAAAATCGAGACGAAGGCGGCGGAAAAGCAGGTTCTCAATCTTGAAAAACAAATGGAGAAATCTGCGCGAAAGATTGATGCGCTGAAAAAGAAGATGGCCGAGCTGGAGACTACTGAAATGCCTCAGAAAGCCGTTGATCGGTATGAGAGTTCCATTCAGAAAGCGCAGAAAAAGGTTGATTCGCTTCTTCAGAAAATGAAGGAGGTAGCCGACAAGGAGATCATATCTCCCAAATGGAATAAAATCTCTGAAGAAATTGACGAGATAATCCCAAGATTAGAAGAACTCCGGCAGAAGAAAAAACAGGCGATAGCATGGACTGGTTCAGAGACATCAGCAGAGGCTTTTATGCCGGGGGTTTTTAAGGAACTGCAGGAACTGGAAGAAAAATATGCCCGTCTGAACGAAGCGAGAAATAAATTAGAAGCATCCGGACGCGCCTTTAAAACCGGCGCTGATACAGAAGAATACAGGGATTTACAGAAGCAGCTGGATCTGGCGCGTGGACAGCTTAAAGCAGCCCAGACAAATTATGATGAAGAAAAGGCGCTATTCCAGGAGACTTTAAAAAATAAACATGCGAATGCTGCAGCGGAACTGTCGAGAGAACAGGAAGAATTAAATGGTCTTACAAGCCGGTACCAGGCTTTACAGCGCCAGATTTCCGGTGCTGCGCGTCTCGAAACTCTTGCAAGTGGATTTGGGAAAATTGTCAGCGCTGCGCAGAATGCATTCGCAAAAATCAGTAGCACTGCAGGAACGGTTCCTATATATATTTATGTCAGTTCAGAAGGAATTGATATAGATATTATGGCTGTTAATATAAAGAATGATTCTTTGCTACTTTTATTTAAAAGCGAAATAATAGAGCAAATTAGGAAGAAGAAAGTTTTGAAGAATACTTTTGTTAAATACGGTTTAAGAAAAACATTTTTAGGAATTGATTTAGAAGAAAATGAAAATATAAAAAATGATTTGCAGAAATATAGAAGAAATAAAGGAAATAGGGATGAATTAGAACCAATAATTGAAAAAGAAATTTTATCAGATAGAAAGTTATTAGATGAAGAATTTGAGATTTTAATAAAATATTTTGCTGATAAGTGCGAGAACTTTCGGATTAATACTTATCATTTGGATGATTGGGCAAAAAGTGAATGGTGTGGTAAAGTTTTGTCAGTCCTTTATAGTAAAAAGTTATTAAGCATAGGGTATGCGGAGTGCTATGATTTTAGAAAAGCACTTTCTATTATTCGAAGAACTATGCCAGAATGTTCAAGAGATAAGATTGTTCAAATAAGGACGGATTGTTATTTTTCGATAGTATTTGATGAAAAATATATAATAACGGGAGTACCAAAAGATATAGTGATTATGGATAGGAATACCCATATTCATAAAGTTGAGTTCTATTTGCAAATAATATAATACGTATGTTGATTTTAAGGGGGGGGGGGTAAATGTTATCCCACAAAGTGAGAAATAAACATTTTGGCAAAAGACGTGAGTTTCGCTATTTAGTATAAGAAATAGCTTTCACCGCATATGGAAACAGTCTGTCTGCGGACGAGAAAAGTCCAGTAAATTGGAGGGCGTAAAAAATCTTGTGTCTTTAGAAAGTAAATCTTTCTGATAAGAATTAGATATGTAAAACTTTGCTGTCGAGTTTAAGATTCTGTTGTTGTCGAATCTTTCTTTATATTTACAGTATAACCATATGAGAAGATTTTATACACCTTTTTTGATTTTTTTGCATAACAAATAAGACACTGTATTAATTGCTTTTTTGTGGGCTCTGCCCACACCCGACCTCTGGAATAGAATAGGGGAATTCTGGCAATAATACAAATGCCGACGGAATAGAAGGAAGCGGGAATGGCAGCGAGTCTTTAGGACAACACCATTCCTGCTTTTCTTTTTACAGGTAATTGGTAATCCGTTCTCCATACAATACAATCAGCTGATTCAGCAGACAGTGAAACAGTTTTTCATACGTTGTCAGCGCTGCAGAGATTATGTTAGGTGACCTGTTGCAAACAGCCACTTTCCGCGGCCAGCAGGGCCGCATTTCCCGGCCAGTCAGGGCCATATTAAGCGGCCAGTTTTAGAGATCGGCAGGGCAGAGAGGGTTCCGCCCTGCTAATCAGTAGTGATCGTTATTCCAGAAGGCTATGCCTTCTCAATCAGTACGGTAAACCCTGTAGTCAGCCTGCGCCGGATTCCGTCAAGCTTGCCGTAGCATTCTTTCTCAGCACTCAGCTGGTTTCCACATTCATCCGGAGAATACTGGCAGGTGAAGAGGGTGGATGTCCCAAGGTCATCCCGCAGTTTAATGAGATGGTACAGGATCTTGATCCCTTCCTCGGAGTATCGGCTGATAGCGAAGTCATCAATGAACAGCAGCTGGATCCGTGCATAGTACCTGATCCTCTTGCGGTACTTGTTCAGATCTTCCTGCCGGTTGAGGACGATCAGTTCGTCCAGCAGATCGCTATAGTCTACAAACTTGCAGCGGTAATTGTGCCTGCATGCCTCTACACAACAGGCAGACAGGAAATAGGACTTGCCTGCGCCAGTGACTCCATAGATCCCTACATTCTGCCGGTTCTCAGCGAAGTGGAATTCCAGGACCTGTTCAACAGTGGCATCATTATAGATGCGACCGTTACCGGTTTTCAGGCTCTCAGCCACAGCCCCCTTATTGATCAGGCTGCTGAGCCGCAGGTTGGTTTCAAACCGCTTGTTGAGGGTTTTTATGTACTGAGGTTCCAGGACCTCACGCAGGAGCTGCAAAGCAGTATAGTTCCCAGATGCAAAAGATGGCCTGTGGGGTGTTGTGCGTGAAATTCTAAATACAGATATAGATATTCCGTCATTGCGTAAAAAATATAAGGACACGAAGAGAATTCTTATACGACATGAATGAAGGTATTTATATGCGAGGATAGCACATTCGGAAAAGGAGGCTTCAAAGGCAAACCGCTTAATTTGGATGAGATAAAAAAGTGTGAAGAATTCTGTCGTCGACTGGATAATGAGAATATAAAGTTTTCAGTCCTTATTGGGTCGCCGAATTTGTGTGCCATACGTGTTGGAGAATTTTTGGGAATACTGGAGTACGTCTGAAAATGGCCGTTTGAAAAGTATCCTGACAATTATCGTATTCAGGCTCCGAAGGAAATTATAGAAGATGAATACTATTCTCGATTCATGAAGGGCTTGTGGGTTGTTCCTGATAAGACAGAAGAGGAAGTAGCTGTTGCAGCTATTGCAGCAGGCAAGGCAAGATTTGAATTTGGGGAAAAGTCTGATGTATAGGACTTCTAATGTTAAGACGATGGGATTTCGAACTTGTTCCGTCAGAGTGAAGTCTTGAGGTGGTCGGCAAATCTGTGGGGTCGCATATAATTAAGGAGCAAGGTCTATGACCTGTTTCAGAGAATGGACAAGGGTAAAAAATCGGTGTGTTTTTGGCAAAAATACGGTTTGATAAATTCCCGCGAACAACCGCAAAAATCTGACATCAATCTGGAGCAATCGAGCTATGTGGAGTACGTAGCATAGATGTCACGTACTAAGGACTGACCGCCGAAAAAGTGCCGTATTGACAGGCTTTGGAGGCATTTTTCAGTCAACGTCGGAGAGCAGATTTGACCGCAATAATTTCTCCGTTAGAACACATCAACCATTCTGGTCGGAGGGTTGGGGATCAGGTTTAGATGTTTTGCGGCAGGGATGAGTTAGTGATTTGGATAACAGCAGGCTGAGGCTGTGATTAGGATGTTAAATTATTCATCTATATTTGCAATTGAGACGTAAATAAGAAAGAGTGAGAAAAAACAAATTTATCACCCACTTTATCACCCATCTATGCTACAATTGGTAGGTGATAAACTTATAAAAAAAGGCAAATTAATGTGGGGAATGGAGACGAAATAATAGAAGAAATTCGGAAGTATGATTCCGAAAGAGAGTGGGTTGAATTTAAGGAAAATTGGTTTAAAGCAGATGAGTTGGGAGAAGCCTTTTTATTTGAAGTACTCTGGCATGGTTTTTTAACAATTTGTGGGGTATGCGACAACAAACCGCCTGCGGCTGATTCTGCAACACAGCGGTTTTAAATGGGATTCGACTGGATATATACGGCGAAATGCCGATAAGTATGTACGAGGAACTCCGGACAATCCTAAGTTGCTGAAAAAAGCATTGTTGGAGTGTCCGAACGAAATGATGAAACGAGATACTAAAGAAATCCAGTACAATGTACCGGAGCTATTCATAGATGAAGGAGAAGAATAAGATGGCGAAATTTTATGAAATCGTATTGACGGTACTGAAATCAGATAAGAGATTTGTGGCCGAGGATGGCACTTTCCTGCGTAATGCGGTCTATGAGGCAGCAATGAAGATGGATCAGGGACTTATTAGGCTCCTTCTTTCAAACGAAGATACATCTGCCCGTTTCTTTGCTGATGTTGACGGCGTGAAGGTTTTTGACAAAATGGGGTTTGCCCGGGTGATTAATAATCGTCAATTCTTGCCGGATAGTTATACCCGGTTCAAGAATAAGATTGGGCTTGTTGACGGATCGGAACAGATGCTGGCTACATCTGGAGAAGTGGAATTAGTTTTCCCGTATAAGGATTGCGTTCTTGAAGGCGGTCAAACAAGAGAGGATCAAAAGCGGCAGGAAATCTTCTACAATGAGACTCTTGCTCCCGATGAGGTGGATTGCCTGTTGTATCCTAAGGTGTTCTCTGGTGCAAAGAGATATACAAAGGATGGCACTGAGGAAATAAATCAGTTTTCGGAAAGTGATAACCTGATTATTAAGGGGAATAATCTGTTGGTTATTTCTTCCTTGCTGAAGCGTTACGAAGGTAGGGTAAAATGTGTCTACATTGATCCACCCTATAATCCTACAAGTAATGCTATCTACCTTGTCAGAAATGAGCGGGAATTCCATATCTATTCGTTTGAAGATGGTGAACGATTCGAGCCTGACTATGTTCTTTTCCTGCAACGGGACAAAACGGATGGATTTGAGCAGCTACAGATTTTTATCGAGCCGAAAGGTACGCAACTTCTTGAAAAGGATGCCTGGAAAGAAAAATTCCTGCTCCAGTTAAAGACAGAAGCTGTGCCGGCTACAATTTTTGTGGATGACAACGACTATAAGATTTGGGGACTCCACTTCTTTAATCAAGATAACCGCATGAAGGAATTTGATTCGGAGTTTGCAGCTTTGATTGGGAAGTGATGGGACAGGAAGGAGCGCGCAAAATGGTGATGCCGCAGAGAGTTTTCAGAATAAGATCGGCTTTATATCTTCACGGCACAGCTGTGGCAGCTCCTGGAATAGAGCCACGGAATCCGTTATCGAGAGCCAGCCGTCCGATGGCGGGAGCCACGACACAGGAGGCTCGGTGTTTGATAGCCCTGCCGGTTTGATACAAAAACGATTGAAACGGCCAGATGTTTTTTGTATGTATTTCGCTGTGCAGTATATTTTGCAGGACTTTAAAGTGCTGAACAGACGAAGCGACAGAAAGAGTTACACAAGAGAAGGATTCATTGAAATGGTGAAATATTATTATGAAGAGCCGTATGCGGGAAAACCCCACGTACGGTTCTGTGAGTGGCTTACATTGTGAGGTGTAGGTCTACTCGACTGACGAGGTGTTTTATGAATATAAGGAAAGAGAAACCAAAAGATTATAAAGCAATTTATGCGGTTGTAAGGGATGCTTTTGGCAGTGCAGAACATGCAGATGGAAATGAGCAGGACTTAGTAAATGCATTAAGGAAAGGTAAGGCATATATTCCGGAATTGTCCCTGGTAGCCGAAGAAAACGAAAAAATCATAGGACATATCATGTTTACAAAAGCGAGAGTGGGAGAGAATGTTGTTTTAGCTTTGGCACCATTATCTGTTCTGCCAGAATATCAGAGAAAAGGGATTGGAACTGCTTTGATAAAAGAAGGACATAGAATTGCACAGGAGTTAGGTTATGGATATTCCGTTGTGTTGGGAAGCGAAAAATATTATCCAGGAGCAGGCTATGTACCAGCGGATACTTTGGGAATACTGCCGCCTTTTGATGTGCAAAGGGAAAATTTTATGGCTTATAAAATAGATGAAAACTTTCAGAAAGTGAATGGTGTGATAGAATACGCCAAAGAATTTGGTATAGAATGATACAAACAACATAGGAACTGGGAGCATTCGGAAGGATGAGAGTTACTGCAGGAATAAGAAGACTATGAAAAACGTTTACTTAATAGGCGGAACTATGGGAGTTGGAAAAACGGCCGCCTGCCAGATCTTGAAAAATAAACTGCCGAACTGCGTTTTTCTTGACGGGGACTGGTGCTGGGATATGCATCCATTTCAGGTAACACCGGAAACGAAGAAAATGGTAATGGAGAATATCTGTTTCCTGCTGAATCAGTTTATCCGCTGCAGTGCATATGAGAATATCATATTTTGTTGGGTGATGCATGAGCAGGGGATTATAGATGAAATTATATCAAAGCTGGAAACAGGAGATTGTAAGATATATACGATCTCTCTGATTTGTGATGCAGATAGTCTAAGAAAGCGTCTGCAGAAGGATATAGATGCCGGTATCCGGTCAGAAGATGTGATTCAGAGAAGCATTGCCAGGATTGGTTTATATGAAGAACTGGATACGAAAAAAATAGATGTTTCCCATATAACGCCGGAGCAGGCGGCGGAAAAGATTATAGAAGGTAAGAAGTGTGGGGGAAAGAGATATGGATCATAAATTTATCCAGAGCATCAGTATTAACTGGGATCAGATTGATCATGATTCATATTTGCACAGTATTGATGCGCTTAAAAACACGGAAGGCCTGGATTTTCAAAAGAACATCACATTTTTTGTCGGCGAAAACGGAGCAGGGAAATCAACTTTGCTTGAAGCCATTGCAGTAGCCTATGGCTTTAATCCGGAGGGCGGAACACTGAATTATAGATTCAGCACATTTGACGATGTATCCCAATTAAGCAGTGCCATTCGCATGGCAAAAGGATATCGTCGGGCAAAGTCAAATTATTTTTTTCGTGCGGAAAGCTTTTTTAATGTGGCCAGCAAAGCGGAAGATTACAGGGACACAACTCCAAAAGAAATCTACTACGATCGGTACGGAGGAAAATCCCTGCATGAACAGTCACATGGAGAAAGCTTTCTGGCATATTTTCAATCTTTTGACAGGGAAGGATTATATATCATGGACGAGCCGGAGGCGGCACTATCACCGCAAAGACAGTTGACATTGCTTATTCAGATAGTAAAAATGGCGGAGAAAGGCTCCCAATTTATCATTGCATCCCACTCCCCGATCTTATTGGGGATTCCCGGGGCAGATATCATTTCCTTTGATGATGGTGAAATGAGACGGTGCAGCTACGAAGAAACGGAGAGCTACCAGGTTATGGAAATGTTCATCAATAACAGGGAAAGGCTGATAGAGCGTCTGCTGGATGAGGAGGTAAAAAATGATCATACAGACAGGAATGAGGACGGATATCCCGGCGTTTTATTCTAAATGGCTGATAAACAGAATAAAGGAAGGATTTGTGCTTGTCCGTAATCCCTATAATCCGATGCAGGTAACCAGATACAGCCTTTCACCTGATGTGGTGGATCTGATTGCGTTTTGCACAAAAAATCCGGCGCCTATGCTGCCGTATATGGAGATACTGAAGCCATACGGACAGTATTGGTTTGTAACCATCACTCCATATGGAAAAGACATAGAACCAAATGTGCCTGAAAAAGAAAAAGTTATGAATGATTTTAAACGATTGTCAGATATCGTTGGAGTGGACAGTGTGGGATGGCGGTATGACCCGATTTTTATTGATGATACCTATTCTGCAGAGCGCCATCTGGAGGTATTTGAAAAAATGGCTGCGGCACTTTCCGGATATACAAAATCCTGCATAATCAGTTTTATCGATATTTATAAGAAGGTAGAACGCAACTTTCCGGAGGCAAGAGCGGTATCAAAAAAAGACAGAAGCTTTCTTGGAAAAGAAATGATCCGAATTGCGAAGCAGTATGGAATGGCATTAAAACCCTGTGCAGAAGGAGATGAATTGGCTCTTTACGGTGCGGACTGTTCTGGCTGCATGACGGTAAGCACTTTTGAAACGGCACTTCACGCAAACCTTGCTGTGCCTAAAAGAAAGAGCAACCAGCGAAACGGGCAGTGCGCCTGTCTGCTGGGCGTGGATATAGGAGCTTACGATACATGCGGACATCTGTGCAGATACTGTTATGCGAATACGGATGCAGTACTTGTGAAAGAAAATATGAGAAAACACGATCCATCCTCTCCGTTTTTGCTGGGCGGTTCTATGCCGGGAGATGTCATACATGAGGCACAGCAAAAAAGCTGGATAGATGGTCAGATGCGGCTAGATATATAAGGAGTTGGAGCAGAAAAAGTAGTACATTTATAAAAAATAAGTTGACAAAATCAACTATTATCCATATAATAGTTGATATAGTCCACTAACGGGAGAAAATTATGAACAAGACAATTGCAAAAATCAGAGCCTTCAATCGTTTTTATATGCCTTCCATGAATTTGCTGGGAGATCATTACCTCGGCTCAGAATATTCTGTAACGGAAGCCAGGGTATTTTTTGAGATATACGAGAACGAAGGATGTAATGCGGCGCACATTGCTCAACTGATGAATATTGACAAGAGCTATCTGAGCCGCATAATAAAGAAACATGAAAAGAGCGGATATATCCATAGGGAACGCTCTGCAGAGGACAGTCGTTCCTATCATCTTTTTCTGACGGATGATGGAAAGGACTGTGCGGAAGATCTCATTCGTAAATCAAATGAGGAAATCGCGAAAGTGATCAGGGGCTTATCCTCAGAGGAAGAACAGCAATTGACCGGGGCGCTGGAGACCATTACAAGATTATTACGCAAAGGGAGTGAATGATTATGAGAATTGTACCCTATGATCTTAAGTATAAAAATGATTTTATAGAAATGAATAAAGCATGGATTTCAGAAATGTTTGAAATGGAGCCAGAGGACGAGCGGGAACTGGGAAGCATAGAGCCGTATATCGAAAAAGGAGGCCAGATTTTTTTCGCTCTGGATGAAAAAGAGAGGGCTATGGCCTGCTGCATGATTGCCCCGCGTGAAGATGGTGATTGGGAGATTATGAAGTTTGCTGCCCGTGGAATGTACACAGGTACCGGCGCCGGGAGCGCATGTCTCAAGGCGTGCATTGATTACGCTAAAAAACTGCGGCTTCCGAAAATCATTATTGTTTCCAATCACGAGTGTACCCATGCCGTCCATCTTTATCGGAAATTTGGATTTGAAGAAATCCCTGTGGATAAGGAACGGTTTCCATTTGACCGGGCAGATATTGCATTTGAGATGACGCTATAATATGATGATAAGCAAATAAAAAGGGAAATACTCATCCATCAAGCGCCGGAGTACAACCGATGAGCGCCATTTATGTTGCCCCTACTGTTTTTGTGTTTTCCCTCTGTACTCAGAAAGGAACAGGCCGATCAGTGTGAGAATCGTACCAACACCGGACATCACGGTTACTTGTTCGTTCAGGATAAGGGCAGATGTGACAACCGTGATAACCGGAACCAGGTAAATGTAAATGCTTGTTTTGACAGCACCCAGAATCTTCACAGCCATGTTCCAGGTGACGAAACAGAGTGCGGATGCGCCCAATCCTAAGAAGATCAGATTCCCCAGGTAGACTGGATTTGCGAACCGTTCTGCTCCAATGCGGCAGTCAAACAGGAAGAGTGCAGGTATCATAAATACGATCCCATAAGCAAATACCCGCCTTGTGGTCTGGACGGTGTGATATCCAAAACTGCTGATTTTCCGGGTGAGTACAGAGTAGCAGGCCCACACGACTGCCGCAGCTACGGCCAGCAAGTCTCCGATGGGATTTAACTGCATCTTTGCTCCGTTAAAGCTGATCAGGCAGATGCCGGCCATCGCAACTATAAATCCGATGAAGAAATTTGCGCGCAGCTTTTCTTCCTTTGTGACCAGGTGGGTGAGCATTGCCGTGAAAAAGGGTGCTATGGAGATGATCACACCCACGTTGGAAGCCATTGTATAAGTCAGGGCAATGTTCTCCAGCAGATAATACAGGCACACACCGCACAGTCCCGCCGCTGCAAAGACAGCCTCCTGCCGTTTGTTAGTACCTCTCATCCGATGGGGATAGACGATCAGCAATGCCAGAAATCCCAGAACAAACCGGAAGAACAGGATTTCTATCGGTTCAAAATCCACTAACAGCACCTTGGTGGAGATGAAGGTAGTTCCCCATATCAAGATCGTTACCAGTGCCGCCAGATGCCCGGCTGCTTTTTTACTCATTCGGTGTTTCCTCCTTCTCTAAAAATATATCACGGTAAAGACCCGGAGCCAGTCCGATAAACCGGTTGAAATAGTTCGTGAAATGGCTCTGGTCGGAAAAGCCTGTCTGCATAGCTGCCTCTATCGGAGGTACGCCCTGTTCCAGAAGTTTCTTTGCTTTGCCGATCCGTATGTTTTCCAGGTAGCTGTATGGCGTGACGCCTTTGGATCTGGTAAAGGCCCTAAGCAGTGTGGATTTGCTGAGACCGGCATAGCGGCAGATCTGGTCTAAATAAATCCGGTCAGCGAAGTGCTGCTCCATAAAAGCGCAGGCCTTTTCAATTTCCTTCGGGCATTCCGGGATGCAGCTTGGGGAGGGCTGCCCGTACCGTTGGATCAGCAGGGATATGAGGAGCAGCAGAGTTTCTTCCTTACCGAACTCACAGGAGCCTTTCATGACCAGTTCGTGGAGCGGATGCAGATAACAGGTCACTTCCTCATCGAAGATCACGGTTTTGGAAAAGACGGGGAGTTCCCTTCTCCCGGCCACTTCTTCTGCCAGATCCAGCATGACTTCTTTGGTAATGTTGAACCCCCGGTAATCCAACGTACCTTCATCACTCTGTACACAGGCATGATTGTCTCCGGGATTGAATAAAAGAATATTGCCCTTTTTTAAGGCGTATTCCTGATTTCTGCAAGACAGTACACGCTGTCCGTCCTCGATAAATCCAATTACATAATAGTCATGGAAGTGGTTTGGAAATGGCTGCACGATTCCCTCAAAACGATATGCCTCAATCCGAAGCTCATCATCGTAAACCACCGTCCGTATTTCTTTTTTCATGTGTGTTTCCTCCGTGTTGATTACCATTGTAGCATTTCAAAATGCAAAAGGCTTGTAAAATATCTTCATTTTTCACGGCGCACAAAAAAATCCGCAGAAACTTCCCGAAAGAAGTCCTGCGGATTTTTCTATGCCTCAATCGCGTACAGCGCGCATCCGTGCGGCGGAAGCTCCGCCTGGATGCAGTCGTTTGTGCAGCGGGAAATCTTTCCGTCCCAGAGGTCGCGCAGACGGCACGCATCCTGTGAAAGCTCCAGTTCCGTGAGCGGTACGGAGATGGTTTTGGTATCGTCGGAAAGATTAAAGAGCGCCGCGCAGGTTTTTCCGTCGGCGGGATCTCTGGAAACCCAGACGGCTTCCTCGTCGCTGCGCAGCACCTGCCGCCGCTGACGCTCCGGGGTGCACAGGGAAAGCACTTCCTCGTTTGTCAGCAGCGAGAGCGTCCAGTCGTCAAGCTTTGTCATCTCAGCGCCGAGCATCAGCGGGGAACCGAAGATGCACCAGAGCGTCATCATGGTGCGCTGCTCTTCGTGCGTGAAGTTTGTGGTCCGTTCTTCGCCGAAACCCTTGCCGACCTTGCTGAGCGGCAGCATATCGCAGTCCGGGTAGCAGCCCGCGGATACGTGGTTCTGCCAGAGCTCGCAGCGCCGGAACATATTTTTCAGAAGCGTCCAATTATCCCAGAAGTCATCGGTGATGCGCCACATGTTGGCGTATTTTTCATAGTGCCAGGCCTTGTCGATCAGCGCCGGACCGGGGGAGAGCGAGAGCACGATCGGTCTGCCGCACTTTTGGATGGCCTTTGCAAGCATTTCGATCTCATAGCAGGCGGCGTAGCTGCCCTCACCGTAGCGGTTCTGATTATTGGTGTTGCAGATGTCGTCGCACTTGACGAAATCCACGCCCCAGGAGGCGTAAAGCTCCATAAGAGAATCATAGTACGCCTGTCCGGCTTCGTTATTGCGCAGACCGTACATATCCGGGTTCCAGAGGCAGATGGAGGACGGATCGGCGGCAAGGTCGGCAGTCAGAGGGCAGTTTTTAATAGCCGTGTGATTGTGGGCGGCCGCCCGCGGAATGCCTCTCATAATATGGATACCAAATTTCAGACCGAGGCTGTGGATGTACTCTGCCAGCGGGGCAAACCCGGCGCCGCCGACGGAGGACGGGAAGCGTTCGGGATCCGGCAGCAGCCGGGAATATTCGTCCATCTCGACGGGCGCAAAGGGAATATACTGGAACTGATCGCGCATAGAGCCTGCCTTGTGAGCGTACCATTCGATATCCACCACAATATATTCCCATCCATATTTTTTCAGATGCTCCGCCATGAACGCGGCGTTTGCGCGGACATCGGCTTCGGTGACAGTCGTGTCGTAGTAGTCATAGCTGTTCCAGCCCATGGGCGGAAGCGGGGCAAATGTATTTTTATTCATGTGATGAGGCCTCCTTGAAAACGTTTTGTCCCTATTATAACCGAATCTGAAAAAAATGGAAACCGAATCTGAAAAAAATGGAAGTGTTTGACATTGCAAATTTTTTGTGATAAGGTGTAAGAAAGAAATTTCATTTGTTCAGGGAGTTATCATGAGCTGGAGAAGAATCGTTATCTTTAAATTTAAAGGAAACATTTGATTTTTTCCGGCTACCAGTCTGCCCTTTTTCAGGGCGTTTTCCAGAAATAACAGTTAAAATTGAAAAATGCAGTGCAGCGGCGGTTACTGTGAACGACGTGAACAGTAACCAGCGCAGGATCAGTGCGTGTTTTTGTGCTGCGCTTCACAGGGAAAAGGAGAGAACTTCGATGAACAATATAAAGAGACAGACACGCCTTCTGTATATGTATGAAGCGTTTTGCAGCTTCCGGATGGTGGACGTGGTGTGGGTGATTTTTCTGCTTGGGCGTGGATTTTCGCTGGCGCAGGTGGGGCTTGCGGAGGGCGTTTTCCATGTGACGAGCATGATTTTTGAGATTCCGAGCGGTATGGCGGCGGATCTGTTCGGCAGGAAGCGGACGCTGCTGCTGTCCGGGATCGCCGGTATGTGTTCCGGCGTTTTTATGGCGCTGGACGGATGGAGCGGCTGGATTTATATGGGAATGATTTTTTCAGCGCTGAGTTTCAATCTGACGTCCGGGACGGAGGAGGCGCTCGCATACGACAGCCTTCTTGAAGCAGGCTGTGCGGAGACATATAAAGGGGTACGGTCAAAAATGAGCGTGACAGGGCGCGTATTCAGTGCGCTGTCCTGCACGTTAAGCCCCGTTGCGATCGCGCTTGGCTACCAGTACACGTATTTTCTGGCGGTATTGCTGAATTTATGCGCGTTTCTCTGTGTGATGGGAATGCAGGAACCGCATGTCACGCAGGAACAGAAACAGCGCGGCAGACACGGCTTTCGTGAGATGGGAGTGCGGCTGAAGCATCATGTTTTGGATACGCTGCATTTTATGAGAAAGCATCCGGGGACGATGGGAAAACTGTTTGCGGACGCAGCGGTGGCGTGCCCGTGCTATCTGACGATGATGTACCTGCAGGAGCATCTTGTAAACTGCGGATGGCCGGAAAAGTGGATCGGGATGCCGCTGCTGCTGATCCCGCTGGCGGGAGCGGCCGGAGCGCGTCTGGCGGCAAAAAGTAAAATGCGGCTGCTTTATGTGCTTATTTTGTGCGGCCTGCTTGGCGGAGCCGGGACATATCTTACCGGAAGCCGGACGATCGTTATCATATTAGCCGGCGCCTGCGTCATGCGGGCGTGCGAGGGCTTTTCCGAGGTGGCGGTCAGTGAGAATGTGAACCGCGAATTCTCAAGCGACCAGAGAGCGACGCTGATCAGTGTGGACAGTATGCTGTATTCCGTGCTGATGGTGCTGGCAAGCCCCGTGACCGGGTATCTTGGGGAGCGTTATTCCGTCACAGTGACGTTTCATGTGCTGGGCGGTGTGCTGCTGTGCGCGGCGCTGCTGCTGGGGGCAGCGTATGCGATACGTCGGAGTAAGATCTGTTCATAAAACCTGAAGAAAAGGAAAATTTAACCTGCCGTTAAGTTTCCGAACTTAAAATTAACAATCCCTCCATTGAGCATCGCAAGGCAGTCTGCTATAGTAAAGGTAACCCGGGAAAATCGCAAAAAAGGAGGGCAAATATATGCCGATCAATACAGTTATCCGTGAAAGGCGCAAGGCGCTTGGGCTGACACAGGAGCAGGTGGCAGAGCAGCTTGGCGTGACGGCTCCGGCGGTGAACAAATGGGAGAAGGGGAGCACTTACCCGGACATCACGCTGGTGGCAGCGCTTGCGCGTTTGCTAAAGGTGGACCTGAACACGCTGCTGTGCTTCCGGGAGACACTGACGCAGCAGGAAATAAACAATTATATGGAAGGGGTCGCAAGGAAAATCGGGAAAAACGGCATTGAGGCGGGCTTTTCGCTGGCAGAAAGCCGGATAAAGGAATACCCGAACTGCGGGGCGCTCATTGAGGGAATGGCTACCCTGCTGGATGGGAGCATTATCATGGCGGATCTCTCCGGCGAGGAGAAGGGCGGCTATCAGGAACGTTTGAGAGCGCTGTATGAGCAGGCAATGCATTGTGACGATGAGGATGTCCGCAGGCGGGCGGGCTATATGACGGCATCAAAATATCTGCACAGCAAAGAATATGAAAAGGTGCAGGAGATCATTGACCAGCTTCCGGAGACGGATCTGATCGATAAAAATATGCTGCAGGCGGATCTGTGGAAGGAGCAGGGGAAATATGCGGAAGCGCTGAAGCTTGTGGAGAAGATGGTGCTGCAGCAGAACGTCGGGGTGATGGGAAATTTCTGGAGAATGATCGATCTGGAGCTTGCAATGGGAAATGAGGAAAATGCCAGAAGGCTTGCCCAAAAGGCGCAGGAGGTGGCAAAAACATATGATATGTGGGGGTATAATGGTCTGGTAGGGTTTCACACACTGGCGCTGAAACAGCAGAATGTGGAAGAAAGCCTTAAAATTCTGGACCAGATGCTGGAGCAGACGTATCTTCCGTGGAAAATGAATGAATCCGTGCTGTATCATGTGCTTTACCAGGATTACCAAGAGGCCGCGGCAAATGTAACGATGGCGGAAAAAATCCTGCCGCCTCTTCTGGCAGAGCTGGAGGGCAGTCCGGAGTATGATTTTTTGCGCCCGCATGAGGAATTTCAAAAGCTGATCGGGCGTTACCGCAGAAGGCTGGGTTGCTGTGAACAAAGTGAACAGTAACAAGGCTGGCGGAGAGCGGAAAGTGAGCGGTTCCCCTTGCATTTTGGAGAAAATTTTAGTATAACAAAATAAAAGAAATGCAGGAGGGAAAAACTATGAACTATGCAGAAGAGTCGCTGAAGCTGCACGCAGACTGGAAAGGCAAGATCGAGGTCGTTTCCAGAGTGCCGGTGTCCACGAAGGACGATCTTTCGCTGGCATACACGCCGGGTGTGGCGCAGCCCTGTCTGGAAATTCAGAAGGATATAAACAAATCTTATGAGCTGACAAGGAGACACAATCTCTGCGCCGTCATCACGGACGGCTCGGCGGTGCTCGGGCTTGGCGATATCGGACCGGAGGCGGGAATGCCGGTCATGGAGGGCAAGTGCGTGCTGTTCAAGTCCTTTGGAGACGTGGATGCTTTTCCGCTTTGCGTGAAAACAAAGGACGTCGACGAATTTGTCAATACGGTTGCGCTGATCTCCGGTTCCTTCGGCGGCATCAATCTGGAGGATATCTCAGCGCCGCGCTGCTTCGAGATCGAGCGCAAATTAAAGGAACGCTGTGATATCCCGATCTTCCATGACGACCAGCACGGCACGGCGGTGATCACGCTTGCCGGTCTGATGAACGCGCTGAAGGTGGTCGGAAAGAAAAAAGAGGACGTAAAGGTCGTGACCTCCGGTGCGGGCGCGGCGGCGATTTCCATCGTGAAGCTGCTGCTGGCGGCAGGCTTCCGGAATGTTACCATGTGCGACCGCAAGGGCGCTATCTACGCGGGTCGTGATGGTCTGAACTGGATCAAGGAAGAGATGGCGCAGGTGACGAACCTGGAGAAAAAAACGGGCACGCTGGCGGATATGCTGGCGGGCGCGGATATTTTTATCGGCGTTTCCGCACCGGGCACGGTGACGACGGAGATGGTGAAAACGATGAACCGCGACGCGATTATTTTTGCCTGCGCCAACCCGACGCCGGAGATCTTTCCGGAGGACGCAAAGGCGGGCGGCGCGAAGGTGATCGCTACCGGGCGCAGCGATTTCCCGAATCAGATTAATAACGTGCTGGCATTTCCGGGAATCTTCCGCGGCGCTTTTGATGTGCGGGCAAGCGATATCAACGAGGAGATGAAGATGGCTGCGGCGAAGGCGCTGGCGGATCTGATCACGGAGGATGAGCTGGATGCGGAGCATATCATTCCGTATGCGTTTGATCCGAAGGTGGGACCGGCGGTGGCTGCGGCGGTCGCGCAGGCGGCGCGGGCAAGCGGCGTTGCGCGCATTTAAAACGGAGGGAAAAGCATGACGAACGAAGAACTGATTCTGGAAGCGAAAAAGGCGCGAAGGCATGCTTACGTGCCGTACTCCCACTTCCAGGTGGGCGCGGCGCTTGTCACAAAAAGCGGAAAAATCTATCACGGCTGCAACATTGAAAATGCAGGCTACACGCCGACGAACTGCGCGGAGCGGACGGCTTTCTTTAAAGCGATCTATGACGGCGAGCGGGAATTTGAGAAAATTGCCGTTGTCGGCGGACCGGAGGAGAGCGAGGGCGACGAGCTTTGCGCGCCCTGCGGCGTCTGCCGTCAGGTCATGATGGAATTCTGCGATCCAAAGACCTTCCGGATCATTCTGGCAAATGGAAAGGGAAAATACATTCAGCGTACGCTGGAGGAAATGCTTCCGTTTGGATTCGGACCGGAAAACCTTAAATAATATGTAAAAAGTACCGCTGTCAGAGCTGTCTGGCGGCGGCCTTTTTTTGATATGCCGGATTCGGAAGAGACTCCGGCATTTTTTCTTGTGTGGATACAAAAAGGATATATTTCTGTGCTATACTGTTTTTAGAAAAATATATATCTGCTTTATATAACAGATAAGTTTTGCAGGGTGGATTTTGTGCGCGGCACAGCAAATTTGGCGCGCAAAAGGGAGGTGAGGGCATGGAGCAGAGACTTTTGGTCGTGGAGGATGACCTGAGGCTGCAGGAAATTATTCTGGATTATTTCGGAAGCAAGGGCTGGACGGCGGAGGCAGTGGAAAATGGCGGGGAAGCGCTTGAGCGGATCGCGCAGGGCTCCTGGCAGATGATCCTTCTCGACGTTATGCTTCCGGGGATGAACGGCTTTACTATCTGCAGGAAAATTCGTGAGATCAGCGATGTGCCGGTGATCTTTCTCACGGCGCGCGTGCAGGAGGAGGACGAGCTGAACGGCTATTCCATGGGTGCGGACGATTACATCACAAAACCGTTTTCGCTGCCGGTGCTCTATGCGAAGGTGACGGCGCTGACCGGGCGTGTGCACGGAAGGACAGCGGGCAGGCAGCTTCGTGTGGGAGATATTGCCGTAGATGTGCGCAGCCATGATGTGTATGTCGGCGGAGTGCTTCGGGAGCTCCCGCCGCGGGAATATGAGCTGCTGCTGTTTTTCCTGGAGAATCCCAACCGTATTTTCAGCCGCGAGCAGCTTTTGATCCGGTTCTGGGGTTACGATTTTGACGGCAACGAGCGCGTGGTGGATAATCACATAAAAAAGCTGCGCAGGCTTCTTGGCAGCAGTGGAAACAGGATACGGACGATCCGAAAATCGGGTTACCGGATGGAGGTGGGGCCATGAGAAGGAAGCGGAGGTTATACGTCTGGGTGACGGTTGGATTTCTCATTTTATATCTGGTGATCATGGGAGCATGTACCTTCCTGATACGTGCAAAATATATGGAAGAATTTGCGCAGGATTTCCAGACGCAGCTTTCCGGCGTGGTGGATTTTATTGAACAGATGGAGGGGGAGAAGGAGGATTTCACAGGCGCGTCGCGCCAGACGGCGTATCAGTCGCTGACATCCTCCGCGCTTTTTAACACCCGGTTCCAGCAGTATGCGCTTGTGTTTTATGATAAGGAAGAGGGCGTGTCGGCGCGCAGCGAATACGCGTCGGCAATCCGGAATTCAAAAAATTATTCCTGGATGGGAGCGGAGAATGTCTATTCGCTGCCGGATTATCTCAGTGAGGAGGAAATCGACCAGCTTGCGCACTTTTATCTGGAGAGAAGAAACGCCCTGGGAGCACACGACCCGGAAAAATACTGGTTCTACGGAAAAATCGCAAAGGACGGCAGTCTGAAAGGACTTCTGGTACAGCATGTGATATGGGAGCAGGGACTTAAACTGGACGACGGTGCGGTCGATCCATTTACCGGCGGAAAAAGAGAGCGATCCTATACGGATGATAAAAACCGTACGACAAGCTACGTGCAGACGGGCAGCGAGATTGTCTGGGAGTGGAACGCAGCGGAGGAAGCAGATGAGGATGAGGCTCTGGTCACAGAAGAACTCAGCCTGGTATTTCCGGGGCTGCTGCAGGGGTATAGCGCGTGGATGCGCTGGCGTGGGAGCGCCTGGCTGCAGACGGCGGTGCCGGAGGATCTGGAAAGCTACTATGCGTCTTTTTCACAGAAGGTGCGTCCTGGTTCGGAGCGCTTTCAGACGCGTTATAAAGAGGATTACACGGTTCAGATCGGAGAGCGGACCTGTGATCTGACGCTGATCAGCGAGTGCCGTCCGTGGGCAGCCGCGATGGACTACATGAAATATGTTTATCTGGCGGGCTTTTTTCTGATGCTTACCTGTGCGGGAACGGTGATCATGGTTATCAGCGGGCAGGAGGCACAGCGGGCGCAGATGGAGGAAAACCAGCGTGATTTCATCAATGCGATGGCGCACGAGATGAAAACGCCGCTTGGTATCATCCGCGGATTTTCGGAGAATCTGCTGGAGGACACGGTGGCGGAAAAGAGAGAATATTATCTGCAGCAGATCATTGGGCAGACGGAAGAGATGGACGGCATGGTGGCGGACATCATCGGGGCGGCGCGGCTGGAATCGCAGCATCTTGTGCTGCAGAAAGAGAGGATATCTGTCAGCGGGCTTCTGCGGGGACAGCTTGCAAAGAGAGAACCGTTGATAAAGGAAAAACAGATTACGGTGCAATTCTCTGCGCAGGGGGAATTTGAGCTGGAGGGCGACCGCAAATACCTGGAAAAAGCGTTTGGAAATCTCATCGGTAATGCCGTGAGCTACTGCGATGTGGGCGGCGTAATAAAAATAACGACAGATGCCGTGAGCTGCCGGATAGAAAATGACTGCGCCGGATTGCGTGCGGAGGACGTACAGCATGCTTTCGATATATTTTATCGTGGGCAATGTGAAAAGGCATCAGAAAAACATCTGGGTATCGGATTATATCTTGCCAGAAGGATCTTAGATCTGCACGACATACAGATTACCGCAGAGTGCGTGCCGGGCGGGTTCTGTGCCGTGTGCAGGAAGAAAAATAACAGAAAGAGCAGGGGGAGAACATGATGAAAGGGACATTTAAAAAATATACAGATCGAATGGCAATGGGCGTTTTACTGACGGCGGCGCTCTTAACGAGCGGATGCAGTCTGGAGGACGGAGCATTTGTATTTCGTGTAAACGGCAGAGCGGAAATTGAGAAGGAGACGGCGCAGACAGCGCAAACGGATGCGGAAGCGCAGCAGCAGACGCAGGCAGCGCAAACGGATGCGGAAGCGCAGCAGCAGACGCAGGCAGCGCAAACGGATGCGGCAGTGCAGCAGCAGACGCAGGCAGCGCAAACGGACGTGGCAGTACAGCAGATGCAGGCAGCGCAAACGGATGCGGCAGTACAGCAGCAGACGCAGGCGGCGCAGACAGAAGCTGCGGCGGGGCGAAAGCCGCTCTTTAGAGATGCAGACGGGACGATTCACGGTCCGCAGCTTAATCTCGGCGAGAGTGGAAAGCCGATTTACGATTACGATATAGAAGCATCCCTGGCGGATGCGCCGCAGGAGTGGATAAAATATACGTATCCTGGGAGAAAGCAGTCGTACCTTTCGCCGTCCGGTGTCTGGCTCTTCAAAGACGAGGATGGAACCATCCACGGCGCGCAGATCGGGACAACGGAAATAGGTTCGATTCTGTTTGACTATGAATTTGATGTCAATGAGATTCCGGCGGAATGGAAGTAGCATGACGGTGAGAAAGAGAAGGCATTGCGAAATAATCCTTGCGGCTTGCTGGCGGATAGTTTATAGTTAAAGCAGAAGAACAACCGGTAATAAAACAGTTAGGGAGGGATGTGGCAAGATGCATCTGCATCAGGAAAAGTTATATACTATTGAGGATATTTATGCTTTGCCGGAGGGAACACGTGCTGAATTGATCGACGGGAAAATTTATTATATGGCACCTTCAAATCGGAAACATCAGAGAATTGTGCTGGCTTTATGTCGTATCATAGCAGATTACATCGACAGCAAGCACGGTGATTGCGAGGTAAATGTTGTGCCTTTTTCGGTTCATCTGGATGAGAAAAGCACTATTTATGTCGAGCCGGATCTATCTGTTGTCTGTGATAAACATAAGCTCAATGACAAAGGATGCTTCGGCGCCCCGGACTGGATCATTGAAGTGGTTTCAACTGGCAGCAGACGTATGGATTACTTTACAAAGCTGTTTAAATATCGCACTGCAGGCGTTCGGGAAGACTGGATTGTTGATGCTGACATGAATCGGATCTCTGTCTATGATTTTGATACGGAGGATGTCACAGAGTATTCTTTTAACGATTCCGTTAAGGCTGGTATATACGATGATTTTTTCATAAACTTTAATTAACACTTATATCAAAAGCAGGCAAAGGTCCTGCCGGGTTTTTCATGCCCCGTTTGATGTGAAACGCAGTGACGCTCCGCTGACCATCGTGCAGCCGGATCTGATGAATCTTTGCAATTTTAGCAAAATGTTCTACTACAAAAATTACGGTGTGGGCGAATACTGGAGTGTAGAACTACGCAGAAAAATCATAACGGTAAACGACTTTGAGAAAGATATTATCAATGTGCAGTATTCTTTTGATTTTACTGTAAAAGTCAACATCTATGATGATTTATATATTGATTTTGCCGATGTTGCCAAAATACCAAAAAATACTAAAATGCTCATATAGTTTTGAGCAAATCCCTTGCATCCTGCTGCCAGATGTGCTATATTGAAAACAGAAAAGGGAAGCCAAAGACACGGCTACCCTCAAAGTTTAAGCTAACGTTTCGCATCAGCCGTCACTAATTGGCAGGGATCTTACGCAAAGTAAGTGATTCAGGGACGGCTATATGAAAAATGGAACACACGATAACGGTGTCCCATTTTTTTATGTCTTGATCTACGGAGGATTTGCCGACTAAAATCTGCACATAGTATCCCCTTGGCTGCAAATGACGGTTTTGGTTTGTCCTGTTTTTATGCACTTTTATGCATCCACCCGCTGATCAAATCTCTTGCATTTTTCCCTGTACGCATTATAATGGATGTAGCATAGGTTTTCAGGAAGAGATGATGTATGCCGCTTCTTCCAAACATCAGCCTTTTTGTTGCTTTGTAGCGGCAGTTACCGCCTTCGACGAAACCTGAGCTTACAGAAGTGGATATCGCGTTCTTGACCGGGGCGATATCCATTTTTATGCCATTTACAAACGACTCGATTGGGGATTCCTCATATTTTGCAAGAAAATCATCAAGTTTGTCAGGGGCATCTCCCATAAGGATGGAATGGAACTCATTCCAGATTTCCGCACACATTTTTATCCGGGAAAATTTCGTCTCAATCAGACTGTAATACTTGGCTACATCCGTGTTTTCCATTTTCGTCTTGTCATTTATTGTTATATACTTCAATACATCAGAACGCTTTATTATGACGGTATCTTTCGGATACCCACATTTATTTGGAAATCCTATGTTGAGCCGGATTCCAAAGTTATTTGACGCAATGGCTTTTATGTGGTTTACAAGGGAGTGGACGCTTCCGGTATATCCTATATGCAGAATATAGGAATATATGAAAGCCGGGTCAAGCCCATCAGCCAGCATTTTGTATACGATGTTCATATAGCCGTCCATGTCGGTTTTCCGTTTTCCGCGCTCCTTTAAATCTTTTATTTTTGCCACCTCTTCATCTGGCATATTCAGGTACCGCCGGGCGCTGGCGATTGACATTCCATAGACCTGTGCGAGATTGCTTTTGGAGTCATATTTTCCGTCATCCCAGTCTTTCCGCATCTGCATGATCCTCTCATACCGTTTGAGGCGTCCGGCGGCACGTTTTTTGTCCCTTGCCCTGTGGTCTCCGCGCTGTTTATTGAAATAGGGGATGACGTTTCCTCTTTCATCGACCGGAGGAGAATCGTCATAATCAATGCCGTCGAAAGATCCGGCGTTCATGGATATTTCCGGGGCGGTTCCTTTTTCCGGGGGTTCATTTAAAACTTCCCCGTCCCGGATAAATATCCGGGGCGGAATGTCCGCCTTGAAGATATCGTTAAGATAGCCAATGAGATTCTGCAGGATATGAAAGCGGTCAGCCACCTGGACTGCTTCGGGAAGGATTTCTGAGATTGCAGAGGCATAGGCACTTGCCCTGTCTCTTGCCACTACGGACACTTTAGGGTGTTCTTTCAACCATTCTTTCAGAGCTTTCCCGTCCCTTCCGTCAAGAAGCGCAAGCAGATGATGGTCGCTGCCGTCATAGATGACCGTATGGTAAGTCTGCCCTTTCCGCAGGCTCACATCATCAACACCGATAAATGAAGCATCCGTGTCATCCTCCACGGAGATCTTTTCCATCATACGGTTCGCGGAGTCATGGCTTATGGAGATTCCCATCTCTCTGCATATCATGGCCGTAACGATATCACTGCAGAATACGGATATGGCAAAGACCACGAGATTCACCAGGTCAGAGCGGTGCTGACCGCTGCGGACGTTATCAAGCTGCTCCACAAATGTACGCCGTATGCATCCAGGATTTTTACAAAAGTATCGTTTCAGTGTGATATGCGCATAGGTAGTCATCCCGTTTACCGGCATCCACTGGGGATGCCGGAAGGCGGCGCAGTTCACCGCCGATGAGACCGCGCCACAGCAGGGACAACGTCCGGATACGGATGTGGATTTAAGATATATGTGCAGTATATTGCGGCAGGCATCAACGGAAGGATTGCAGTCTTCGTCTATTGTCAATGAAGGACCAAAAAGAAGCTCCTGGATGGAACCGGCATTTATACTTTGTGAAACCGATGCCCGGTCTCTGGAGGGAAAGATCATTTTAGCCATATTTTTTCAGCCTGCGCAGGAGATCCTCCGCCGCTTTTTTCCTTTCCAAAGTTTCATGCTCGATCTTAGAAAGGTATTCCAGTTCATCAGAAAGAGTGGAACTTAATTGATTCTTCAAATCCGCGATCTCCCGTTCTTGCCGTGATATGATCTGCTTTGCCTCCTCATACTGCTCGCTGCAGTCCGGTGTGCTATTACAGCTTTTGTCTGCCTGTTTTTTCTGCCTGGAAGTAGGAACGATCCTTCCTGTTTCAGGATCGATCTTTCCTATCAGCCGGCGTTTGCTTTCCGGCCGTTTTTTTTCTTTGTTCCAGTAGTTTTCGTAAACCTCGTAAACGTAAGTGACGCCGGTTTGTTTGTTATATGATTTTGAAATGGACATCAGGACGCCTCCTTTATATGGCTAGTTTAATTATAATATGGCTATATATAGAAATCAATACATATGGCTATATTTATAAATAGCTATATGCATTTGAGACAAAAAAAGAACATCTTCAATGACGTCCTCTTTTTGCCGCTCCTGAATCACTTACCTTGCGTAAGATCCATTGGCAGTAGTGGCGGCTATTTTCGTCTTTCCTTGAAAACTGTATAACACAATCCCACAAGGGCACAAATGAATATCCCAATCTGAATCAGATCAGAGTATGTAACATACATTGGCAACGCCCTCCTTTCTTTTCAGTCTGGAGGGTTAGCCCCTCCGATAAAAAAGAGGGTAAGCCGCCCGGCCTGGTTTCCCATGTTCCAAGTATAACACATGTCTGTGTTTTTATCAATCTCCATATATTCTTTACAATATTTATTTTGCTTTTGCTTGCTCACATATATTTTTTGATTCCTTTTGCGATTGAGGATCATTTTCCAAAGTCGGACATTTTATGAAATTATTAATTGCAGCAGAAGTATTTTTGATACTAAAAACACAATAAAAATCTGATTATCCGCTAAAACACAGTATCTATCAGCATT
>NZ_JBKXTT010000008.1:22772-192087 GCF_047017445.1 Marvinbryantia sp. | reverse complement strand
GATAGCACGTCCCATAGCAACACGCTGTCTCTGACCACCGGAAAGAGCCTTCGGCTTACGGTCTAACAGTTTGTCAAGGTCGAGGATCTTTGCAGCTTCTCTAACCATCTTGTCGATCTGATCCTTCGGAACCTTTCTCAGTTTCAGACCAAATGCCATGTTATCATAAACAGTCATATGCGGATACAGAGCGTAGTTCTGGAATACCATCGCGATATCTCTGTCCTTCGGCTCTACATCGTTTACAACTCTGTCGCCGATTTTCAGAGTACCCTCTGAAATCTCTTCCAGACCAGCGATCATACGAAGAGTTGTGGACTTACCACATCCGGACGGACCTACAAAGATGATGAATTCTTTATCTTCAATCTCAAGATTGAAATCTTTAACCGCTTCAAATCCGTTCGGGTATCTTTTGTAAATGTGCTCCAAAGATAAACTTGCCATTTTTTACTTTCCTCCTAGAATTTTTATCAAGTTGTCACGCAAACCCTTTGTTTGCCTATGAAAAGAGTATAGCTTATTTTCCCGAAAAGCGCTATACCACTAATAAACAAATTTTTTTTAAATGGCTTGTCACATCTGCTCATGTGCAACAGACCGTTTTTTGACAACAGGCAGTTTGACGAAAGTACTTTTAAATTTTATACACAATGCACGAAAACAAGGTTTTACAGGACAATATCACCATTTGACATCCCCTCGCGACGTATGTATAATAGGCTCATGAATTACATTGTATTTGATTTGGAATGGAACCAGTGCCCGGACGGCAAGGAACACGAGCTGCGCGATCTTCCTTTTGAGATATTGGAGATCGGCGCCATAAAGCTGAATAGTGAGAAAATTGAGACAGACCGTTTTCATGAGTATATCAGGCCGACGGTCTATTTGCGTTTGCACAGTAAAACGCAGGAAATCGTGCATATCGATCCGGAGACGCTTGAAAGTGCCGATTTCTTTCCGGCAGTTCTTGAAAGATTCCGGAAATGGTGCGGCCCGGACGCACACTACTGTACCTGGGGTTCGCTGGATCTCCTGGAGCTTCAGAGAAACATCCGCTACCATAAGCTGCCAGGCTTTTTTCCCTTCCCGCTGAAATTTTATGACATCCAGAAAATTTTCAGCCTCACCTTTGAGGACGGAAAAAGCCGCCGCACGCTGGAGCACGCCGTGGATATGCTGCATATTAAGAAAAACGTTCCCTTCCACGAAGCGCTCTCCGACGCCTACTACACCGCAGCCGTAATGCGCTTTCTGCCGGAGGATACGCTGCTCTCCTATTATTCGATCGACTATTTCCGGATCCCCCAGCGGCGCAATGAAGAAATTTATGAGACATTCGAAAATTATTCAAAGTATGTCTCTAAAAAATTTCCGTCGCGGACTGCCGTCATGAAGGATCGCGTCGTCCGCTCCACCACCTGCTATGTCTGCGGCAAAAAAGCGGTGAAAAAAATCCCCTGGTTTACCGGCGGGAGCAAAAACTACCGCTGCCTCTCCTACTGCGAGGAGCACGGCTGGTTAAAGGGAAAAATCCGCATAAAAAAAACAGAGGACGACAAAAGTTATTTCTGTGTAAAAACACTCAAGCTCATCAGCGAAGAGCGCGCTCAGGAAATTATCACGCGCTATAAAGAGCGCACGGAAAAAAAGAGGGACTTATAAAATCCCCCGGCAAACCTTTTACTAAAAAACGTCCACCGGACGTTTTTGCCGTATGCATGGCAACTTACAAAAACAGCCCCGCGCTGCCGCGTCCTCTCAGACGCGCAAACCGTGAGGCTGTTTTTACTCCCTTTTTATTTTGTGCTCTTGAAATTGTCAACAAGCTGTTCTACCTCTGTGAGCAGGCAGTCAAGCTTTCCATAGAAAGCATCGTTGTTTGTCGGATTGTCCAGCTCTGCCTCCAGACCCTTAAACAGATCCACGATCGCTTTCATACGTTTCTTTCCGTTTCCGTCTTTGTAGAGCATGTAACGGCTTCTCTCATTTTCCTCCGGCGTCATCTTTTTGAGAACGACCTCTACGTTCGGCTTCTCACCGATGTAACGGTAAGTGATGGACGGCGACGCATGGTTGAGCAGGTTCTGCAGATAGTAAATATCGTTTGTGCTCTTGTAATATCTCCATGCGAAGGTCTTGCGCATGGTCTGCGCGCCGATGGAATTCAGTCCCATTTCCTTGCCGACGCTCTTAAATACGCGGTACGCCTGTTCTCGGGAAAGCGGTGCGGAGGAGCTTGCATGACCCTGGATCAAATACGCGTCCGGATCCTTTCCTTCTGTATAATTATTGATGATTTCCTTTAAATCCTTCGGGATGGTGAAGGTACGTTTGATATTCTTCGTCCCGATGGATGCCTCAATCTTATCCTTGCCGCGAATATCTTTATTTTTAAATTTCAGAATCTCCTGGAGCTGCATTCCGGTTCCTACGCCGATTTCAAACAAAATGTAATATTTGTCATCCACCTCTCGCAATGCCTCTTTAAATTTCTTCAGTGTCTCCTCGTCTTTGATCGGTGATACCCAATTCATTGTTTTTCCTCCCTTTTTAATTATTTAAGCTTTTATGCTTGGTTTAACTAATCCAACGGTTCATCGTCATCCTCCAGCGGAACCTCGATATACTCATCCTCCGGTTCGTCATCAAAATTCTTCTGTGACTTCTGACCGGAAGCTTCCTGCGGGGGCTCTTCCTGTTTTTCGCCGTCGCTCTCCTCATCGAAATAAAAATCCGGGCTATTTTCCATTTCCTCCAGCTCTTTTTCCTGCTGACGGCGCTTCTCTTTTTCTTCTGCAAGTTCCTGCCGAAGCTGCTCTGCGCGAAGCTCCGCCTCCACCTGGGCTGCAGATTTGCGCTCAATCTCTTCTTCCAGCATTCGGCGGATCTTCATATCTTCTTCGCGCAGCTCCATAATTTTCATATATTTCCGCTTGCGGTTTACGGCAACCAGAAGAAGCGGTACAAAAATCAGCAGAAGAACTGCCCCGATGATCGCAGCGATCACCGTATTTTCTTCAATAAACGCATCCATTTTTCCGTAGAGCGTCAGCGCTCCGCCTGCGATCGTTCCCAGAACGCCGCCGACCGTACCGGCCACTCCACCGGATTCCTTAACAGCTTCCGTCTCGGTGACTGCTTCTGTTAAAACCTCGGTAGGCGCTTCTGTCTCCCATTGCCCGGTGTACGTGAACGGAACACTTCCGAGAACCTGTCCTTCATACGAATAAGACAGGGTATGCGTGCCAAAATCCATGGTCTTTTTCAATGCGGAAGCCTCCACGCCCGCCGGAAGCGTGACCTTCGTCTCCGCTGCCATCTCAAACGGCGCTTCGGAAAAGTCCGCACTCTTAATTCTCTCCTGCTCATCGGCGTCCTCAATGCCGGTAATCTCCAGCCCTGCGCCGCCCGTATTCGCGATCTGCTCATCATGGAAATTGGCAAATCCATAATCGAGCAGCACCTTCGTATCATCATATGAGACATATTGTCCGGGGCAACGCAGCACCACGCTGATGATCGTCATCCCATCGCGCTCCGCCGCTGTGACCAGAGTATTCCAGGCTTCGTCGGTATAGCCATTCTTTCCGCCGATACAGCCGTCGTACAGCATTCCTTCCTCGGAAATCATTTTGTGATGATTGATAAAGTACCGGACCTCATCTACCAGATTTGTCTCCGGGTAATTGTATTCGACGGTTCCTATGATTTCGCGGAACTTCTCGTTCTTCAGCGCCGCCTGCATGATCAGTGCCATGTCCTTCGCACACGTATAATGATTCTCGTCGTGAAGTCCGTGCACATTTACAAAATGTGTATGGGTGCAGCCAAGCTCCGCCGCCCTATCATTCATCATGCCGACATAGGTTTCGATATCTCCGCCGATATGCTCCGCAACAGCATTGGAAATCTCGTTCGCCGAAGCGAGCAGGATCCCGTACAGACACTGCTCCAGCGTCAGCTCCTCACCGGCAGTCAGCCCGAGATGAGAGCTTCCGTATTCGATGCTGTAAACCGCATTCTCAGAAAATTTAACAACATCACTTAAATTTCCCTTCTCCAACGCAATAAGTGCCGTCATGATTTTGGTGATACTCGCCGGATACTCCTGCTTCTCAATACTCTTCGCATAGAGAATCGCTCCGGTATCGGCGTCCATCAAAATAGCCGTCTCTGCATTTACCGCATCTCCCTGCGGCCAGTTCGGGATATTGTTTGACTGGATTTCTTCATAATAAGCCGCCAGATGCTCCGTTTCTGCTTCCGTTTCCTCCGCATATTCCTCCCCTGCGGAATCCTCTGCGAAGCCGTGTAGCGGAAACATACTGAAAATCAGCAGAAAAGACAAAAGCAACGGCAGAAAATTTTTCCCCTTTTTCATCATTTATCTCCCAGATTCGCATTTTCAAAAATTACATCACATATTATAACAAATCCTTCCCCATTTTACAAGAAGAAATTTATATTTCTCAAAAATTTTTTCGTGACTTCCGGCGTAATTCCCGAAGCGGTTGCGGTTTTTTACGGTTTGTGCTATATTTACTCATAAGAAACAATTCTACCTGTGCGGTTGAAGCATCTAAAGCTGTTTCAACCCGCCGGCAGCGGGGTGCAGCATCCCGCTGCTAAAAGGCACTTTTTGTTACTGTTCAGGTCAGGACTTTGCATCCGCTGCGACGCGCAGCTAGTCCTGTGGGCAAAGTCCGTAAGAAAGTAATACAGGTGTGAGCAGATCCCATTCGCAGAGCGAATTTTAAATGGATTTGCGAATATTACTGTGAACGACGTGAACAGTAACCACTTTTTAACAGGGAGGTCAGACTATGATAGAAAAATGGAAAGTAACCGTTCCGATACTTACCGGAAATGAAGAGAGAAACGCTTATATTTACCTGCCGGAATCCTACTACAACGGCAATGAGGACACACGTTATCCGGTCTTATATATGTTCGACGGACACAATGTCTTCTTTGATTCCGACGCCACCTATGGGAAATGCTGGGGCATGAAGGAATACATGGAATCCACCGGCACCCAGATGATCATTGCCGCCGTGGAATGCAACCACAGCCCGGATCACGGGCGTCTGAAGGAATATTCGCCCTACAATTTTACCGAACCGAGCTTTGGAAAAATCACCGGATACGGCGACCAGACCATGGAATGGATGATACATACCTTTAAACAGGAGATCGACCACCGGTTCCGCACGCTGCCGGACCGCGACCACACCTATATCGCAGGAAGCTCCATGGGCGGGCTGATGAGCCTTTATGCCGTCATGGAATATAATCAGACGTTCTCGCGCGCAGCGGCGCTCTCGCCGTCCATCTGGGTAGCGCCGGGCAAGCTGGAAAAGCTCATCCGCGAAGCGCAGCTTCTGCCGGATACGATCGTCTACATGGATTACGGAGAGCATGAGATGAAAATGCGCCCCGGCATGGAGCGTCACTTTAAAAACATTGCCGCGCGCCTGCTCGAACGTTCCGTATTGCTTGTAAGCCGTATCGTTCCGGGCGGAACTCATTGTGAGGCATGCTGGGAAAAGCAGATTCCGTTCTTTATGAACACCATCACATATCCTGAAACCAGCAGGGAAGGACAGGAATAAATGGAGATCCAATATTACAAACAGTACAGTCACAAATTAAACCGTGACATGGAGTGGAAGGTCTATGGTCACGCCGGACGCCCTGTCCTCTTTATTCCCTGTCAGGACGGACGCTTTTTCGACTTCGAAAACTTTAAAATGATCGATGTCTGGGCGCCGTTTATCGACGCAGGCAAGGTGATGGTCTTTTCCATCGACACCGTTGACGGGGAGACCTGGTCCAACAGCCAGGGCGATCCCCGCTGGCGCATCTGCCGTTATGAGCAGTGGATTGCCTATATCACCGACGAAATGGTTCCATTCATGCGCAATATGGTAAATGAGCGCAATGGCTGGAGGGGCTATCCCGACGTCATTGTCTTTGGCTGCAGCCTTGGCGCCACCCACGCGGCGAATCTCTATTTCCGCCGCCCCGATCTGTTCGACGGACTGCTTGCGCTGAGCGGCATTTACACCGCCGCATACGGCTTCGGTTCCTATATGGATGATCTGGTCTACAATAATTCACCGGTTCACTACCTGGCAAACATGCCGGCGGATCACCCGTACATTACGTTGTATAACAAAAAGAAAGCGATCATCTGCGTGGGGCAGGGACCGTGGGAGCTGCCGGATTCCACCCGTGAGCTGGACGGCATTCTAAAGAGCAAGGGCATCGACGCCTGGGTAGATTACTGGGGCTTCGACTGCTCCCACGACTGGTACTGGTGGTACCGTCAGGTGGAATATTTTGTTCCATATCTGCTTGAAAGTTCCGGCGGCGCCGTAAGAGAATCATGAGGGAGGACACATATTATGAAAAATTTTATCTTTATTTCACCAAACTTCCCGGCAAACTACTGGATGTTTTGCCGCGAGCTGAAGAAAAACGGGCTGAATGTGCTCGGTATCGGCGACCAGCCCTACGACGAGCTGACGACCGATCTGAAGGACAGCCTGAACGAATATTATAAAGTGAGCAACCTGGAGAATGACGATGAGGTGTACCGCGCCGTTGCGTTTCTCATTTACAAACACGGCCGCATCGACTGGCTGGAGTCCAACAATGAATACTGGCTGGAGCGCGACGCGCGTCTGCGCACCGACTTTAATATCACCACGGGCTTCCAGGCGTCCGATATTCCTCACATAAAGTTTAAGTCACAGATGAAGGCATACTACGCCGCCGCAGGCATCCCCACCGCGCGCTACCACATGGTAGATACGCTGGAAAACTGCCTGAATTTTGCCGCACAGGTGCATTACCCCGTGGTTGCAAAGCCTGACAACGGCGTCGGCGCATCCCACACCTTCAAAATCGAGGATGAAGAGCAGATGAAGCAGTTTTTCGAGCTGAAGTGGCCGGATACTGCCTATATTATGGAAGAATTTGTGAACGGCGAGGTGAACTCTTACGACGCGATTATCGACTCCCACGGGCAGCCGATGTTTGAGACGGGCAATATCACACCGATGTCTATCATGGATATTGTCAACAAAAATGACAATTCCATTTTTTACATCTTAAAGAGTCTCCCGGACGACACCCGCGAGGCAGGGCGCGCTACCGTGAAGAGCTTCGGTGTAAAAAGCCGCTTTGTACACTTTGAATTTTTCCGCCTGCTGAAAGATCAGGAAGGACTGGGCAAAAAAGGCGATCTGGTGGCTCTCGAAGTCAACATGCGTCCGAGCGGCGGCGTCACCCCGGATATGATCGACTTTGCCCACAGCACCGACGTGTACAAGATCTGGGCGGATATGATTGCCTTTGACCGCTCCACCATGCCGGTCGGCACGCACGCCTACTGCGCATTTGCAGGCAGACGCGACGGCAAGGATTTTGCCTTAAGCCACGCCGACATCGCAGAAAAATACAAAGGCAACATGAAAATGATGGAGCGCATCCCCGACGTGCTCTCCGGCGCGATGGGCAACCAGATGTATGTAGCCGTGTTCAATTCACGCAAAGAGATGGACGAGTTCTATAACGATATTCTGAAGTGCAACGAATAAGAATCTGTGCGGCTGCTAATGTGCACAGGTTTAAAAAGACCGTGTTTTCCCAAACCAGGGAACCGCACGGTCTTTTCTTTTTACCACATCTTAAATTCCATTCCCGCCAGCCGGAATACAGCCTCCATAAAGAAATAGTCCGCATAGCTCATCGTAAAATGATGTCTCTTATCATGATAGGAAGCCGAACAGTTCTGCACGATCGCATCACAGTCCGTTCCCCAGTCGGCGCGCGTTTCGGCAATCGTCTGCAGAATCCTCCGGGCATATTTAAGATAACGCTCCTTTTCGGCACCCTCCGCCTGCTCTGCCAGCTCAATGAGACCGCCTGCGATCACGCACGCGCCGCAGGAATCCTCCCACGCCGGTTCCTCTGGCTGGCAAAAGTCCACCGGAATAATGCCGCTCTCCGGAATATGCGCGATGCAGTATTCCGCCACTTTCTTTGCCGTCTCCAGATACTCTTTCTTTCCGGTGTGCCGGTAGCTGATCATAAAACCATAGACCGCCCAGCCCTGTCCTCTCGTCCACGCGGAGCCCTCCGCATAGCCCTGCCCGCCATAGCTCTTTACCATTTCTCCGGTTTCCGGATTAAATTCCACAATGTGGCAGACGGATCCGTCATCCCGCACAAAATTTTTCCGCACGGTGTCAGCGTGCATCATTGCAATATGACGAAAGCGCGGGTCCTTCGTCTCCTCCGACGCCCAGTAAAGCAGGGAAATATTAAACATGCAGTCGATAATCGCCCAGCCTCTGGTATCATCTGTGCTTCCTGGAATATCATTCCATGCCCGGATATAATTTCCCGCCGGATTAAACCTCCCCGCCAGAAGCGCAGCGGCATGAAGCGCCGTCGTTTTTGCCTGGCTGCGCCCGGTAATCCGGTAGTCTGCGACAGCCGTCGGCTGAAACATAAATCCGACGTCATGATGCAATCCCAGAAAGGTCTGAAAGCACTCCGTCATTTTATCCTCAGAAATGCGCGCGATCTCTGCATAGCGTTCCTCTTTCGTGTACAGATACAGCAGCCACATCATGCCGCCCCAGAATCCGTTCGTCCACCAGCTCAGCCCGTCATCCGCATTCCAGCTTCTGCTTTTGTCCGAACGGTCATCGTAATCCCCGTTTTCGTCTGTCGTATACGGTATCTTTTCTTTATTTTTCTCGCTCACCCAGCGCATCTTCTCTGTGATCCGCGCTGCCATCTCTCTTGCCCATTTCGTCTCTTCCAATTGTAACGCTCATCCTCTCTTATTATGATCAAACATGCTGCTTTAAGATTCCTCCGCCGCGTCGCGCCGCCTCTTGCGGAATTCATTCGGCGTTTCATGATAATAGCGCTGAAAGTTTTCTGAAAAATTGCGTGCATCCTTAAAGCCTACCCGCGCGGCAATTTCGTAAGCCTTCATATCCGTTTTCATGAGCAGCGCCATAGAGTGCTGCAGACGGACGCGGTTTAAATACTCCTTAAAATTCTCCCCGGCATTTTTCTTAAAAAAACTGCTGAAATAATACTGGTTCATGTGCACCACATCCGCCAGCACCTGCAGTGTCAGATTTTCGTCGTAGTGATTCTCAATATAAGCCTTCGCCTTCAGAAAGTCCTGGTTTTCAACGCCCACCACCGTACTCTGAAGCTGATGGATATACCCTGCTGCCAGTTCAAAATATACCGCCTTCATTTCGCGGTAGGTCTCACACGCCCTGCCCTTCTCCAGAAGCCCCCGCATATCGGGATTTCTTCCCGGAAGCCCCAGATTGTGAAACCGCTCCTCCAGCATACGAATCAACGTGCAGAGATAAAAATAGGCATCCTCCTTTTTCCCTCTGGCAATCCGGGCCAGCAGCCTTGTATACTGCTCATATTGTTTTTCCAGCATCGGTTCATTCTGGGCAACCACGGAATCGATCATGCGCTCACGAAGCTGCATAAACCGCTTCCACTCTTCCTCGCTCTCCTCCTTAAGAAAACAGACCGGATCCTCCGACGGCTCCACAAAGAACAGATAGCCCTCCGCTCCTTCTGTGTTTCCCACCAGAAATCCAAGCTTCTGATGATATCTCTCCTGCACCAGCAGCTCCAGCTTCTTTAAAATATCGCGGCATTCCTCTTCATCTGTCGTCTTTAATCGAAGAACCGTCTGCTTCCCGCGATAAATCATCTCTCCAATGCCTTGCTCCGACAGATATTCCTCCAGAAAGCTCTGCAGGGAAAACTCCATCAGCCGCCGCATCTGGTCATTCCCGTCGTCCTGCCAGAATATCTTCACATAGACTGTAGTTCCTTCCATAAGGTCTCCGGCTTCTGGCCGCTCCCCGCTCTGCGCAGGCTGGAAATTTTCTGTGTGATCTTTTGCAATATGAGTACATTTTTCCAGCGCCCGCAAAAGCTCCTCCCGGATTACCGGCTTCAGTAAGTACTCCACCGCTCCATACTGCACGGCTGCCCTCGCATACTCAAACTCCTGGAATCCGCTGATAAAGATCACCTTTGTATCCAGCCCCATTCTGCGGCATGTTTTCAGTATATCGACGCCTGTCATTTCCGGCATGGAAATATCCAGCAGCGCAAGCTCCGGCTTCAGCTCCAGAATCCCTTTCATAGCGCTTTTTCCGTCTGTGTATTCCCCCACGATCTCAATACCGAGCTGTTCAAAATCAAGCAGCTTCTGGATTCCCCGGATAATCACCGGCTCATCATCCGCCAATATCATTCTCATCCTCTGCATCCTCCCCGAAAATCACCGGCATCATTACCTGGACCATCGTCCCGATCCCCACCGTGCTTGTCACCGTAATACCATATTTTTCCCCGTACAGCAAACGTATCCTGTCATGTACATTTTTTAAGCCGATGCTCTGCCAGTTATACTCATCCTTAACCCCCGGAGCATCGCCCTCCAGGAGCTGCCGCAGTCCGTCAAGCGCCTGTGCGTCCATCCCGACGCCGGTATCCATCACACTGATGCAAAGCTCCCCGTCCTCCACATAAGCCTCTACGCTGATGCTGCCCTTTCCGTTCCGTGGTCTGATTCCGTGAACGTAGGCATTTTCAACGATCGGCTGCAGGATCAGCCTCGGCACCATAATTCCGTCCAGACCTTCCTCCTGCGTTCTGAGCTGAATCTTTCCGGTGATCCGGCAGTTCAGAAGGTAAATATATTTTTTGATAATGCCAAGCTCCTTTTCCAGGGGAACCATATCGGTCACCGGTCCGATCAGATAGTGGATCTGTTCTGAGAGCGCCTCGATCATTTCCGGCACGTTCTGGTTGCCCTCCTCCAGCGCCGTCATACGGATAATCTCCAGCGTGTTATACAAAAAGTGCGGATATATCTGCGACTTCAGCGCCGTCAGCTCCGCCTCCTTCTGCCTGAGCCGGAACACATACACCTGATCAATATGTTTCTTTAAGGCGGCGCTCATCTGATTAAAGCGCTGTGAGAGAATGCCGATCTCATCCTCCGAATGCACCGGAAGCTGAATGTTAAAATCCCCCTTCTCAATCTTTTCCATTTCCTGCATCATCGCCTGCATCGGCTTCGTCAGCCGTTTTGAAAAGTAAACAGACGCCGCAAGCAGCGCGGCGATCGACGCGCCGACAAACAGATAAATGATTTTCTGTACATTGTAGATCTGGGAGAAGGCAACGGCTGCATCCATCACTGCGATCACCTGCAGCCCATATTCATTTTCTCTGGATCTTACCACAAATTGCTTTTGTGTATTTTCAAATGTCATATCCAGCTTCTTCCCGATGCAGGCGCTGTCGCTGCTGTACAGACAATTTCCGCTTTCATCTGTCACATAAAAATCTTCATTTCCGCTGAATTTTACACTTGTGAAAATCTGCGCGATCCTTCTTATGTCAACGTCGAGAAACAGCGTCCCCACATAGGGCGTATTCCCAATCTCGCCCCGAAGATCATAATAGTTCCGCGCCACCGTAAACACCGGGTTGTTCAAGCCGCTGAAATACCCGGTCGCGTGCGTTGGGATCAGGATCAGCTGTCTGCTCTGTCTGTCAAGATTTTCAAAATCCATCACATTTTCAAATAATGCCGCATCTTTAAAAAAGGTGCTGTAGCGGCTGTAGTGAAACGCCAGCTTTTCCCCATTTAAGTCCGGCGCCACGAAGTGCGCGCCCTGCATATACTGGTCCACCCCGTCCAGATATTTCAAAAATTCGTGCATCTCGGACGCCCGGTCTTCCTCCATCGTCTCCGGGTCGTATCCCTCGCCGTACAGCATCTGCCGGAAATTATCAAAGGTCAGATAATCTCTTCTGGCGTACTCGTCCTGTGAATTATTGTAACTGTACGGCATCTTGGATATCGTATTGTAGGTGTCCAGCACCTCCTCCAGACTGTTTCCCACATACTCTGCTGCCTGCGTGTACTGCGCCTGCAGTGCCAGCCGGTAATCAGAAATCATGCTGTTCAGAATAACCGTTGCCAGTATCAGCATTGGGACAAGCCCGACCAAAATAATCGTAATTGCAAATTTATGGTATAAGCTCAGTTTCCGGAACCATGTTTTCATACCGCCGCCCTCCGCACAAAGAATCCTCTCCTGAAATTATAACATAAACTTCTTTCTCCTGTCAGCCTTTTGCCGCACCCGCTGTGATTCCCTTCACAAAATATTTCTGGAATGCGCAGAAAATACAGAGCGCGGGAACGATGGAAATCACCGTGCCTGCAAATACGATATCCCATCTTGCCGTATACTGTCCAACAAAAGCGGCGATTTCTACCGTGATGGTCTTTGCCTTGCCGCTCGGCAGCACCAGATACGGCATCAGATAATCATTCCAGATATTCAGTCCGTTTAAAATTACCATTGAGCCGGTGCAGGGTCCGAGCAGTGGAAACGTCACCTTCCAGAAGGTCTGAAACGGTGTGCAGCCGTCGATCATCGCCGCCTCCTCGATCTCCAGCGGAATCCCCTTTAAAAAGCTGCAGTACAGCAGACATCCAAACGCGATCGAACCGGAAATATACACAACAACCGGCCCCGCCATATTTCCGAAAAGATGAAAGATCCGCAGTTCCCGGAACAGCGGGAACATATACAGATGAAACGGTATCATCATTCCGGCAAGAAAATAGGTGTACATAAAAGCAGTAACCTTGCTTTTTCTGCGTTCAATCCCGTATGCCGCCATCGGTACAATGCAGACGATCAGCGCCTCGGAAACCACCGTGAGGATCACGGAATGCACGATTGCCGTTGCAAAATCGGACTGCGAAAACAAATCCTTAAAATTCTGTATGTAGAAAGAGGTCGGCAGCGCGGACGGATTTTTCAGGATATCGCCGTTGCTCTTAAACGCGGAAATCAGTGCAAAAAATACCGGGTACAAAAACAAAACCGCCAGGATCACCGCCGCAATCAGAAGTAAAATATCCGTCGCCTTCAGTTTTCTTCTTCCACGTTCCATTACATCTGCACCTCCCTGCTTCTCAAAAACCTCTGCTGCAGCGTATTTAATATGATAATAATGAACAGCAGCATAAGACCTACCGCCGTGCCGAAGCCCTGGCGTCCTTCGTTAAATCCAACCTTGTAGAGCAGATAAACCAGCGTCTCCGACGTAAAGCCCGGTCCTCCGTCCGTCATGACATTAATCTGGTCAAATACCTTCAGCCCGTTTATCAGCGATAACGTAAAGTTAATCGTAAACGCGCCGGAGATCATCGGAACCGTAATGGATTTAAAGCGCTGCCATGCGCTCGCCCCATCAATTTCGGCCGCTTCGATCAGATCTGTGGAAACGCTCTGCAGGGATGCCAGATAAATGATCATATAGTAACCGGCGCCCTTCCACACCAGCACCACTCCGATCATGATCAATGTGAGACTTGTATTTCCCAGCCAGTCCTGCCTGAACTGTCCCAGTCCGATGCTGTTTAAGATGGAGTTGATGCTTCCAAAATTATAGTTGTACATGATCTTCCAGATAAAACCGGAAACAATGCCGCTGATCAGCACCGGGATGTAAAATGCACTCCGAAAGAAATTTTTTCCCCAGCGGATGTGGTCAACCATCAGCGCCAGCACCAGCGCAAAAAAGTTTTCAAACAATGATATAAAAACTGTTAAAATAACCGTATTTTTCAAGGCATTTCCAAAGCGTGCGCTGGTGAATATTTCCTTATAGTTTGCCAGACCGATAAACTTTACATTGGGGTTAATTCCGTCCCAGGAGGTAAAGCTGTAATATACACTGGATATCGTCGGGACGATCAGAAACAGCGTGAAGAAAATAAATGCCGGCGCAATGAACATGAACGCAACCTTATCAAATCCTTTTTTCTTTATATTCATAATCTTCTTCCCTTTTTTATTACTGCCCGGTCATGAATTCATGCCGGGCAGTTTTTTATGTTGCTTTTATGCAGTTACGCTCTTATCTTTACTCAATACCCACACCTGTCAGCGGGTTAAAGCTCTGCATACCAACCTGCCAGGTTTTGTTCAGCTCCTCGCATGCAGAATCAATATCTCTGGTACCCTGGAGCACCTCGATCGCTGTCTTGTAGGTGAAGTTACGGAAATCAGGCGGGAGCTCATTGTTGCCCACGCGTCCGTTCCACATCGGTGCCAGGTCGTCTGCGGTATTTGTCGCGTCGATAACTTCCTGGAGAACATCAATGACATCCAGATCCGGCTGTTCCACGGTTGCCGGAATCGCGCTCAGCGTCTCACAGTATACTTTATAATTCTCCGGCTGATAGAAGAATCTGAGGAATTCCTCCGCTGCTGCTTTCTTGTTCGGATCTTCTGCCGCCTCAGCGGAAATTGCCAGACCGCCGACTCCGCCTCCGCCAACCAGACGGATCTTCCCATCCGGACTCGGCACTGCAAACCATCCCATCTCAAATTCCGGGTTCGCCGACGCGATCTGTGAGAACATATGGGTTCCGGAGTACATCATTGCCGCCATATCGTTTACCAGGAAGGTCGTGATCTGCGCGTCCGGCGTGGAAACCCAGCCGTCCTGTGCGTAGCTCATGATCGTCTGAAGCTCTTCCAGTGCCGCCTTAAAGGTCGGATCGCTGAAATCCTTCGTGCCCTCGTAGCAGTGCTCGATGAAATCCGGGTCCTGGCTGAGCACCTGGTCGTTATATACCTTGTGGAACCAGAAGCCCATGTGCCAGATGTCCTGTCCGCCAACTACCAGCGGCGCCATATCGCCTTTTTCCTTAATTGCCTCGCAGAGTGCGATGAATTCGTCGTAAGTCGTCGGTTCCGTAAAGCCGTTTTCGTCAAAATATTTCTTATTGTAAATGATTCCGTTCGTGTTTTCGCCTGCCAGCGGCACCGCATAAACGCTTCCGTCGAAATCAGTCGTGGTCTTAAACAGGCTTACAATATCCTCCGGCAGCGCTTCCAGCTTGCCTGCACGCACATAAAGCGCGGTATCTCTCATCTCCATAACATCCGGGAACTCGCCAACGCTGTCCTTTGTCTTGATAAACTCGCTGTAAGCTCCGCCGTTGCCCGGTTCAATAGTAACTGTGATATCCGGGTATGCTTCGTTGAAACGGTTCACGATCTCGTTCATGGAAGACTTTGCGCCCTCATCTCCGTCTGCAAAAATAAATGTCAGCTCTGTCGGCTCCGTCACGATAGACTCTGCATTTACGCTCATTCCTGCCAGCATGGATGCCGCAATCGCAGCCGTGCCAAGCATTGCTAATCTCTTCTTCATTAATAAATCCTCCCTTTATGTTTTTTCTGATTCCGGTTGGCCTTCCGTTTTCTGTGATATCAATATAGCAAATTTTTTTGTGCAAAAAAACCGGATTTTTTTAGCACAAGCTTCGGATTTTTAAGATTTTACATAACTATTTGGCACCTTCGCTTCAACTTGTTCTGGGCAGCTGCGATTTTACACATTTTTTTCTTCCGTACTGTATATAAAGAAATCAAAATCCGCATATTGTCCGGCGCCCGTCAGATCCTGGCAACATATTCCAAGCATACTGCCGGTAAACCATCCCTGGCTGCATGCCTCGTCCGACATGTAGCTGCAGTCGTCCTCCGGTCCGATTTTCTGATAATCCTCTATGCCTGCTGCATAATAAAACTGAATCCTGTCATAATGGATTTCAGCTTTTAAAAAAACAGGCACATCCTCCGGCAGCGGCACCGGTTCTACCGGATAGGTGTAAACTTTATTTTCTGCGCGCAGCAATGTGATGCATTTCCCGCAGTCCTCATCCCTGCTGATATGCAGGTACATATAATTTTCTGTATCGTACATGCAGATCAAGCCTGCCATCTGCTTAAAATTCTGCGGCTCAAACTCCACCTTACAGGAGCAGGAGCAGACAAATTCCGTCCGCCTCCTGGCGATCAGACTCTGACGGAACAACGACGCCAGTCCTTCGCGTCCGTACATACGCAGCCAGCCCGGACGCGCTGTCAGGGATACATATTCCTCTGTCATTGGAATGCGAAGAGATTGAAATTCCGGGCTGATATCCGCGCCGTCAAAATCCTCCCGCTCGCAGTAAATTTCCGCTGTAATGCCTGTCTCCCGCTCCGGGCACTTCCCGGCAGCTGGTATTTTTTCTGCTGCATCCACGGCTCCCGGCTCCGAAGCTTGCTCAACCGGCTTGTTTTCCGCCGTGTCCGCTGCCTCCTGCTCCGGGGTTGCCTGCACAGCTGAATTGTTTTCCGCAGTGTCCGTTATCCTTGGCTGAAACTTCGTCCGGACAGCTTCCGCTCCGGCTATCTCCGTCACCAAATCCGGCAGGACGCTTTCGCTGTCTATCTCCAGCCAGCCGTCCTCCGTCCAGTGTACCTTCTGGATCGCCGTCTCCCGTCCAAGCGGATATCTGCGCACTCCGGGAAATTTTTTCGCATCCGCCGGATTTCTGTTTTCCAGCGCGCGGCTGCAAAGATACACAGCATACCATTGCCCGTCCGGCGTCTCCACAAAATCCGCGTGCCCCGCTTTCTGAAGCGGATACTCCGGGCTGTGCCGCGTCGTCATGATCGACCACGCCTCTCCCTCGCGTGTGCGGACGCACTTTGGGCTTTTATACATCTCATAGGGTCCCCAGATACTTCGGGAGCGCAGAATACTCTGTCCGTGCCCCTCTCCCGTTCCAGTATCCGCCGCCACCAGATAATACCAGCCGTCATGTTTTAATATGTGCGGTCCCTCCAGAAAAATATCGGAAGCAGCATAGATCTCCCGGATTTCTCCCACCAGCGTTTTTCTCACCGGGTCGTATTCCTGCAGGACGATCCGCCCGGCATATTTTTTCGGAACCCGATGGTCCGTCACCATGCTGACCATGTATTTCTTTCCATCCGTATCATGGAACAGCGAAGGGTCAAATCCCATATTGTGCAGCGGCACCGGCTCCGACCACGGTCCCATGATATTCTCCGCCGTAATCAGATAATTTCTCGTATCATACATATTGCAGTAAAAAGAATTCACCACCGTATACGCCAGATAGAAAATGCCCTTATCATACGTAAGACAGGGGGCCCAGATTCCCTGCGACGGTCCGATTCCCTGCAGATTTACCAGTCCGGCGTCCTGCAGCGCATAGGTACAGATTTCCCAGTGGACAAGATCCCTGGAATGGTTGATCTGTATCCCCGGCCACCATTCAAAGGTAGAGGTGGCAATATAATAATCCACCCCGACCCTTATAATTGAAGGGTCCGGGTGAAAGCCTCTCAGTATCGGATTTTTAGCCTGCATGATTATTTTCTCCTTCCCGCTGCATCTGCCGCCGCCAGAAATGCTTCCACCGTATACATATTGGCTCTCCATATTCCTTCTGTCCTTTCATTGTGAATTATGCTTTGGCATCTCAATTTCATGGTTATCAGATTTTACAAACACAGCCGAATGGGGAAGAAGAAGCGTTTCATTCACCGGATACTGGTATTGTTTTTCCCCCTCCTGCTCCACGTAAAATGGGTAAGATGTATGGTTGATGATAATCTGCCCATTTGCGAAATACGCCCGTTCTATATTCTTCTGCAGCTTTGTTTCCATCCCTGCCGTATCCTTTAGAATATCTGCAAGAATATTTCCCTTCATCATCTCCAGAGGATACAGCTCATTATTCTTCTGTTCCACCGGAACATGAGGGATGAACTTTGTGTTGTAAGCATATCCATAGCTAAAGCCAAATGCATACTGATAACCATTCTCTGTCTGATACTGTGTAACGCAGGATGCCCCATCAGACAGATATGCCGCAACGCATTTCCCGCCGGAATAAGTGCAGAAATTTCTGCTCTTTACCATGCCTGCCTCCTGATAACGAATTGCGTCCGGCTGATGCCTGTATGCTTCCACGCCAAAGCAATTCTTTGCCAGCGCACTGTCCGGACCATAGAGTACAATACCCCCATGCTCACACCATGCCCGAAGCGTCTCTTCAAACTCCGGATCCGGATTCATCTCATAGCAGTCATTGTCCGGAATAATCAATACCCGATAACTGTCGAGAAAATGTTCTTTACACAAGTTTTTGCTGTCTGTCACATCTGCTTCTGCTCCCAGATCCCGGCACGCCTTGTACCATCCCAGCAGATCCAGCCGCCGCTCCTTGTTTCCCTCCGTGCGCATTGTTTCATAAGCCGCCATTGCAGAAGGAAACAAAATCGCGACATTCGATTTCTTTTTTGCTCCAAGCTGCGGGATTACTTCTTTCGCCCATTCATTCGCGCGCCCCAGGGAATCATTGAAGTACCCTTCCATCCGATGAAGCAATCCGCCGTCATCCAAACCGCACATGCCGTAAGAAGTATAGCCTGACGCACCGCTTGCCACGATGGAGGCTACAATCTCACATGGAGTCAGCACTGTATAGATATCATTGTACAGATACCTCCCCCAGTAAATTCCGCCTATAAATTCTCTTCCACTGTTCATGCTGCGCATCATGCTGTGATGACAGGAAGTTACATAAGCTTCCGGATCTCCGTCAGGCGTTACCGGAACAGAAAGAAAATGTGCACAATCCACATATTCCGCAAGACGATAGATATCGATTCCTCTTGCCGCCGTATCCCAGAGATCAGCAAATCCTACACCTGCCAGCATGGATCCATCCACATTCAGAAAATACCCCCACTGTGCCATATCCGGACACAGATAAAGAGACTCATCAATCCTGTGCAGCCGCTCCTTCATATCCTGAAAATAAAGACACAGCTCTTCGCACTGCCATTTCCGGTTATCCATCAGCATCCTTGCCTTCGGAGTCTGATTCCTTACATCCTCTTCTGAAAATGTAAGACAATCCGGATATCTGCACTCGAACCAGTAATCTTCCTTCTCCAATGTATCAAAGCTTGTCTTTTCCACACCATAAGCCCGGTTAAAAAGTCCGATATCCCCCTGATACTCATTTTCAAGCCAATGAAGGTAACGCTTTCTTCCTTCTTCGTCAAAGCTTGGAGCTACAATTGGATCCCACATACTGCAGATTGGTTTTCTCTCTCTTCCGTTTACCGTAACTGCCACATAATTCTCCCCATAGGATTCCAACACTCTTGCCACATGTTCCTCCATAGAAGCTTTCGCTTTATCAGACCAGTAACGGTACCATTTTCCATCGTTTCCATCTTTATCGATGACCGATTCGCCGTAAATCGGAGGACTGAACCGGATGTTGGGATAGAGATTATCTCCGTTGAGATAAAGCGCCAGAAATTCATGGGACATTCCCATATTCTTCAGTTCCCGCTGCATATACTCATGCATGGCGACAAACTGACTTGCTTCCTTTCCTTCATAGCGTTCTTTAAAGTCTTCCCATGCCTTTGTGTCCAGCATGACACTGTTGAATCCCAAATTCTTCAAGAGCGCAATATTTTCTTTCACAAATTTTTTGTCATCATATGCCGGACGGTAAAAATTGCCAAACCAGATATTGATGTACGGTTCTCCTGTTTTTTTGTCTATTATCATACTTTACTCCAAATCCTCCCTGCCATTATTGCTGTTCACTCTGCTCACAGTAACCTGTCATTTACAGTCTCCGTACATATGGAGCCCGTCGTAACAGGACCGCCTGTCCGAACTGTTACTGCCCGCCGTGTCTTTGAAACACCTGGCTCTCTGTGTTTTTCAAATCATACCGTATATTTCTCTTTTACAAAATGTGGAATTTAAAGCAAAAACTGCAGTTTTTTTAGAAACTGCAGTTTTCGAGATGCCGCTTTATCGCTTATGTATGTGAAATGCAGATCCGGTTTTCTCCCTCTTTGATCCTGCAATACCTGATTTTCTCCTCCAGGAGAAGCGGCACGGATCCGTATTCTTTCCCGCTGATAATAATCACTTCATTTTCCGACTGTTTTACCTCTTTGATACCGGAATAGTCTTCCTGCGGCCATTCGCCCTCCTCCGCAAACGGATATTCTTTCCGGTAATCGTATACCCGGTACGGAAATACCTTCGGCTTTCCGTCCTCCCCGCATTCATAAATTGCCTGAATCTTTTCATCATAATATGCCCGGATCGGCCGATACCTGCCCCAGTCCTTTGGTTGTTTAATTTTTCCGCACACCTCATAGGATTCATCCTCAAAAACCACATGGGACGGGTCTTCCAGAATATCCTCCATTGCGATCATCTGCGAGGGATGCTTTCCTTTTCCATATTTCAGATCCAGCCACATCGTAATTTCCTGCATCGTTGCCAGGGTAACTTCCTCATCCGGAAGTACAGAATCCAGGAACTGCTCATAATATTCGTTGCACTGTATGTGATGTGTATCATGGTCCTCCTGATGCACCAGAAATACAAAGTATTCGTTGTGCTCCATATTTTTCTTATATTCTTCCAGCATCCGTTTATAGTATTCTTTTTCCGTCTGCAGAATGTTATGAAAAAAGATATCGTCTGCATCCGTGCTGAATACAGCCGCTCCGCTTATCCCCTCCGGGCAGTGCACCGTATTCAGGATATCGCGGACGGTCCACTGGTATCCCCATATTTCACTGTCCGGGTCCGGTCTTCTGAAATTTTCCGTATCCATTTTGTATACGTCCCAGGGACAGCCTCTGTGATACATGCTGGTGTCGCAGGTTCCGTGGTCATACCCCAGCCCCCATAATCCCCGGATCCCATATTTTTCACAGCTTTTCACAAAATGACTTCCGACGCTTCCGACCCACTGATCAATTCCGGCGATCTGCGTGTAATAGGGGAAGTGATGTTCGGTCATCGCCTTCATTTTTCCGAAAAACTCATCCGTCTCCTCCTGTGTATGCCTGGTATTGTAATTGTCCGTATTTTTAAAAAAGTTTGATGTAGGCATAATGCCATAATCATCACCAAATGCCTCATGCCAGCGAATCATCTGCTCTTTTTTAAAGAAACCTGTAACAGGGTCAATCAGCCACGTCACCGGAATATCATGCCTGCGGTATACTGGCAGAAGCTCCTTTGCCGCTTTGTCAAACCCGTTTCCGGCAGCATCATGTTTTTTCGTAATATCCGAATCCTCGTATGCAGAAGGATCATACCCATAATGAAAATTGCTGCTGATTACCATACAGAGAAAAAATTCCTTCTCTCCAAAAACCACACACGGAATCCGGTACTGTTTTTCTCTTATCCGCACAGCCGCAATTCCTCTGCCCTTCCCCACGCACATTGCGCTCATGCGGATTCCGTGCGCGCAGGCTTCCACCGTAATGTCACTCAGTAATTTTGACGCGGAAAACTGTATTTCTTCCGGCCGGAGGTCGTCTCCGTAAAAATACCATTCATTTCTTTTTCCAATAATTCCTACAATTTTGGGTGTCAGCTTCATTTCAATCTCCTCTCTCAAATCTGTATTTACGATTTTACCGCCCCGGACGCCAGTCCGTTTACAATATCCTTTTGCATCAGGATATAGAAAATAATCATCGGCAGACTGATAATTATTACCGCCGCCGTTACATACTCCCACTGTGTATTATACTGACCGGAAAAATACATCAGTCCCGCCGGCATCGTTTTGGAATCCTTTGTAGTGAGGACAATAATCGGGAGCAGCAAATCATTCCATATATTAATCGCATTAATAATGATCAATGTACTCATGACTGGTTTAATCAGCGGTCTGACAATCTGAAACATCATGCGGACCGTCCCGCACCCGTCAATACTCGCGGCCTCTTCAATCTCAACCGGCAGCCCCTTTATAAAATTCGAAATCAACAGTACCCCCATCGGAATAGAAAAGGCGGTATACACAAAAATCAGCCCCAGCGGGTTATTCACCAGTCCCAGCCTCGTAATCATTCCGAACAGCGGAATAATCGCCATCTGTATCGGAAACATAATTCCGCTGAGCAGAAGCATAAACAGGGCGCCTTTTCCGGCAAATTTCATTCTTGCAAACGGATACGCTGTAATGATGTTCAGAAAGTAAATTGCCACCAGACTTCCCCCGGTCACAATAATACTGTTAATAAGGGAACGTCCAAAGTTTCCTTTTACCCAGGCAGTCACGTAATTGCCAAGGTAAAGACTCTCCGGCATGGATAATCCGGATGTGCGTATTTCCGCAGAGGTCTTGAAAGAATTCATCAAAACCATAAACACAGGATACATATACAGCAGCGCCAGCACCGTAATCAGACTATAGCCGCATATGCTCAGAGCTTTTTTCCGCATATTTTTCATGCCTCCTTTTCACGCGTAACTTTCAGCTGAATCAGTGAAACAATCAGTACCAGCACAAACAGAATCGTCGATTCCGCCGATGCATATCCATAATAATGGGCTGAACCTCCGAATGCCTCATTAAAAATACGCACGGTCATCAGCTCAGAGCTGTTAAACGGTCCTCCCTTTGTCATAACGTAGGTCAGGTCAAAGGCCTTGATGCAGCCGATCGTCGTCAGCAATATTACAACGGAAATCGTCGGCTTCAGCAGCGGCAGCGTAATGTAACGTATCTGCTGCCATGTAGTCGCACCGTCGATCCTGGCGCTCTCGTACACATCCGCCGGAATAGACTGCAGCCCCGCCAGGAGAATGATCATATTATTTCCCTGCCCTTTCCAGATATCTACAAAAATCACCGCATACAGCGCCAGCTTATAATTTCCCAGGAAATCCACCACCGGAAGTCCCAGCAGCTTTGAAATACCGCTGAAAATTCCATTTGTCGGATCAAACATAAAGCTCCAGGTATATCCGATCGCAACTGTGCTCATCACGACAGGAATAAAAAAGCAGGCCCGGTAAAAATTTTTAAACCGTATTTTATTCAGGACAAGCGCAAGCGAAACCGAAATAAAAAGGCCAATGGTATTGTAACAGAGAACCAGCTTTATATTATTGACAATGGAAGCCCAGAATTTTTTATCATTGGTAAATATATTAATGTGGCAAGATAAGCAAATAGGGTTCCAGCTGCTTTTTTCGGTTTTTTTGCTTCATATTTTCTCCTTTCTGGCAGAAAAAGAGCCGGGAGTTTTCCCCCAGCCCCCATAAATCAGCCTATTTTGTTAAAGAATCCTGCAGCATCTGGTCCATCTCCGCTACGACCTCATCCGAAGTCTTCACTCCCGCAAACACAGCCGCCAGCCCATCAGTAGCCGCATCCCGGGCAGCCCCCGGATGAAGATTCGTATTCATCGGCGTGATACATTCTCCAATCTGCTTTGCCGCTCCGGAATCGCCTCCTGTAACGCCCTCAACCGTAGTGCCGATCACTGCCGCTTTTTCCACATACACACTGTAATTTTCCGGCGTGAAGAAGAAATTGATAAAATCAATTGCCTGATCCACATGTTCCCCCTGCTTATATGCCGCCATACTGAATGTATATCCGCCCTGCGCACAGATATCCTCCTGCGGCTCTTCATTATAAGGCTGCTTACAGAACCCATATGTAAAATCCGGATCTGCCGCCTCTACTTCCGTAAGGAAAAAGCTTCCGTTCGGGCAGAACAGGGCTTCCTGGTTGTACCAGAGCTGCACGGCGCTGTCCTGTGATGTCCCAAGCACATTTTCCGGGTAATAACCTGCGTCATAGTATTCTTTCGCCGTATCAAATGCCCATCTGACCTCCTCTACATCAGAAAGCGTTGCTTCCCCAATCTGGAACCTGTCAAACAGCGTCGGGTCCGCCTCTCCTGCCTTGCCCCACAGCGTCCAGAGCGTCATCCACGCCGTCCATCCATCCTGCAGACCATTTGCAATCGGCACATATCCGGCCTCCTTGGCAGTTTCGCAGCAGTTTCTGAATTCGCCGATAGTAGTCGGGACCTCCAGGCCAAGCTTCTCCAGCATATCTGCATTGTACCACAGTCCCCAGCAATCAGCTGCCACCGGGATTCCCTGAATCTCTCCTTCATACGCAGATACCTGGTCAAGTCCCTCCTTGAGATATCCTACCGCCGGCTGACCGGTCAGATCCGCCACATAGTCTCCGGAAGCATAATTCTTTTTATTGTCCTCCTGATAACGGATGGACATCAGATCCGCCGCTTCACCGGAAGCCATTCTCGCCATATAGACTGTATCATACTGATCCGATTCCAGAAGCTCGATTTCGATCTTTACATTTGGATTCGCCTCTTCATACAGATCCGCCACTGCCCGGAGGCCGTCTTCATTATTGTCCAGCCATCCCATATAAGTCAGTGTAATTTCCTCTTCTGCAAAAGCAGTTCCTCCTGCGCACATTGCCGCTAATGCAGATACTGCAAACAACCGTTTTCCCCATTTTTTCATGTCCATGCTTCTCCTTTCGTGTGCACTGCACTTTTTTTGATGGTGTTATTATAAACTTTCCCGTGCATGCAAAAAAGCGCTCCTATTCCCGAAAAGGTGCCTGTTTTCCATTTCCCACCTGATTCCGATACTCACCCGGAGTAACTCCCACTTCCTTTTTAAATACCCTGATAAACTGTTTCGGACTTGCATATCCGGTCAGTTCCGCTACTTCATATATTTTCAGATCAAACTGCATCAGATATTTTTTTGCATGCTCCATGCGCACGTACAGAAGATAACTGGTATAATTTTCTCCTGTTTCCCGTTTGAACAAATCGCTGAGATATTTGGGGCTTAAATAAACCTGATCCGCCAGCGCATTTAAATTAATATTTTCCGCATAATGCTCCTGAATATATCTTTTGATTTCCTGAACGATCCGCGAGGAGCCTGTCTCACCGGTTCTTTGATCCTCCCTTGTCAGTTCCTGCAATATAACCTTTACTTTTTCCAGAAGCTCTTCGCTGCTGCTGCAGTCATTTACACTGAAAATCTGTTCATTCAGGATGTCGTCAAGAACCGGCGGTAAAAAACCGTCCGTCCTCATCTGGGCAATCGCCAGACGAAGCAGTCCTTGGAAATACCGCGCTACATCCTGCGGGATAATCATATTCCGGGCACACCATGTCATCTGACCGCGCAGCTTTTCTTCCGCTTCTTCCGCTTTTCTCTGTTCAAGCAGAGCGCACAGCTCAGATTCCACGTGATTCTGAAGTAAATCAATGGTAAACGGAACCATTTCCTCTCCGCTCCATCTTTGTATCTGCTGCTTCTTCGTTCTGTAAAAGCTCATTCCCTGGCACTGCTTTGCCTGCCTAAAAAGCCCGGACAGACTGTCCGTATCCGACACAGTGTCGCTGACATAAAGGCAGCTTCCCTCTATCCCCAGCTCCTTCATCTGCTCCAGAAGAAAATGATTTATAAAATGAATATCCGATACCTTCTCCGTCTGCAGCAGAATACATATTTCATTGCCATCTGCTGTCACAAAACCCGTCTGATTTTTTTCCAGCCAGCCCTCTGCTGCCCGGATTCCCTGCTGCCGTATTTCGCTTCCGCATATCGCCGGGAGCTGGAGTAACACTACTGTGAAAAAACAGCTTTCTTTCAGACTCTGCCGCAGCACTCCCTCTTCTCCCCTGTTATTCCGGTAAAAAAACTGATAAAGAGCGTCTCTGATTCTTTCCGCATTTTTCCTTGAAAGGCTCTGCCTTTTTTCCTGAAACAGCGCCGCCATTTTCTCCAGCACAGAATAAATTTCTCTGCTGTTTACCGGTTTCAATATATAATCAGAAACTCCCAGCCGCAGTGCCTCCTGCGCATACTCAAATTCTCCGTATCCGCTCAGTACCACATATTTCGTATCTGGCAGCTTATCCAGCAGCCGTTCGATCATTTCCAGCCCTGTTCCGTCCGGCATACGAATATCTGTGATAATGACATCCGGCCGGCACGCAAGCGCCGTATTTACCGCCTCCTCCAGGCTTTTTGCTTCTCCCGCTACCACATAATCCTGTGCCCGTCTCTTAATGATACTCTTTATCCCTTTTAATATAATGGGTTCATCATCCACAACCATAATTCTAAGCATGACTTTCCTCCCGGCTGCACGGCAGCAGCAGTCGAACCTCCGTCCCTTTTCCCGGTTTGCTTGTTATTTTTAATCCGTATTTTTCTCCATACCTCAGCTTTATCCGCTGATGCACATTTTTCAGACCGATACTCTGCCCGGGCCGTTCCGTCTCCTCTCCCTGCTCCAGATTTTTTATAACGCCCGCCAGCGTTTCCGGATCCATCCCTTGCCCATCATCCGCGATAAGAATTTCCATATCAGAATTTTCCTCCCGCACTCTGATTCGAAGATGGATTCCGCTCCCGGCTCCTCCTGTGCCATGTAAGATAGCGTTCTCGACAACCGGCTGGATGCTCAGCTTTACGATCCGGTTATCTGCCAACTTCTCCGGACAATCCACACTCAGAGATATACAATGGTCATACCGGACATTCTGGATCTGTACATAATTCTCTACACAGGCCAGCTCCTCGCTCAGGCGTACCATTGCATCTCTGGTCGTAAGTGTAAACCGCATAAACTTGCCCAGATCCGTCACCATCTCCGCCACATCCGTATCGTCGTTAATTTCCGCCATCATCGTAATGCTCTCCAGCGTATTATACAGAAAATGCGGATTAATCTGGTTCTGCAGTGCCTGAAGATTTGCGTCTCTTTCCTGGAGCTTCAGCTTATATTCCCTTGTGATCAAATCGTCGATCGCATCCAGCATAGAGTTAAAGCAGTCTGTCAGCTCTCCTACCTCATCCCTGCCTCCGGCTTCTTTTACCTTCGCCTTAAAGTTTCCATGCTTTACCTGCATCATTGCGTCGCGAAGATGCACCAGCGAAGCTGTCAGCTGCCGTGAAGCCACTACCGTTGCTGCCAGAACTGCCGCACTGACCAGAATCAGGATAAGCGTCGTCAGCCTGGCCATCTGATTCATCCCCGACATGACTACCTCTTCCTTCTGAAATATCCAGGTCACCAGGTCATTGTCACTTTTTGCAGATACACTGAGCAGGTAACGATCCCCATCAATTATTACGCTTCCTTCGCTGTCATCCTTGCCGGTCTCAGAAAAATACTCTGAAAAAGCTTCCAACTGCTCTTCCGGTATCGTTCCGTTCAGCATGGAGCCATCCTGCAGTGTAACCGCAATATACGCATCTGAGACGTCACTGTTTTTTTCTGTCATTTCCATAATCAGCCCGCTGTCCATTTCCAGAATTGCATAGCCGATCGGTGTATTTGTATTTACTTCTTTAATTACCCGCACATAGCTGAAAACATTTTTGCGGGTACGGTTCACATAGCTCTGGGGATGCGTGGGAATTATCAGAAATTCCTCATCCATAGATGCAATATAGCTTTTGAAGTAATCCGTATCGCGATAATATCCTCCGTTGCTCTTATTATAAACCACATTTCCATCCAGGTCTGTAATAAACACCGACTGGATTTCCTGATCCTGAATCAGCATATTAAACAGAAAATCATTCATAATATCATTGTTTTCCCTGGTCATTACACTCCGGTCTCCATGTATGGATATATCATAAAGGATTTCCTGTATCTGATTGTTGTAATATGGATACAGTGAAATTCGTTTTACGGCAGTCAGATATGTATCAAGGTTCGTTTCAATCTGGTCGCTGACCATATCATATACCCGTACTGTGCTTTCCTCCAGGTTTTGCTGATACCACTTGAACACTACCAGGTTTACGCCTAGCAGAGGAATAATGACACAGACACAAAATACTGCTGCTATCTTTACTCTCAGAGAATGAAAATTTTTCACGGCCGGATCCCCTCCCAGGAAATTATTCTGCCCGCAGGCAGTGAAAAACAGCTCCGTCAAACGCGTGCATAGCTTCGATCTGCAGATATCCGTCCTCTCCCAGAGAGGCACTGATTGCGTTGTCTGCAAACATGCTGCTGATATGATAACCTCTCAGATTTTTCTGATACCCTGCAATTATCCCCTCATGCTGAAAGCTGTGTACGACCAGAAGTGCTCCTTCTTCGCTGAGCAATTCAACGATCTGATACCCCTCCGGCTTTGCATAAGAACGTACCACGGATCCGCTGCGGCTCACTCTTGCATTTCTGATAATCGGCGTACATTTTCTGTAAAGAGCGATTGCTTCTTCTATCAGCGCCCATATCTTCCGGCAGCACAGTAAATCCCATCGTCTGTGTTTCACTGTCCAGAAGATACAAAAGAACCATATTATTTACCTTATATGAACGATAAATCTGCTTCACTGCATTTTCCTCCTTCTGCTACTACAATGTATTTATGGTTAATACCCCTTACAGCCAGTAAGGAATTACCCATCTTGTTGCTTAAGCTGTTAGAATGAGTAAGGCAATAGGTCTGGCCACCTTCTACTAGGACTTTACGTCCGTAATTTAGTCAGCCAACCAGCCCTCATTCGCAGCATTCGTTTTACGCAGGTTGAACCCACAGGCGTTCGTGTGATACCCAGTAGATTGAACAGGCAATGAGTAAATCTGGTATTGACCATTGCTGATTCATTGTAAAGGAGTATCCATTATGAACGCTGTTGGTATTGATGTTTCCAAAGGCAAGAGCACTGTTACCATCCGCAGGCCTGGCGACGTTGTCCTGATGCCTCCCCGCGACATTCCCCATACACAGTCCGCTATCAACGGACTGATCGGGCAGATAAAGGAGCTTGACGGGGAGACGAAGGTCTGCATGGAGCACACCGGAAGGTACTACGAGCCGGTCGCCATGTGGCTTTCTGACGCCGGTATCTTTGTTAGCGCCGTAAACCCCATTCTCATCAGGAACTTCGGGGATGATTCCCTGCGCACTCCAAAGACCGACAAAGCGGATTCCAAAAAAATCGCACGCTATACTCTTGACCGCTGGGCAAAACTGAAGCAATATGGAATCATGGATAAAACACGCAACCAATTAAAAACCATGAACCGACAGTTCGGCTTCTATATGGCACAGAAAACTGCCATGAAAAACAATCTTATTGCCCTGCTTGACCAGACTTATCCGGGTGCTAATGACTTCTTTGACAGCCCTGCGCGCAGCGATGGCAGCCAGAAATGGGTGGATTTTGTCCATACCTACTGGCATGTGGACTGTGTCCGCTCCAGGTCGCCGGAAGCCTTCAAAAAGCATTACCAGAACTGGTGCAAACGCAAAGGTTATAATTTCAGCGCACAGAAAGCGGAAAATATCTACCATGCCTCTTCTGACCTGATCGCCGTATTTCCAAAAGATGACAACACAAAAATGCTCATCTGGCAGGCTGTGGCAATGCTTAATACTGCTTCCCGGACAGTAGAATCCCTCCGTCTGGAAATGGATAAGGCTGCTTCCGCGCTGCCGGAATATCCGGTTGTTCTGGCTATGGATGGTGTCGGGCCTACCCTCGGTCCCCAGCTCATGTCTGAGATCGGGGATGTGACACGGTTTACACACCGCGGGGCTCTGACTGCTTTTGCCGGCGTTGACCCCGGAAAGGATGATTCCGGGCAGCGCATCCGTAAAAGTGTGCCTACCACAAAGAAAGGCTCGCCGTATCTGCGCAAAACCCTGTTCCAGATCATGGACGGGCTCATCAAACGTTCCCCTGCTGACGATCCCGTTTACGCCTTTATGGATAAAAAACGGGCGCAGGGCAAACCTTATTACGTCTACATGACCGCTGGTGCGAACAAATTTCTCCGTATTTATTACGGGCGGGTAAAGGAATATCTTGCCTCACTGCCCCAGACATCCGACACGGAGGCGGAGAAGGATGGAATATAAAACATATCCCTGCGAGGTAAATTTCAGATATCTCGTCCTCAAAGGCGTGCCTGTTGTGGCTGGTTTTTTCTCCGAGAAAGACGCGGCGGATTATGCCCTGTCCATTGGAGGAACCGTCATAAAAGCGAACGAAAATCCACGCAATGCCGGAAGGATACCGAAATTCTCTGACCGCGAGAAAGATGCTATCAGAGAATGTATCGCACAAGGAATTCCCATGCGTCGTATTGCCCGGGAATTCCGATGTTCTGTAGGCTATGTTCAAAAATTAAAATGTGAACATCCCTTATAGGTGGCACAATATATGGCTTCCTTTTTTCTTAAGCCAGCGTAAACCGGTGGCTTAACGTTTATGCCCTAATTTCAACCTGTATAAAATTTTCAAAGTTCATCAATTTCTGCTTGACTTTTTATTTGCAGACTAAATATTTTTATTATATTCAATTATCCAGGGAATGCACAGTCCATTTTTTATCAAAAAAGTGCCGTTTTTCCTGTTTCTTTGATTCCATAAAAAATGGGAAGATGCCGTCGCAAAAAGACAAACATCTTCCCCTGTATCCAAAACACTTTCCGCCTTCGCGAATAATCCTCCCCTGTTCAGAAAGCTTCTTCATTGTTTGTATATTATCTTTCCTTTCCGTACCGTATTTCATCCACAAGTGCCTGAATATCATCTTCATTATAGACACCCATTTCCTCAGCGACACCGGAAAAGGCAGCCTGTGCTTTGCGGATTGCCCGGGCGGAAGCATTGCTGACTACAATTTCACCATTTGGCTTCTGCAGAAACAGAATTTTATCACCAGATTTTAGACCGAGCAGACGGCGGATTTCAACCGGAACTGTAATCTGACCGTTTGAAGAAATTTTTGCAAGGTTCATAAAATCATCCTTTCTATTCTTGAAATCTAAAGAAAACTTGAGGTTAATTTTATTATATCCAATTCACGTTAGAAAGTAAACGGAGTAAAAGAAAAATGGGCGCGCCGCGTCCGGTCACAGGCAATCCACTCGTCGAGCGTGAGCGGCGTGTAATCAGAGTACATACAGAAACAATTTATCATGTTGCATGGAATTGCGCGGACGCTGCCATCCTGCACCTCGCGCACAGTATTTTGTGTGATGTCGGAGAACTGCTCCAGCAGACGCTGGTCCACCGTGTCGTGCACATGCCCGTGCAGCATATACACCAGCGGATTCCCTTTGGAATCCACGCGGTATTGCCCGTTATAGCACATGATGGGATAGTGGCAGAGCACCACCTTCCGCTTGCTGTCATGCAGCTCCTCGTAAGGCTTGATCTACACAAACCGGTCGGCGTTGTATTTCTTGTTTTTCAGGAAACGGTCGTGATTTCCCTGGATGAGGAACAGCCGACCGTTCAGCTTTTCTAAAAGCTCGTTCGTCTCCTCCGCTTTCCCCCAGGACAGGTCGCCGAGAATGATCACATCGTCATTTTTCCGCACCCTGTCATTCCACTTTTTCAACATATATGCATTCATTTCTTCCACATCCACGAAACCGCGATGATCCATCTTTGTGTTCAGCGCTCCGTGGAAAAAATGGGAGTCCGCAATATAATATCTCATATCATTCTCCGGTCACTTGTAATTTCATGATTTGTCTCTCATTAATCTGTGGCAGACGTCCGGCGGCTTTTGCCGCGTCTATATCCGGACTCTGGCGTGTCATCAGAATTTCTTCGCGCCGCTGTCCGCTCTCTTTTATGCCGTCATTAAAAACACTCTCTGTCCAGAAAATCAAATACGGTTGTAAAATACAGCTCCGGGTCCATCTGATACGCCTGCCCGTGTCCTGCGCCCTCCACTACCAGCAGCTCCTTCGGCGTCTGGCACGCTTCGTAGACCTCATAAACCATATCCGTATGCACAAAATTGTCCTCGGATCCATGGATAAATACCATCGGCACCGTGCTCTTTGCAACCTGCTTCACCGCGGATGCCTCCCTGAAATCGTAGCCCGCCCGGATCTTCGACATCAGATTTGCCGCATCCAGCATTGGAAACGTCGGCAGGTGGAACAGATATGCCAGCTCATCCGCAAAGATATCCCATACGGAGGTATAGCCGCAGTCCTCCACGATTCCCTTCACATTCTCCGGCAGCTCCTCGCCGGACACCATCATCACAGTCGCGCCACCCATCGAAACGCCGTGCAGGATAATTTCCGCCTGCGGATCACGTGCAATGATAAAATCGATCCACTGCAGGACGTCCTTGCGGTCCAGCCAGCCCATACCAATATATTTTCCCTCGCTCTCTCCATGAGCACGCATATCCGGCGTCAGCACATGATATCCCTGCTCTCCATAAAAGCTGGCAATATTCTGCGTATCCGACCGCTGCCCCGTGTACCCGTGAATCCCAAGCAGCCACCGGTGACTGTCTTCGTCGCCTGCAAACAGATCGCCCTTCAAAGTCAGACCGTCCTCCGACGTAATCGAAACTTCCTCCACGGTCGTGCCCGCCAGCCACGCCTCCTTCTGCGCATTTATCGCGGCAAGATTTTCCGCTATGACATTTCCCGCCTCTTCCGAAATCTCCGTGGGCGGCGCGACGTCTTTTTCCACATTCTCCTCGCGCACGATCGCAAAATCCACCAGATAATTTCCGGCGAACAACAGTACCGCTGCCGCTAATACCACCAAAATCAGCAGCAGCTTCAGCCAAAATTTTTTCTTCATAAACAATCTCCTCTGATTAATATGATACAAAATCTTAACCAGTATAACACACTTTAAGAGATTTCTGAAGCTTTAATATGTTTTTCCCACCTTGCTTTCCTCTCTATCGTTCTTCCACCGGCAGATTGCGCCAGATACCCACGGATACATAACAACGACAGAAGCTGTAGCTTTCGCCACAGCTCCAATTTATGATATTGCCTGCATTACAGCCATGAGGCTTTTCCCCGGTCAATCAGTTTCTCACCTATACCTGCTTCATGGATTTCAGCACATTTCTATGCCTGAAGGAAAGTTATTCATTTACTTAAAACATTATTTGCCTTCGAAATCTGCCTCCCCATCATAAGAATCCATGCCTCGAAGCCTGCTTCTGAGTGAGATTGCACCCGCAACTATAAAAGTGCCGTAGGAAGTCTTAACTTCTGTCTTCGCATTAGAATCCACGATCGCAGCGTCAATTTTCTGGAAGCGTTCGATCAGATCGTTGATCTGTTGATAAGCCGCCTCCGCTTCTTTCGCATACTCCGCCCTATCGATTCGCTTTGCATATACTTTTTCCTCATTTGGCTTAATTGTATCTACGAAGCATGCGGAGACCTGTTCCATACAGAACTGAACCATAAGTACAGAAAACGCCTGCAGATATGCAAGATGCTGTATTACTAAAATTCAAAAGTTTATAAAAATTTTATATTTTCACTTCCAAACTTGAGATACAACTTTCACATAAAAAATTTCGCAATCTTTAGACATTTTTCTTCTTATAACTGGTACTGCAGCAGAAGTTCCTCGCGGTATGCCGGATCAGACGCTGCTTTGGCAAGCTCCGGAATACGGTTTTCTGATATTAATTTAAGGTTCAGTTCCGAAAGTCTCCTCATGCCCTCATTTTTTCCTTTTATCTCCCGCCTGATCAGCTCATCTGCAAACAATTCATATAATGCTTCACACATAGATATTTCAGCTCCCTTCTCTATCCGGTTTGCCCTGATGAATGCATTCATAAATTTCTGATACAGTGATTCCTCTTTATGTAATGCATATGAATCTGCAAGTTTCTGTAACGGAATCCCCGGCGTCAGCTCATTTGTAAGACACCGCAGCCACATATATTCGTCCGCTGAAAGCTGCGGCAGGACGACAAGCTGTACCGGCATTGGTTCTGTATGTATATCATACATCCCCGGAGCAATTTTTTCAATAGCAAAAGGCAACTTTTTTTGAATATGCTTTATGAGATTGCGCGGGTAATAATGTGTAACCAGCATTATGAATAATTGATCCAGTACGCTGGAAGACCCCATATGCTCTGGGAGACTGTATGCATACGATAATACCTTGTAATAATTGATAATGCTCATACTTTCACCAGGACCTTTATAATCAATCAGATTATATTGCCGGAAGTTCCGGGCAATTGCGGCATCAATCGGTGGCGCGCCTGGTTTCTTTGTGATAAGACAATCGATACGCCTGGACTGTCTGTTTAAAACAAACTCCGATTCAAACGTCAGAATATCCCTGTAGGATTCCAACTGGATCTGTAAGCCGGACATGAAAAAATCATGCCAATTAATTGAATCAGACAAATAGTAACCCCCTCATATAACTTTTTTCGTCACTTTCTTCCGGAAAATGTTCAGCAGAACTGCTTTGAATTATAGATAAAATCATATTATCACAAGGTCTCTTGTTTGTCAACATATTATATGAGCGAGTCTATATATTATAAGAAGAGAGGCGAAAACGTAGTTATGTTTTGTCTCTCTTCTTCTTTTCGTTTTAACGAAAAGATTATGAAAATCTGTCTGCGTAGCCTCTTTTCCTTCCAGGCAGCGGTTTCTCTGCCCAGAAGTGAGAATGGTATGGATGCCCCGCTCCGCTATGCCGCCAGCGCGGATTCTGCGGAATCCACACATGCCTCTAAAATATACTCCATAAATACCTCTACCGAATATCATACACACTGCGCAAACGCAGCTTTTCAATATCTCCGGAAAGCATCTTCACACGCTTTTCGCCCGCATTCATGTCAAAATAGTTATCCTCCAGTATCAGATCCTCGTTTTCATTTAAGATTTCCACGCTCTTTGCGTAGGCGTGCGCTCTCACAATAATTTCATCGCCGTCGATCTCATAAGAAAGCTTCGGGTCCTCGTAGCGGAAATATTTCGGATAGGAGAAAATCACGGTTCCGCTGGAAATAATTTTTCCGTCCTTTTCCATTTCATAGCTCACATATTGAGAGAAGATATCCGCCTCCGGCAGCTCCATTTTGTCAAGCCACACACTGGTAAGCGCCGGAACCTCCACGTCTTCCTCCCACTGCGACACCACCGATGCATCCGCGCTGCGCAGCGCCCATCTCACATGCACCTTCTCCGCCCGGCGTGTCTCGTTCGCCACATTCAGACGGATGGATTTCTCAAACACAAAGTGCTGGCGATTCATATCCGCCTCCTGCGACATCATGCCCTCCTCCTGACAGGAAATCATCAGCGGCGCAAAAAAGCGTTTCGCGTAATACTGCAGCGCCTTCAAACGTCCGCAGTAATCGATAGACGCCCACGATACTACCGGCCAGCAGTCGTTTAGCTGCCAGTAGATCGCGCCCATGCAGCGTCCGCGGTTGCGGCGGAAATGCTCCACGCCGTAGCGGATCGCGTCCGCCTGCAGAAGCTGCGACGCGTAGATTGCCAGCTCAAATCCGGACGGATACAGGTAGGTCTGCTGCATGTAATTCATAATCTTTCCGTTCGCGCCGTACTGCCGCTGGTGCTTCTCCATAATATAGGAAAAAATATTCATATCCCTCGGATCGTCTGTAAATGTCTCCACCGTCTTTTTGCTCGGGAACGACTGGAAGCCGAACTCCGACGCATAGCGGAAGAAATATTTGCGGTACTCGGAAAACGGCTTGTTTCCGTGCCAGACTGTCCAGTAATGTACATCGCCCCGGTCCGGGCTGTTCGGCTCGTCAAAGGAACCGCCGGACGATGGGCTTGCGGGCCAGTAGAAGGTCTGCGGATCATACTCTTTCAGTACATCCGGGATCAGCTCCTCGTACATGATCAGATAATCGCGCACCTCGGTCTTTTTCGTCACCCAGTGATGATTTTCCCCGACGAACATTTCCATCTCATTGTTTCCGCACCACAATCCCAGCGAAGCGTGATGACGGATACGTTTCACATTATCAATAAATTCCTGGCGGATATTTGCCTTAAATTCCGGCGTAAGCTCATACACCGCGCAGGCAAACATGAAATCCTGCCACACCATCAGCCCAAGCTCATCGCAGAGGTCGAAGAACCAGTCCTCCGGATAGTAGCCGCCGCCCCACACGCGGATCGTGTTGAAATTGGCAGCCTTGCACTGCAGGAGCAGCTTTTTCGTCGTCTCCGGCGTCACGCGCCCCAGAAGGTGATCCTCCGGGATATAGTCGGCGCCCATCGCAAAAACGGTGATGCCGTTCACCTCATGCGCAAAGCTCTCGCCCCACTGATCTTTTTCAATATGCATCGTCAGCGTGCGCAGACCGATCCGGCGCTCCCAGATGTCCAGTGCTTCATCGCCTGAGAAAAGCGTCACCTTCACGCCATACAGCGGCTGACTGCCGTATCCGTTCGGCCACCAAAGCTCCGGCTCCGTGATCAGCAGCTCCTTCGGGGAATTTTCCGCCCGGAGCACCTCACCGGAAGGAGCCGTGATCTCCACCGCATAATGAAGCTTTGCGCCGGCAGCAGCCGTTTCCGTCTCCACCTTAAATTCCAGCGTAACCTGGCCGTTTTCATGCTTCTGCGCAACATATACATTATCAATGCGCGCCCGGTCGATCCCGATCAGCGATACCTTGCGGAAGATTCCGGCGTCCGGCAGATGCGCACCCCAGTCCCAGCCAAACATGCAGTGTGCTTTGCGGAGATGTACAAATCCGTCCATCGCATCCTCCGAGCCGAGCGTGCGGCATTTTTTAAATTCTTCCTGAATATACTTCGTTGGGGAGTGCAGCACCACGCGCAGCGCGTTGCCCGTCTCCTTCAGAAGCGCTTTCACGTCATACTCCCAGACGCGGTGCATATTGTATGCACTTCCCACCTGCGTTTCGTTTACATAAATATCTGCAATTGTGTCGATCCCGTCAAAATGCAGCAGAACCCGGTCTTTTTTCAGCATCTGTGCATCACAGTCGAACACCGCCTGATATTCATAGTCGAAATCCATCAGCGCAAGAGCGCGGATTTCGTTATCCTTCCAGAACGGATCCTCCATATTTCCGTTGCGGAGCAGGTCCGTGTACACTGTTCCCGGAACCACCGCGGGCTGAAACTCCTCCCCCGCTTTTCTAAACTGCCATCCTTCTGTTAAAAATTGCTGTAACATTATTTTTCCCACCTGTTTTCTTATATTTGTTCGCCGCTCACCCACACGGCTTCGTGCGCGCCCAGCACGCCGCATTCCGCATTCACACCTGTGCTCTCCTGCACGCCGCATTCCATATTGCCGCCGATATGCCCGCAACATTCTCTGCTTCCGGCACGATCCATCCTCCGGCGCTCCCCATTGGTATAGATCTCCGTTCGGTACCTTTTCGGCAGCCTGTAAGGCGTCGGGCGGTGGTTGACGATCACCATGCCGTTTTCAAAAACCCCCGTCTCAATGCCGCGCTCGCAGATACCGCTCGCCGGGGTAACATGACGCGCGAGAATATCCTTTATCAGCGTCGTGCGCGAGAGCGCAAGCGGATACATCTCCCTGTTGCCCTGCGCATACGGCACATGCGGGATATTTTTCGAGGCATACGACGCGCCGATCTGTACGCCGAAGGAGTAAACCGTCCCCTCATACACCGCCACGCAGCATCCGCCGCCGTCCACGTAAGGCGCACGCTCCTGCCCGCCCTCATAGCGGCAGAATGTCTCGCCCTGCGGGATGATCGTTTTCCCATAACGATAGGGCTTTTTCTCACATTCTATTCCACGGATGCCAAAGCAGTTTTGGGCAAGCTGATCGCCCGGTCCGTGCAGCAGCGCGCCGCCCGCGCGCACCCACGCTCTGATTGTTTCCTCCATCGCTTCGTGCTCCGCTGCAAAATAGCAGTCGTTTGCCGGAACGATCAGCACCTTGTATTCCTTTAGCAGACCGCGCCCGATCTCATGATTGCTGATGACGTCCGCCTGATAGCCGAGGTCGCAGCAGATCCGGTACCAGCCGAGCAGATCAAGCCTGCGTATCTTATTATTTCCCACCTCGAACGGCTCCAGATGCGCCATCTCCGACGGAAACAGAATCGCGATTTCCTTTTTGCGCACGCCGCCGCGCAGCGGGATCACCTCTGCGCACCAGTCATTCGCCCTGCGCAGCGATTCCAGGAAGCAGTCGTCCATGCGGTTCATCACGCCGCCGTCGTCCAGCCCGTTCATGCCGTAGCAGTTGTAGCCGTCCATGCCGCAGGCAGTCATGCTTCCGATAATCTCCGCCGGAGAAAGATGCGCATAAATATCATTGTAGATATACCTTCCCCAGTAAATGCCGCCAATAAGCGGCTTTCCCTCATTCATTACGCGCATCATGCTGTGCTGGCAGGAAACCACGTAGGCATCCGGCAATCCGTCCGGCGTCACCGGAACCGTGATAAAATGACAGGAATCCACATAGGGCGCCAGCGCATAAATATCAATTCCGCGAACCGCCGTGTCCCAGAGATCGCTGAACTCGTTGTCGATATCCTGCTGCGATCTTCCGTAGATATTAAGAAAATATCCCCACTGCGTCATATCCGGGCAGAGAAACAGCTCCGGGTGCTTCTCTTTCAGCATCGGACCGATCTTTTCAAAGTAGAGCGTTATCTCCTGAATTTTCCAGAGCGCGTTGTCCCGCCAGACGTAAAACCGCGCCGTGCGGTTCTTCACATCCTCCTCGGTATAAAAAGGAGTCTCTGAATATCTTACACCATACCAGTATTCCTGTGGGGATAAATCCGCAAAATTTTCCGCGCAAATTTCATAGCGGCGGTTCAGCTCGCCGATATCGCCGTGGTACAGCCCGCGCAGGAAGGAAAGATAGCGCGCACGTCCCTCATCGTCAAAGCTTACCGCGACCACCGGATCCCACATGCTGCACACCGGAACCACCTCGCACGCTCTATTCGAACTTTCATACCCATCATCCCCGATTTTTTCGCTCCGGCTTTCGCACCCATCATCCCCGATTGCCTCACTCCGACTTTCGCACCCATCATCCCCCAGCATACACCGCTCGCAGCCGTCCCCATAGCGATCCATGATCCGCTCCACATGCTCCTTCATGGACCCCTGCGCCTTCGGTGACCAGTATTTGTACCAGCGCCCCGGCGTGCCGTCCAGATACGAAATCTCCTCTCCAAAGATCGGCGGGCTAAACCGGATATGCGGATAGAGATTATCGCCGTTCAGATACAATAAGAGAAAATTGTATGCCAGTCCATGCCGGTGCGCCGAGCGTCCCATATACTCCTGCATTTTCACATATTGACTGGCGTCGCCGCCCTCGCAGCGCTCCTTAAAATCCTCCCACGCCTTAGTGTCAAACATCACGCTGTTGTAGCCAAGCTTCTTAATCAGCGCCATCGTCTCGTCTATAAATTGTTCATCGTCAAACGCCGGGCTGTAAAAATTCCCGAAAATCACATTCATATATGGACGGTTGTCCGTCCTGCTCGTCAGTCGCATCACTTCTGCCTCCTGCCTGCGGTCGGAAAAAGCTGACGCACAGTAATCTATGCCATGCGCCAGCTCTTTTTCTCTTTCTATTTTATTCTGCTTCTGTTGCCGCCTCAGTTACCTCTTCTGCCGCCGCATCCGTGGTTCCCTCGGTTGTTTCTTCTGCCGCTGTTCCTTTTTCCGCCAGGAATGCATCGACCTGTGCCTGCGCCGCATCCAGTATATCCTGGAAGCCTGCCGCCATCAGTTCTTCCTTGATCTTCGGAACAACCACTGCCGGATCCTGCACGCCGGTCATTACCTCGCTCTTATAGCGCAGCCAGATTTCACGGCAGTTTGCAAGCTGGTCAGCGATCTCGGTGGTATCAAAGGTGAATCCAAGCATTACAGAGGAAACTGCCTGCTCGTTCAGCGCCTTAACCTCGCCCCACTGATCGTTTGTATCGGTCTCGATCGGAGTAACTGTGAAGAAGGTACCCTGCGTATAGCCGGCCATTGCCCAGTCCTCATTGATCTTGTGTACCATTGTCTTGCCGTCTACATCAATGTATTCGAAGTTTACGCCTTCCTCCCCGTAGAAGAACATATCTCTCAGTTTCGTGTCTACGTTTACAAGATTCAGAAGCTGTAAGCATTTCTCCGGATATTTGGAGTTCGTGGAAACCATGTTCAGAGAACCGCGAACCGTTTCGTTGGAGAGGATGGTGTCGCCAACCTTTGCCACAACAACCTCTTTGCCCATCTGCGGACCCCAGGAGGTGGTAGCTGCAGACTCCCAGCCCTGTGCGATACGCCACATATTGTAAACACGTCCCTCTGTCAGAGTAGAAGCATCCGGGTTGATGATGCCCTTCTGATACCAGTCATAAAAGGTCTCCAGTGCGGAGTAAACATCCGGCTCCTCCAGTGTGTAGCAGACCTTACCGCTCTGGTCGTCATATCTTACGCCAAGGATCTGTGTGCCTGCGCCAAGCTGATCATACGGGTCGAAGATGGAATAAACACCGTCGTTCTTGATGTATACCGGGTAATCATTCTCCTCCGCTTTGAGCTTTTCAAATACCGGCGTAAGATCCTCCAGATTTGTCAGATTCTTGTAGTCGATATCATACTTCTCAACCAACTCTTTATCCCAGATCGCATAGTTGGAAATGGAGCTGTCCTTATAGGAAGGCACGCCGTAGATCCTGCCGTCCACACGTACTGCTTCCCAGTATTTCTCCGGCATCAGCTCATTGAACTCCGCCATGTTTGCGTCGAGCATATCGGTGATATCCGCATATGCGCCGAGCTTGATGTCCGCCGTATAGTTATTGCCGTTTCCGAAGATGATATCATACGGCTCGTTTGTACTGATGATAATGTTTCTGCGGTTGTCCCAGTCGCCCCACGGAATAACCTCCATCTCCAGATTTACGCCGATCTTCTCTCCGATGTAATCATTTACTTTTGCGATCCAGGTATCATAGTTTGTCGGCATACCGTTGCCGATGGTGATCCACTTCAGATTTACGATCTCATCCGCAGAAGTCGCCGCCGCTTCCTCCTGCTTTTCCGTTTCTTCAGCCGCAGCAGCGTCATCCGTTTGTGCGTCGTCTGTCTTTTCCGCTTCCGTCGCTGCCTCTGCTGCTTCCGTTGTCTTTGCCGGCTCTTCCTTTTTGGAGCCGCAGCCAGCCAGTGCGCCTGCCGTCATAACAGCAGCCATACCAAGTGCTGCAATTTTCTTTGCTTTCATAATCTTGTTTTCCTCCTTTTTTTGTTATTAATAGTTTCCACCTGCACTACACTTTTCATCATTCTTTTACAGAACCGATCGTCAGACCAGAGATAAAGTATTTCTGGAAGAACGGATAGGTACATGCAATCGGAACGATAATGATGATCGCGATCGCCATTCGCACGGACTCTGTCGGCATATTCATCTTGTACTGCTGCAGTGACAAACCGCCGTATGGATTGTTCGCGATGTATTCGATGTTTTTCTGAATGTTATTCAGCAAGGACTGTAAGGTCTGCAGGTTCTTGTCCTGAATGTACAGGGATGCCTGGAACCAGTCGTTCCAGTAACCGAACGCTGCAAACATGCCGATCGTCGCCATAACCGGCTTGGAGATCGGAAGCACGATGCTTGACCAGATGCGGAACTGTCCGGCTCCGTCGATCTTCGCCGCCTCGATCAGCGCATCCGGCACCGTCGTCCGGAAGAATGTCCGGCAGATCGTTACACTGAACGAGGAACATGCCAGAGGCAGGATCAGCGCCCAGATGGTGTTTCTCAAATTCAGAATGTTATTTACAACTACATAAGATGCCAGCATACCGCCGTTGAAAACCATCGGGATGAAGATCATCCAGGTGTACAGCTTTTTCAGCTTGTAGTTTCTTCTCGATGCAACATATCCCATAGAGGTTGTTAAACAAATTGTGATAATCGTACCTATCACAGTTACCAGCACGGACATGAAGAACGCTCTCAGGATCGTGCCGCGCTCGTTCCAGAGGAACATGTATGCCGAGTTGGAAAGCTCCTGCGGGATGATCTGATATCCGCCTACGCGGAGCGCTTCCTCGCTTGTGATCGAGATAGAAAATACAAACAGCAGCGGGAAGATACACATTAATCCCAGTATCAAAAAGATTATGTTGAATAACACATTTGTTGACGGCTTGATCTGGTTAAAGGAAGACTGCTGCTCCACTACTTTATTCTTTTTCGCCACTTTGCACACTTCCTTTCCTTAAATAATTCTGTTCTCGTTATCGATCTTACTTACTACCCAGTTTGCAAACAGGATGGTACCGCAGCTGCAGATCGCCTGGAAGAAGGACGCTGCCGCTGTCTGCCCGATCGGTGCTGTCGACTGGATAGAGTTGTAAATAAAGGTATCAAACGTCGATACTGTGGTGTACAGGGATGCAGGGATCCCTCCTGTTACCTGATAGAACAGACCGAAATCGGAGTTGAAGATCTTACCGCAGTCGAGGATCAGCATCATAACGAATACCGGCTTGATTCCCGGAAGCGTGATGTGCTTCATCTGCTGCCACTTGGTCGCTCCGTCCATAACCGCCGCCTCATACAGAGACTGGTCGATACTTGTAATACTTGCCAGATACATTACCATGCCGTATCCCATACCCTTCCAGGTATTTAAGATGATCAGGATGAACGGCCAGTATTTGCTTTCCTGGTACCACATGATCTTCTCGCCGCCGAGAGCGGTGATGATGCCGTTTATGTAACCTCTCTCCGGAGTGAGCAGCGCGTACACGAAGTAGCTGATCACTACCCATGACATGAAGTACGGCAGGAACATCATGGTCTGGTAAATCTTCGAGCCCGTCTTGTTCCTCATATTGCTCAGAATCAACGCTCCGCCTACAGCAACCGTCGCGCTGATGATAATGAACGCGATGTTGTAGAGGATGGTGTTTCTCAGCAACATGGTGAAAGCGTTTGACGTAAAGAAAAACTTGAAGTTTTTAATTCCCACCCAGTCACTTGCAAACAGGTTGTACAGAAATCCGTGTCCGCCCGGCGCCAGCTTGTACTCCTTAAAAGCAATGACAACACCGAACATCGGCAGATACGAAAAAATCAAATACCAGAGCACGGTCGGCAGTGATAACAGCGTCAGCTCTGTATCATCCTTCGTCCATCTCTTTCTGTCCCTCTTTTTCGCGGGAGCTGTTGTTTTCCTGGTTCCCATTCTTTTTGAACCTCCCTTTCCTGTTATGATGTTGGGGCAAAAGCCCATCTCATCTTGTTTCTTTCCACTCATCGACCTGGCGCTGCATCTCGTCGATCACCTTCTGGATCCCGGTGGTCTCCAGCTTTTCCTGCAGCTTTGGAAGATATTCGTCAGGATCCACACTTCCCGTGTAGAGCGCCTTTCCAAATTCATCCAGCACCGTCCGGAAGCCTGCTGCCTGTGTGCTGACCGGCTCCACATCGAAGTCGAATCCAAAGGACGGCGCCTCCTCAGAGGCATCGTTGAATTCCTTGAATACCGCCCATTTGTCCAGCGGTTCATTTTCCAGCACATAGGTGTTGAACAGACCGCCCTGCACCCAGTATGCGACGGAGTAGTTTCTGGAAGCTCCTTCGATCAGCTTCACTCTGGTATCGTATATGTACGGCTTGCCCTTGGCTTTCTCAGCTTCCGCCTCCGATACCGCAACCCGTTCCCAGTGAACGCCCTCGATGCCATAATTTAAAAGGTTTCTCAGATACTCATCCGTATTGATCAGATTCAAAAGCGCTACTGCCTCCTCCGGATGACTGCTCTGCGCGTTCACCGCGGTCAGCGCTCCCCGCGCCGATGAGTTTGTAATACTGGTGTCCATGATCGGGGACGTTACCACCTCATAGCCAAGGTCCTTTCCCCAGATCATTTCTGCGTATGGTTGTCCATCTCCTTTCGTCACAAAGCGTTTTACTGCTTTATCGTCCGATGCTATCGCTGCATCCTGATTGATATAGCCCGCCTGATAATATTTTCGCATGGTCCGCAGGGTTTCCTTCATCCGCTCTGTCTCGAAGACGTTTTTCACCGTCAGCGTGTCGTCCCCGTACTCAATGCCGACCGGATCGAGAATCTTATCCATGTACGTCGGCGCTGTGTAATCCTTTGTGATGTAAAGCGGAACCACATCCGGCTCGTTCTCCTTAATCACTTCCAGCCACGGCTCCAGATCCTCCAGCTCATGCAGCTCCTCATACGGAATGTCGTATTTGTCCACATATTCTTTTGTGAACACCCACATCGGCATGTTGCCAAGCTCCTTCTCGCTCGGCACACCGTAGATGCTTCCCTGCACCTGCGCCGCCTTCCAGAATCTCTCGTCGATATTCTGATACATCTCCGTATCTTCGAGCAGTTCGTCAAGCGCGAGAAAAACTCCTTTATTTGCATTCTGCAGATAATCGTTCGCCCACGAGCAGGTGAAGCAGAGATCCCAGGTACTTCCCGTATTGATCACCGTCTGCATCTTCTGCGTGTAATCGCCGCCGGGAATACTTATGATCTGCAGGCTCACACCAAGCTTGTCGACGGTGTACTCATTTACCTTTCTGAGTACCAGGTCGGCATCCTTCTGCGTTTCCCCAAGCTGATACCAGACAAGCTCTACCGTCTCCCTTCCGGTCTCGCTCTCCTGCGCTTTCCCGCACCCGGTCAAAATACCGGAAGCAATTATTCCGGCAACCGCAAGTATTCTACATTTTTCTGCAAATTCTTTTCTCATCGCTTTCCCCTTTGTGTAAAATAACTATACCATTTCTAAATTTTTTATAAAACTTGAAAACTTTTAGATTCCTTGGACAAATTCTAGTAATAAAGCCCAGTCGCCATGTAAGAACGCTGTGTGAGCTTGCTCACATATGCGTTCCTACATGCGCGACGCTAACCCGTATGAGCAAAACAGGTACCGAGCCAAAAGCGAGGGACCGATTTGCGAATGCGGGTAGGATTGCGGGAATGCGTCAGCATGGAGCAATCCGTGGGCTTTATTCGTGGTGGACGTCATGGCTGTATGAGCAAAACAGGGTCCAGGCAGGCGGCGCAAAAAAGCTGCCCCCTTTTCAGGACAGCCCTTCTCTTAATACTTTTTCATTTCCCGCAAAGACGCTGGCGCCACTCCGTAATGCTGCTTAAACTTCCGGTAAAAGTAACTGGTATCGGGATATCCAACTTCTTTCGCAATGTCGTTGATCTTCATGTTCGTGTTCAGTATTAAGTCTTTTGCAATTTCTATTTTCTTGCTGCTCAGATATTGGGTAAAGGAGCAGCCCACCTCCTTCTGAAAGATCTGTCCCAGATAGGAAGCGTTCATGTGATACTTGTACGCCAGCGTTTTAAGGTTCATATCGTCGCGATAATTTTTCTGCACTTCCTCCAGGATCTGCCGCACTACCGGCGTATACTGGGAATTTTCTTCATGCATGTAGCGGATGATCTCATTTACCTCAGAGATAAACAGCGCCTTGATCTCAAAGATATCGTCCGCCCGGTACACGTTTTCCAGAAGCTCCGGCAGGTCATGCAGCGTACTTAAATCCTCCAGTTTATATTCCTTCTTGATCTCCTGCAGAAGCATACCGATGCGGAGCGCCATCTGATAAATGGAATCAATGGAAACGCCCTTCTTTACATTATTGATAAAGAGGTCCTCGATATAATCGAGCGCGCCCGCGTTCTCCTTTTTCAGGATCAGCTTACCGAGCTGCGCGGCGTCGATCGCAATATCCTCGCTCTTGCGCGTCTGGATATCCGCCTCATTCAGGCAGCTTCCGTAGCCCTCCACCACCAGATATTTCTGGAGTTTCCGCGCCTGCTGGTAGCTCTCCGGAAGGTCTTTATAATCATAAAACACCGGTCCGATGCCTACAAAGGTGAGGATGTCAAACTGACTCTCAATCTGATTCTGAAGCATCTGAAAATACTCCTTCACCTCCTGTGCGTCCTCCCTGCCCGTAAGCAGCATCAGCAGGCTGTCCGGCGGCAGATGCACGATACGAAGATCCTGCTGCTCCTTATTGAGCGCAAGGATCATATCCGTAATCCGGTTCTCCTTCACGCTTCCTGTGCTCCATTTCATCACCGCCGCCCATACGGGGCTTCCGTCCGAAGAAAGCTTTAGACGCTCGCAGTGATACGCGCTGTCCTGGGCGGCTGTTTTCCCTGAGAGAAACTGCAGCCACTCCGTTTTTTCATCAATATACCGGATCTTTTTCTTTTCCAGCTCTTCGAGCCGCAGAACCGCCTCCTTCAGCTTATTCTCCAGCTCCTCCTCATTGATCGGCTTTAAAATATAATCCTCCACCTCCAGGCGGATCGCTTCTCTTGCGTACTCAAATTCATCGAAGCCCGTCAGAATGATGAAGCGGACGCGCTCTTCCCTGCTGCGGATTTCCTTTAAAAGCTCCAGACCGTTCATCTCCGGCATCTCAATGTCCGTGATGATAATGTCCACCGGCTCCTTCTCCCACAGCTCCAGCGCCTCCACGCCGTTATACGCCATGTGGACCAGGGAAAGCCCAAGCTCCTCCCAGCGTATAATGCTTTTGATTCCCTGCAGGATCCATTCCTCATCTTCCACGATCATTACTTTCCTCATCACTCTCTCCCTCCTGCGGCCGATACGTTAAAATTACCCGCAGTCCGCCTGTTTTTACATTTTCCAGCTCAAGCCCGTAGCGGCTCCCGTATACCGCCTTGATCCGCCGGTTTACGTTCGCGATCCCTATGGACTTTGTCTTATCCATTTTATTTTCCCGAAGCTGCCTGTTTTTCTCCGCGATCTCCTCTTCCGTCATTCCCCGGCCGTTATCCTCGACGATGATCGCAAAATCCCCGCCCCGCTTTTCTACCATAATCCTAATGAAATTGTCATTGTCGCGCATCCGGATGCCGTGAATAAAATAATTCTCGATGATCGGCTGCAAAACGAACTTGATGATCGGCACCTGCATATATTCCAGCGGGCAATCCACACCGGACTGAAACTGCTTCGGATAGCGGTACTCAAAAAGCTCCATGTATTTTTTGCTGTAATGCAGCTCCTGCGCGAGCGTGATCACATCCGCCTCCTTGAGCTGGCTGCGGAACGTCACTGCCATGCTGTAGAGCATTTTCCCGACCTCCTGGTCGCCGTTGCAGATCGCCTTCATGCGGATCGCTTCCAGGGTATTGTAAAGGAAATGCGGATTGATCTGGCTCTGCAGCGCCGCCATCTCCGCATTTTTCTGCTCGATCTCGGCAAGGTAGCTCTTCTGGATATGCAGATCGAGCTTTTCGCACATCTCGTTAAAGTGAAGCGCGATCACGTCCAGCTCGTCCCCGTTATTTGGCGCATCAAGGCGCGCCGTCAGATCTCCTCCCATAACCTTCGTCATGCCGTCCAGGATGCGGTCGAGACGTGTGGAAACACGCCTTAAATACCAGTTTACCAGACATTCGCTGACAAAAAATGCCGCGACGCCGACCGCAAAGATCATCACCCATCTTCCAAACGGCATCCGCGCAGCCTCTATCTTTTTCAGATAGCTGATGACATTTAATTTATCCGGGTTTGACGTCTGCACATATGCTTTGAGCTTCGTCTCAAGCTGATGCGCCCCGCGCGCCGTCTCCAGCTCTTCTGCCGGAAGCTCCCCGGCGGAATCGTAGATCATCGTACCGTTCTCGTTATAGACCACCAGTTCTGACAGCTCATAGCTGCTTCGGATCGTCCGAAAGCGATCCGCCCCGAACGTCACGATCATAGCGCCCATGCTCTGCATGGTATTCGGGTCGCGAACCTCTTTCAAAAACGAAAATTCCCCCTCCTGCGCCAGATCTCCGCTCCTGATATTTTCAAGCGTCTCTTTGCCATCATCTGTGTGGTAAACGCCCTGCCCGCCGGTATACGCCGTCAGATCGCCCTTTTCATAGCTGACGAACGCCAGCCGGATAAGCGACGGATACATCTCGAACGCGCTCGCTGAGAAATCCTCTATCCCGTGATAATCCAGCAGGTAATACTGTGAAAAGGAATCCAGCCGGTATTTCTGATATTCCTCCGTGCTGTCCGAGAGATAATGCAGCACATCCTTCAGCTCCATATTAGAATTGTAAAGCTCCTCGTGCAGGTAATCGGCAGCATTGGAGCAGTTTTCCACATACGCGACCGCCTCCTCGTGCGCCATCTGCAGAAATTCCAGATTATTTTCCAGGTAGCGCCGTCTCATGCTGGTGGTAAAATAAATCATCAGCGCCAGCACCACGCACGCAATGACTGCCGTATAAATAAAAAGAAGCTTGTTATATAGTTGTTTTGGACTTTTCTTCTCTGTCTTCTCCATACCTGTCCTCCGGCAAAATACACAACCATTATAGCAGGTTTCTTTGTGCAAATCCACTAAAATCATCAAATAGCTACAGCAAAAACAAACTATTTTCACAAGAAAAAGAGCCAGGATCGTGCCCGGCTCTGTCACGGTCCGCGCAATAAATGCGCAAACGTTTCCTTTTACAGTGAGATCAGAATCGTCTTTATTTCATAAGCGTGAAGGTCAAGCGCGATCTCCTTATCCCGCGACCATTCGCCGAGCGGACGCTCGCGCAGATCGCACTCTGTCCATTCCCGGAAGGCAAAGCCCGGACGCACCGTCACCTTCTGCGCGGAGCCTGCAAACTCGTGGAAGCGGATAACGAGATATTTTCCGTCCTCCGATTTCTTCACCGCGTCCAGCTCCACCTGATCGTTGTCGAAGGTTACAAAGCTTTCCGCTCCAAAGGTGCAAACACCCTCCGCCGTCTGCATCGGATCGTTCAGCGCATACGCCTCCTGCACCACGTTTCCTTCCACGAAATCTCCGCTGTGCGGAAGGAGCGCGTAGGTGAATACGTGCTGTCCCTGATCCTGCAGGTGATCCGGGTGCGTGCCTGCCTTCAGCAGACTGATACGTATCACATTGTCTTTGATGTCATGACCGTACTTGCAATCGTTTAGGAGACTGACGCCGTAATTTCTCTCGGACAGATCCGCCCAGCGGTGCGCCACGCTCTCAAACCGCGCCTGATCCCAGCTTGTATTCCAGTGGTTCGGACGTCTCACATTGCCATACTGCACATCATATGTTCCGTAAGTAGAGCGGATGTCTACCGGGAATGCTGCTTTCATGAGCTGATGCTGCTCATGGTAATCCACGAACGTCTTAAAGTCGATTCTTCTGTTGTCGCTGTAGAGCACCATATCCTGTGCGATGAGGGAGCTCATGTAATTCCACTCCATATGAATCTTCATCTGCAGCGCGCCGCACTCCGTTACCTCAAACTTTGTCAGATCGGTGATCTCGCGCATCTTCTGCTGATAAAAAATGTCGATATCCCAGGCGTCGTTGTCGAGCGGCTTATCCTCGAACATCTGCAGCACGTTCGCACGCTCGCCCTTCGGAAGCACCTCGCGCCCGAAGGTCTTGTCAAACAGCCGTGTGATCTGTCCATAGCCGTTCAGGGAAATGCTGTAGTACGGTGTCTCAATATCTCTTCCGTTGATGGTGAAGGCTGCCTTTGTCTCCGCCGGAGCCTGCTCCTTAAAGAAAATCGCTGCCGTACCCATCGCCGGAACGTCCTTCACCTCCACGTAGGTGACGTCTCCCGCCTGCTGCGCGGTCAATTCATTGCCGTCTGCATCACAGTAAACACCCGCCCGGTCATTCGGAACCATTACGATCTCGCCTCTCGTCCATGCGGAAGCGTTAAATACCGTGTAGGAATCCGGCTTTTCTTCAAGCAGATCCGCCAGCGCTCCCTGGCATACACCCTGCGCAACGCTTTCAATGTATTCGTAATCCTTCCTGGAGTCCTCATATACCTCGTGGATGGAGGAGCCCGGAATAATGTCGTGGAACTGGTCTGTGAGGATGTGCTTCCAGCCCTTCGTCAGCTCCTCCTGTTTTGCCTCTGCGATACTGCCCTTATTCACAGCGTCCATCGCAGTCAGCCACTCCGCTCTCCGGTAAAGAAGCTCCATTTTGCGGTTCATACGTTTATTGTAGCCCTGGCTGGTGTAGGTGCCTCTGTGGTATTCCAGATACAGCTCTCCGTCCCAGGTGTGCACATACTGGTCCGTCTCCTCCACCGTCTCATGCAGCTTGCGGAAGTATTCCGCCGCCGTTGTAATCTTCAGATTCGGCAATCCCGGAATTTTGTCGATCCTTCTGCGATTCTCCAGCATATCACGGTTTACGCCGCCGCCTCCGTCGCCGTAGCCGAAGGAGATCAGCAGATCCTTATTCATCTGCTTCTCGCTGTATGCCTCCCAGGTGCCCTTTACCGTCTTCGGCGTCAGCTTGCCGTTGTAGGTGTAGAACCAGGAACCCGGCTCGCTCCACGGGTCCGGCGTCGTGATAAAGTGCGTCAGCACCTCGCTGCCGTCGATGCCCTTCCACATAAAGGTGTCGTGCGGCATACGGTTATACTGATTCCAGCTGATCTTTGTCGTCATAAAGGTGTTGATGCCCGCTTTTTTCAGAATCTGCGGCAGCGCCCAGGAATAGCCGAACACATCCGGAAGCCAGAGGTATTCCACCTCTTTACCAAATTCATCCTTGATAAATTTACTTCCGAGCAGAATCTGTCTGGTGAGCGACTCGCCGCTGGTGAGGTTGCAGTCCGCCTCCACCCACATTGCGCCGTCCGCTTCCCAGCGTCCTTCCGCCACGCGCTCCTTGATCTGCGCGTAAATCTCCGGAAAATCTTCCTTCATATATTCATAGATCTGCGGCTGTGTCTGCAGGAAAATGTATTCCGGGTACTGCTTCATCAGGCGAAGTACCGTTGAGAAGGAGCGTGAGCCTTTTTCTCTGGTGTGCTTCAGACGCCACAGCCACGCCATGTCGATGTGCGTGTGTCCCACGCAGCTCACGTTCACGGAGCTGTTTTTGTTCATGCCATCGATTGCTTCATTTAAGAGAACATCCGCCTCGTGAACGCTCTCGTAGAATGCATCGCTCCCCGGATAAGACCAGTCGATGCAGTGGCACGCCTCGTCGAGCGCTCTGCGCAGGTCGTGCTGGATCGGGTCAAACTCATTTAACTGTCCAAGCGTCTCCCATACCATCTGCGCCATGTAATAGAAGTCGTCCACCTGCTCGTCCAGCCACGCCAGATCTGCGCGCGCAATGCGGTGCTCCTGCTCGGTCGGCACGCCGCCGCCCTCCAGCCCGGACCAGAGACGGAAAGTGACATCCATCACCCTTCCGCAGTTTATATCCTCAAAAAATGCTTCTTTATGATTTACATCCACGCCCTGATACATGCTGCCGTTTAAGTACAGCATGGACTCAAAACCGGAGTTGTTTCCCGCGCCGGTGTTTCCAAAATCAAAAATTCCGACAATCTTTCTGCCCTTCCACTCTGCCGGAACCGGGATTTCCTTATGCATCCACAGGAAACGGTCGCGTCCCTTCCAGGTATCGCCTGTGCGCAGGGTATCCCACCCCTCAAAGGATGTCGGAAGCGCCGGGTTTACCACGCCCTCGGTGTCTTCCTTTACTGCAAATTCTTCCAGACGGATAATGTCGCGGTAGCGATACTCCTGCAGTTCCGTAATCCGTCTCTCCAGTTTTCTGTCCGTTAAAAACATAGCTGCCTCCTCGTTTTATCATATAAACTTCACTTTATATCCGCAATAATCCATCACAAGTTCGCTGAACATTGCATTTGCCCAGGCAAACCATTCCCTTGTATACTGTGTGTCATCGTCCGCGCAGAAGCCCTCGTGCATCAGTTTTTTGCCGCCGTCTGTGGAGACTGCCAGCATGATCATCCGCCGTTTTTCCTCCGCCGTCTGTGCGGTAAGCCCCTGCATACATAATGCAATATGCCAGATATATCCGGCCGGCGTGTGGGGACTTCCGATCCCCGCTGCCTTCTCTCCTTTGTAGTAGAAAGGATTTGTCTCACTTAAAATCAGTTTTCTCGTATTCTCCGCCACCTCGCGGCTGCGTCCTTTATATCCGATATAATCCATGGATAAAAGGCTTGGCACGTTGGCGTCATCCATCAGATTAAATTCGCCAAAGCCGTCCGCCTCGTATGCATACACCTCGCCGAAGCCCTCCCTGCGGGTGATGCCGTATTTTTCAATGCCCTCGTAAATTTCTTCCTTCAGCACTGCCGCCTCCCGCGCCATCTCCGGGAGCTTCAGCACCTCGCGGGCAATCTCCTCCAGATAGCCGAGCGCCACGACCGCAAACATATTGGACGGGATCAGATAGCCGTAGGTGCAGGCGTCATCGCTCGGACGGAAGCCCGACCAGGTCATTCCAATGCCCTGTTTTACCAGCGGCCCCCTGCCGTCTCTGGAAAGAGTGTCCGTGTAGTAGGTATTTTTTCTTGTAAACCGGTAGGTCGATTTTTCCTCGTGATACTGCTCTACCCGGAACACCGTGAGAATCTTCCACGCCGCTTCCGCAAAGGCGCGGGTGAACTGATCGGTTCTGCCGGTGTTTTTCCAGATAAGATACGCAAACTGGATCGGATAGCAGAGCGAGTCGATCTCGTACTTCCGCTCCCACAGCCAGTCGTTCATTTCCGTTTCGTCCTTCTCCCAGCAGTTTCCGTTCGCCTCCGCGTTGAAGGCGTTCGCATAAGAATCAATGCAGATATACTCTGCCTGGCGCTGCGCCGCGCCCACCAGGATATCGGCGATCTTTTTGTCCTCTTTTGCCGGAATCAGATAGGGACGGAGGGAGGCCGCCGAGTCTCGCAGCCACATAGCCGGGATGTCGCCCGTGACAATGTAAACCGTATTGTCCTCCATATGATGAACGGCAGTATTTAAGGTATTTGTGTAGCAGTTTTTAAATGTCTCATATACCTGCGGCTCCTGCGCAAATACTTCCTTTACGGTATCCAGTATGCGACAGATCGACTCCGGAATCTGTCTGTTCTTTAATTCTGCTGCCATGTTCAGGCCCTCCGTCCTTTTTCACATTTATGCGGGGATCAGCCCCTTGTTATCATGACACGGTCTCCGCCTCCGCGTCAAGCGCTGTTTCTGTGCCGTACACTTCGATTTCGTAAATACGCGCCGCCGTGTCGGACCCCTGCGTCGGCTTCACTACCGACAGCTTCACATATCTTGCATTTACCGGCGCGAAGGTATCAAGCGTTTCGCCGCTGGTGTTCTTTGTGACGGATGCCACCGGTGTGAAGGAAAGTCCGTCGCTGCTTACCAGAATGGTGTATGCCTTCGTGTTCATGTCAGCGCCCTCGCCGCCTGCCTCCGCGTGGGAAATCTTCACCTGGCTGACTGCCGCTTCCTCACCGAGATCAATCGTGATCTCATGAGGCGGTGTGCCGGTTGCGCACCATTTCTTTGTCACGTCGCCGTCCACTGCGAAAGGCGGCGCCTCGTTATCGTTTACATAAGCCGTCGCTTCCACTTCCCTGCCTTGGGACAGCAGTGTCAGCGCGCCGTCCTTTTCCACCGCAGAGGAAACAACGATCAGTCCGTTATAGGTCTGCTCCGCCTCGCCGGAGGAATTCTTTGCCGTTACCGTTACGTCATAAACGCCCTCGTTCTCATAAGTAACGCTTACACTCTCGCCCTCTGCCGTCTCTTCGCTTGCGCCCGGCATCAACCAGGAAACGTTCTCCGTGTTCTGGGAGCACGCACTGGTAAAGGTTACCTTGCTGCCCGGTCCGACAAGCGTCTGTGATGCGGTCAGCGCTGCTTTCGGCAGACTGTTGTCCGGCCAGTCCATAGATACGGTCACACCCTCGCCCTCCGCGAGCAGCTCGTTTACCGGAATTACCATAAAGTCTGATTTGTTTGTTTCTCCCGTGCGCGGAAGGGTATTTACATAGAAGCAGGTCGTGTTCGATACGCCGAGCAGAGAAATTGTCTTGTCATCGTTCACACGATATACCTCATAACAGGAATCCTCCAGCGTGCTCTCCCAGGAAAGGCGGACGCCCGCGTACATACCGTCCTCGTCAAACTCCGTACCGTCCACCGTAAGATTGCTGATCTCTGCGTTTTCCTTCTCCGTCTCGTTTGTGATCGTAATGTTTCCAAAATTGATCTGGTAAAAGCTGTTTTCCGTCGCCGGGATAATCTCATAAGAGATCTCACGGATTTTCTTTCCTGCATATTCGGAGATATCAAAGCCGATGGTCGTCCAGCCCTCGCCTGCCTTTGCATCGGCGTTTACGATCTCTGTGGTCCCGTCGTCAAAGGTGAGGATCGCATTCAGATCCGTCTCAGCATCTGCCTTTACGGTCGTTGTAAATACCGTTGCTTCCTCAACCGGCAGATCTGCGCTGTACATGTGGATCACAGAGGACGCGCCCGCCGCCGTCTTGCCGTACAGCTTCAGAGAAGTGCCGCCGTACCATGCATTTCCAACGTCGAATGCTGCAGTCAGATTATTTTCTTCCTGGTCGATCATCCAGCGGTAGGTCGGCAGAATATCGCCGATGCTGCGGTTGTTCCAGTCAAGCGTGGAAATCTGCTCGCCCTCTTTGTAGAAGCTGTAGCCGCTGCCTGTGTTGAAGTTCGTGATAAACGGAAGCTCCGTGATCGCCGATTTTTCAACTACGTATGTCGCAACACCGTGCCACTGATCCGCAGAGGTATATTCCACATCCACAGACGGATCGCGCTTGCTGTTTACCCAGAAGGTATTTTCGTTCTTGTGGAAATCATCCAGCGTGGAGGCGGAGAAGTACGCCCAGCTCGGACAGTAAATGCCGAGGGAGGTATGAGAAGCTCCGTCCCCGTCTGCAAACAGATCCCAGCGGATCGGTGTGTTGTAGCCGTTTGCCTGCACGTCAATGCCCGCATAAAGATCATACGGATCGATAGCAAGCTCTGCTGCCTTTTCTGCAGATGCCTCCAGCAGCTTTTCATCCGCCAGTTCCTCATCTGTCCACCAGAAGTTTAAGAACATTTCGTCTGCAACCGCATTGCCCTCCCCGTCCACAAGGTATGCTGCGTTTGCGTCGGTCAGCGCATTCTGCCAGTCCATCTCGCCGTCGACCGTCATGGAATCGTAGTAAACCAGACGAAGCTCCGGCGCTTTTTCCTTAAAGTATTTTATAAAGAGCTGCATCGCATCCGCATGCTCCTTCGTCAGCGGCTCCTCCTCGGTGCCCTCCGTCTCCTGGTTGATGAACCAGCCGTCAAAGCCATAGGTCTGCGCCACCTCGATCAGCTTGTCCGCCATCGGGAAGCTTCCATCCTCAGCCTGCGCAAGGAAAGTGTTCAGTCACTCCATCCTGCCGCCTGCAACGCCCTGCGGGAAGAATACAGTACCAATTACCGGAACACCGTTCTTGTGTCCTAAATCTGTCACATCCGGGCTTGGCGGAACGATCAGACCTTCGCCCGAAGAGCCACCCCAGTATACCAGTTCATCCACATACTGCCAGTAAGTAAAGATGTTGCAGTTAGCCGAATTGAGACCGTGGGGCGCATTTCCGCTCGTGCTGGAGTTCATGATGGAGATCGCCATCACCTTCGTGTCCGTGTTCTGCGTGCTGTTTACCGGAGTCAGATTTTCCTTATCCACACGCTTTGCCAGCGGAACCGTGCTGACATTATACTCCAGATCCTCGTCCTCTTCTGCATTCCACTCAAGAAGCTGCTCCGGGAACCAGTAGGAGGATTCCGGCTGGTCGTTCATCACCAGCTCCTTGTTCTGGTTTTCTTCCGTTACCTGGTAGCGGCTCGCTGCAGCGCCGTCCGCGTCAGTTTTCGCTTCTTCTGCCGCTTCGGATGCTGTCTCTTCCGCCGCCTCTGCTTCGTTTGCCGTCTCTTCCGCCGCTGCCACCGCTTCGGCTGCCGTCTCCGTTTCCGCCGCGGTTTCCGTTTCCCTGGCTTCGGTTTCCGTCTGCGCTGCATCGGTTGCCGCCGCCTCCGTCACTGCTTCCGTCGGCGCCCCGGTTTCCTTCTTCGTCTGCTGGCACGCACTTGTACCCACTGCCACGATCGCTGCCAGACCTGCTGCCGAAGCCCTTCTTAACAACTCTTTTCTTTTCATCTCTTCTCCCTTTCTCTGGATTTTTATGTATTCTATGTACCTCTAGTATAAATAAAAATCGCCGGAGAAAAAAAGTGGAAAGGTACTAGAATCGGTGTACAAATTCTAGTACCTTCCCTCTGATGATGACCTGCTTTTTTTCTTTGCCTTTTTGCCCTCCAGCGTGATCGCCGTCACGTTACCCACAATTTATCTCACCCAGTTTTCTCTTCAGATATTCATATCTCAGCCGCTTCTCTTCTTTTGCAAAATGAATCTCGCGAAATTGTTCCGGATTATCCTCATACGACAACACCTCATCCCCGAATTGTTCGCTCGTGAGATCAAACCGGCAGTCCCCGATCACATTGTAGCAGTGATAATTGCCATCCGGACGCGGGACGCCATACACCTTTCCTCCGAAAATATCCTGCGCCAGAAATGCCGTGATAGAGCACTGCCCCAGCGTTTTGTTTTCCGGCGTCCAGTTCTTCCGCATCCGCGGCGCACAGGTATCCTCACACCAGATTTTTGAAAGCGCGTCATACAAATCAATCGGCGTATGTATTCCTTTATATTGCTCTGTGATCGCCGGAGCATCCGCCTGCTCCCAGCCCCAGAAATTATATTTCATATCGCAGACCTCCTCTCTTTCTGTATTTCTCTATAGTCCATTCCTGTACATTTCGCTGATCGCTGCCTGTGCGTGCTCCGCCTCTTTCTTCTGGATGATCCGGTCTCTGTCGCTTAATATCGCCACCATTTCATCCGCCAGATCCTCCAGCTTCGGGTCTGACACCCGGTACAGATAGCCCAACATCCGGGTAGCGGCATAATCCGTATTCATATATTTGTACGCAATCTCCGCACAAAATTCCTTCGGATAGCCTTTGCTCAATAAAACCTTATATAATTCTTTCGTTCTCTCCGATGCCATCTCTTTCTACACCCACACCTCCTAAAGCAGCTCTTGCATATTTTCCCGTCATCAAAATCCATGCTGATATTTCCATTCCTAAAATTTCCATGTTCCCATAACGCAAGTATAGCACAAACCTCTGCTTTTGGCTACCTTAACACACTGCCTAAAATCGGTGGGATTGCGGCAGGCTTATTTCAGTATACGTTCCGAACCTTAACAGATTTTGGAGGATCTCCACCGGTTACTATATTCCATTTTTAAAAACAGCCCCACAGTAACATAGTTCTCTCTGGGTAACTACGGCACAATATTGTGCTTACTTTACAGTTGAAATTTGCCTGCGTATACTATAGACAAAGCTCACGGAGAACGGCCGCTCCGAGGGGCAGCTAAAATAAATAAACAATTATCCAACATATCAGGAGGGATTCAAAATGAAAATCGCAGTTATTTGTGCAAATATCTTTTCTAAAACTGTGCTGACATATCCGGTTCCAGCAGCTTCATCAGCTCCCGGTCATGTCCATACGCAAGACTGGACTCTGCATCCAGGATCATCGTCGCACCCTTATCGTTATCGTAGGCTTCCCATACAGGCAGTCCCTCCGCAGAAGGCACGCCGCTTTTTGCGAAACTGATCCATGCCTGACTTACCTGCTCCATCAGTTTCTGTGCTGTTTCTCCATTCTGCTCATGGGCGAACACAAACGGAATTTCCGCCCCATGGTAAGCACCCATCCGGGATTCGTCCCAGGTAAATACATACGCATACACATTCCCATCATTCTGATCCGCTTTGTGAGACATGATCTTCAGCATGGGAAGCCGGATCAGGGTGTCCACTTTATTCGCTTTTCCCACATCCTCATTCGGGTATGCCGCTGCAAAAGCTGCCGTTTCCTCTTCCGTCAGTTCCCCCTGATCTCCTCCCATCAGCATCGTCCATTCGTTGAGATTACTGCCGATCAGCAGATCGATTCCCTTCCCGTTCTCCGCAAAAGAATCTTCCGTCACAGGATCGGTCGGCATATAATCCCCATCAACGACCGGGCCCCATTCCATCGCATACCCGTCCGATAGTGGAGCCGGAATCCGATACTCTTCTGCCGTTTCCTGCAGTGCCTCCTCAGACGCCTTTTCCAGATCTTCCAGGGACACATTCTGGATATCCTCGATATGATCCGCCGTGATCCCCAACCGTTCCAGGATCCGTTCCGTCAGGCTTGTGCTTGCCTCCTGACTGGTAAAGGTTACTCCCATAGTCTCCGTTGCGCCGCTCTGGACGATTCCCCTCCGAAACAATCCCTTTGCATAAGGAGTGGTCATCAGGGCGAGAACCTTCGCTCCGCCGCCGGACTGCCCGAACAATGTCACGTTGTCGGGATCTCCTCCAAAAGATTCGATATTCTCCTGTATCCACTGCAGCGCACTGACAATATCCGTCAGACCGACATTTGCAGAATATTCGTATTTCTCTCCATATGCAGAGAGATCCAGAAAACCAGATACTCCCAGGCGATGATTGATGGAAACGACCACCACATCGCCGCTCCTGCTTAAATCTGCTCCGTTATAATCCGCATCGTTGGCAGATCCGGTAGAAAAACCTCCGCCGTGGAGCCATACCATCACCGCACGTTTTTCTCCATCGTTTGTTCCCGGCGTCCAGATATTCAGGTTCTGGCAGTTATTATCCGTTCCTTCCTGCCCGCCGCCAGACATGCCGAGCATGGAGCTCTGAGGCGACATCGGTCCTACCTCCGATGCATCCAGAATGCCTTCCCATTCCTGTACTTCCACTGCCGGTACAAACCGCTCCTCCGCCTGCGCATAGGGTACACCCAGATACTGATATATTCCGTTCTCCTCGCTCCCCCTTATCCTTCCCTTTGCCGTTTCCACCACCGCACTGTCAGAGGGTGTTGCAGGTGCGATCTGCGGGCGATGAAAAAAGTTACGGATCATCAAAAATGCAGCCACCAGAATAACTGCCAGAATCAACAGGATCACCAATATATATTTTTTTCTCCGTTTCTTCTTCGGTTCTCTTTTCATTTTCTGCCTCCTCATCAATGCGGATTGTTTTTATGCTTAATTCTTTCCTTCTCTTATTTCTTTGCTTCCCCTTCCGGGAAAATAATCTTAAATACGAAGAAGAAGATGATCATGGATACGCCGCCCGTGATGAATGTCACAAGGATATTATAAATTGCCGGCGCCACATATGCCGCTGCAATCGGCATCCACAGATTATTGAAGCCATTGCAGATCAGGGAGATCACGATCCATGCGATCAGGTACCACATCGCCTGATAAACAGGATTTCCATGACTCTTGAACGTGATGTTCCTCTGCAATGGAAAATTAATGCACTGCGCTACAAAAGAACCAACTTCATAGCTGATAAAGTATCCCAGGCCTCCGCCAATGACAACCTCTCCCGCCGCATCATAGAGGACATTATAACCCAGAAGGCTCCAGGTAAACTCTACGCCAAATAAACTCATATGTACCTGCGGCCACATGAATTCCGTTCCTGCCAGCCCTTCTCCAAGAATTCCCGGAAGGAACGTAAAGAAAAGATACTGTATAATCGTTACACCCATGCTGAACACAAAAAAGTAAAAAATCTGATAGAGCCATTTCGCCAGCTTCGGATGATTCTTTTCAAAGCCGCCCCATACTTTCGCCCAGCCTGTATTTCCTGTTTCTGTATTTACATCTGCCATACAAATTTTCCCTCCTAAAATAGCTTTACTTCCCGGTGATCTGCTTTAAATACTTCCGGTTCTGCCTCTTATTCCGGAAGAAGCCTGAAATCGTACGCCCCAAACCCCGGAAGAAATGTCCGTTTACCATAGTCACAATTCCCTCTGCCATCTCCATGCTTACCATGCCGCCGGTCATCTTCGCAATGGCGCGGAACGGCATGTTATAAATGAAGAGAATATTCAGATCCGGTTTTCCCGCATCCTCACTTTTCTTTTTCATGTTTGTCAGCTTATGATAGGCAAACCGCGCAATCGGACTCTTCGCATAATACATCTGGCAGATAGCATCATTCACGGTCAGATCTCCTCTCCACTTCCCGCTCGGGATCGGATATCCTAAGAGTTCTTCAAACTCCTTATCTTCTACCTGGCTGATATAACCGGAATAATAAGAAGGCATCCGGTTCGTATAGTAAGGATAGGTTTCCGTTGTTCCCGCCACCTTTGTTTCTGCGCTGAGCCGGATATCCTGACAGTTCGCGCCGATCATAATCGTATATATGCCGCCCTCAACTTCCCAGCAGTTTGTGCGGACATTCCAATAGCGGAAGGTTTTATCATCAAAGGGAATACGTACCCTTCTGCTTTCTCCTGCTTTTAGATATATCTTCTGAAATCCTTTCAGTTCTTTCGCAGGACGGAATACTCTGCCCTCCTTCATGGCAACATATAGCTGCACTACTTCTGCGCCATCCTGTTTTCCAGCATTCTGCAGGGTAAATTCTGCACCATCCCGGTCTATCGTCAGATCTCTGTATTTAAATTCTGTATAGGACAGCCCGAACCCGAAAGGATACAGCACCGGCATCCCCGCCGTGTCATAGTAACGATATCCCACATACAGCGCTTCCCGATATTCGGAGTTTCTTTCCTCACTCGGGAAATATTTAAACGCCGGGGTGTCCTCATAGCTGATGGGATACGTCTCATTCAGCCTGCCGGACGGATTTACCTTTCCGGTAATGATATCCAGCATAGCGCCTGCCCCTGCCTGTCCGTACAGATATCCGTGAAGCAGTGCTTTTAAACTGACATGCCAGGGCATTTCCACGGCGGCACCGGCACTTAAAATACCAACGATATTTTCATTTACCCGTGCAATGGACTCCAGGAGCGTGATCTGGTTTTGCGGGATCCTCATATGGGTACGGTCAATCCCCTCGGATTCACTCATTTCATCCAGCCCAAAGCAGTACAGCACTACGTCTGCGGACCGCGCAAGATCCACCGCTTCTTTTTCCATCACTGCATCTGCCGTGCCGTCCCGTTTATACCCCCTTGCCATCCCGACAACCGTCAGGTCGTATTCTCCGATCCGTTCTGACATCTTATCCAGTTTTATTGTATTCACCATGGAAGAGCCGGCTCCCTGGTATCTTGGATCAAATGCAAAATCTCCGATCAGCGCCACATGAGTTCCCGTCTTCAGCGGAAGGATCTTCTCCTCGTTTTTCAGAAGCACCGCGCTCTCCGCCGCCGCTTTCTTTGCCAGTGCATGATGGGCTTCTTTGTCAAAATCCTCCGGCTTTGACCCTCCGTCAGCGTGTTTTGTCAGCGCCGTCACTGCTTCCAGCATCCGGTCCACGCAGGCGTCTGCCGCCTCTTCGGAAAGCTTTCCATCCTGCATTGCTTTCACAAGCTGCCGCGCAGAATCCATGCCCGGCGTAGGCATTTCCAGATCCGAACCTGCTGCCACGCCCCTGATATGGTCGTTGGAGCCGCCCCAGTCCGTGATCACGATGCCGTTGTATCCCCATTCCTCTCTCAGTATCTCTTTGAGTAAATGTGTATTTTCATTCGCATATGTACCGTTTACCTGATTGTAGCTGGTCATAAGCGCCTTTGCTTTGCCCTCTTTTACAACAATTTCAAACCCTGTCAGATAGATCTCCCTGAGGGTCCTTTCATCCACTACCGCGTTCATCGCCATCCTGCGAAGCTCCTGGCTGTTTACCGCAAAGTGTTTCGGGCAGGCATACCGTCCGCTGCTCTGGATCCCGCGCACATAGCCCGCCGCCATCTTTCCTGCAAGATAGGGATCCTCTGAAAAATACTCAAAGTTTCTTCCGCACAGAGGACTTCTTTTGATATTCAGTCCCGGTCCCAGAACGATATCCACACCCTGCACCGCCGCTTCCTCTCCAAGCGCCCTGCCGATCTCTTCTCCCAGGACAGGATCCCAGCTGTTTGCCATAGTCGCTGCCGTAGGAAAACAGGTCGCCGGCAGCGACGGATTCAGCCCCAGATGATCACCTGCTCCTGCCTGCTTGCGGATTCCGTGCGGTCCGTCGGAGCAGAAAATGGATGGGATTCCCAGCCGTTCAAAATCCCATGTCTGCCATTCTCCTTTACCGCTCAGAAGCGCCGCTTTTTCTTCTATTGTCATCTTATCAATGATATCTTTATGTTTCATAAAATTACGCTCCCTGTATAAGATGAGGAGCTGCGGACCAGACAGCCCTCAGCCCCTCTTACATGATCTTTGTTATTCTTCTTTTACCGTTTCAATTTTTACAGCGTTCTTTTTCCGCTTCTGATAACCTTTGCGCACAATAAAGAACTCAAATGCAAGCAGAAGGACTGCGATCACAACATCCGCTGCGATCATAATGATCTGCCATGTCATCAGACCTGCGGACAGATTTTCTTCCTCAAATCCTCTGCTGTTGACAGCCGTATAAAGGACATCGTGGCACGCTTCTCTCATATGCTGAACGGTCGTCGGATTATCGGTATTTTTGATGTAGTTTGTATTTACATCCCTGTTAATCAGGCAGGTGGAACCGCCGTTATAAATCGCGCGCTCTGCATCCATATAGCCGAAGTCTGCAAAGTAGTCCGTCAGTACCGAACCCCTGAAGCCCCATTCGTTTCTGAGTACATTGATCAGCAACGGACTGCATGCGCCTGCCCACTGGTTGCCAATGTAGTTGTAGGAGGACATGACTGCTGTCGCATCTCCATCCTTTACGCACATCTCAAACGGCTTCAGATAAATCTCACGGATAGCCTGTTCATCAGCCCACACACAGAGCATTTCCCAACGGTTTGTCTCCTGGTCATTCAGCGCAAAATGCTTGATGTAAGCATATACGCCCTGGCTCCATGCCCCGGATACGGCATTTACCGCACATTTTCCGGAAAGGAGGGCATCTTCGGAATAATACTCAAAGTTACGTCCTGCAAAAGCGGAGCGGTGAATATTCATCGCCGGTGCATACCAGCCGGATACATTCATATCGTCTGCCATCAGGCCGATATTTTCACCAAAGGCGTACGCCAGGTCTTCGTTCCAGCAGTTTGCAAGCATCACCCCTGCCGGGAATCCGATAGAGCCAACGCCGGTAAAGTTATTATTCAGCGCCGCCGGACCGTCACAGTCCGTGGTTGCGATCTTGTCGATACTTTTTGCCGGAGCTGTCTGATAACCGCCCAGGGCGATCATTTCCACCATTTCGTCAATGGTCAGATTATCAAGGAGCATTTCCCATTTCTCATCATCGTAATCCGCTCCCCTGAGATCCAGGATCGAAATATTATTTTTTGCCCCGGTCGTCGGCATCTGGGCATCCGGGTCCTCCTCCGGTTCAAAATTGGAATTGTTTACAAATCCGGCTTTGTCCGCCTCCGGCATACTGTAGGTTGCCGGCGCAGCCACTGCTTCTTCATAGTTTTCAAATCCGTTTTCCCTTGACAGGTAGGTCAGCTCGCCTTTTGCAAAGTCAAACTGGTTCTGCGCTGCCACCAGGTCGGTGCTTCTTGCATTGTTTTCATCGTAAACAATCGTGCTCTCCACTTCATATGTCTGGGAGTCGATGACCGTGTGGGAATCCGAATTGATGGAAATCACATATTCGCCCTCTTCCAGTACGTAGCAGCCGTTCTCCTCGTCATCATAGGATGCCATATCCTCCGCGGATATTGAAATGCTCAATGTCTGGGAAGCGCCCGGCTCCAGCATATCCGTCTTATCGTATGCGATCAGGTTTGCAGATGCTTTTTCGATTCCTCCGTTGGTATAGGGCGGATTATAGTAAACCTCCACCACATCCTTGCCTGCCACATCTCCTGTGTTGGTAACGGTCACATCAAAACTGATCGTTCCGTCCTCACCCGTAACCATCTCGCCCATTTCCTGCGTAAAGTCTGTATAGCTCAGGCCATAGCCGAACGGGTACTGAACAAGCTCTTCGTAATCGATCAGCCCTTCCTCCGCCGCTGTTTCATAGAACTTATATCCAACGTAGATCCCATCTGTATAATTTACAAAATGTGGTAATGCTCCCGGAACATACGGATCACTTTCGGAAATGACGAATTCATCCATATTGTCATACTCATAATCTCCAAAATTGTTCCAGTTCGGAGTCGCTGTCAGATCCCTTACAAACGTATCGGCTGTCTTTGCAGATGGATTCACCTCGCCGGAAAGAATTTCTCCCAGAGCGTTAAAACCGTTCTGACCGGTTCCGGGAACCCAGAGCACACTCTTGATCTGCTCATATTCATCCGCGATCTGCAGCTCCATTGTATTGGCGCCGTTGTATACCAGAATAACGTTATCAAAATTCCTGCATACAAGATCGATCATGTTGCGCTCGCTCTGGCTTGGCTCCAGATAATGCGTGCCTTCCGGGAAATCTTCATAATCTTCCGAATTGTTGTTGTATGTAACTCCTGTCAGCGTTCTCGGCAGGTCTGTCTGCTCTCCGCCTGCACGCGTGAGAACGATCATTGCATTTTCAGAGAACTCTCTGGCATTTTCCATCATCTCATCTGAGTAGGTTTCTGCCGGCGGCTCCGGAAGTGTCCAGTCCTGCGCAAACATGCCGATTTCCGGTCTGCTCTGCGCATATGCCCTGTAAAAATCAGAAAGCTCGGTGTTCGTGTTAAATCCTGCGTTGGAAAGACCCTCCAGCAGGTCTACAATGTGGTAGCTGTCATTGAGTGCTCCGGAACCGGTTCCGCCGTAGCAGGGCGCTGTAGATGCCCATCCGAACACATTAATGTTTTTATTATCTGCCAGCGGAAGCGTCTGGTCATCATTCTGCAGCAGAACGATTCCTTCTTCCGCGATCTGCTGTGCCAGCTCCTCTGCCCCTGCAATGCTTTCCTCCGTAAGCGTGCCCGTACCGGATGCCAGTGACAGAATTGTGTACATCGGGCCGGTGCAGATTAAGTTTGCAACAATGGCAATTCCCACGATCATGGCAACGAATGCCTGGGTACGTATCACATATTTCTTATGTGCGGCGAGCTTCAGGCAGGCAATCATTACAATGACTGCCACAGCAATAATAGCGCCTATCGCGATCAGGTATCCCCTGATCTGTGTGAGTGTGCTTATCACATCACTCCAGTTTAATTCCAGCATTTTTTCTTCTCCCTTTTCTCAATTTTCTAAATGTACGGCCGTTTCATTTCTTTGTATTATCATTGTATCATAATTATTTTACGGTGCTCGTTTTTGGCACAACATGCAGCTATTTGTCCCAACCTGCAGGTCTGGGAATCAGCAGCCCCAGTTCAAACCATTCATCCTTCCAGCTGACCTGGGTACTCCCTCCATACTTTTCTACTGTATATCGAATGCTCCTGATCCCATAACCGTGATTTTCTTTATCCGCTTTTGTGGTGCGGATGCTTCCTTTCCCATCCCAGTCAGGCTCCCGTTCACAGTAATTACGCATCTGGATAAAAACAAAATCCTTTTTCAAAGATATGGATAAATGTATCAGACGTTTTTTCGGATCATCCAGAATAACAACGTTTTCTATCGCGTTATCCAGGGCATTTCCCAAAATTGTGCAGATATCCGTCACGTGCATAAAATCAAGCAGCGTACCGTCTGCCACCCAGGTAAAATGAATCCCGTTCTTTTTTATCACTCCCTGCTTCACTGTCAGCATAATATCCAGCACCCTGTTTCCGGTAGGCGCTGCGATCTCACTTGCATTCAGCTCTTCCTCCAGCCGGTCCAGCCATTCCTCACGTTTTTCTGCATTTGTTTCAGCTCTGAGGACTGCAATGTGATGCTTCAGATCATGTCTTTGAATACGGAGCAATTCGATGCTCTCCTGATAGCTCCGATATTGGTCATACTGGCTTTTCAGCATGGTTCGGATAGCTTCTATTTCTTTTTCTGACAAATATTCACTGACCCTGCTTTGAAACGCATACAGAACAGCCAGCCCGGAAAAATCGATCAGAGTACGCATCTTTAAAATGTCAAGACACACTGAAACATCGGCCTCTGCATCTGACAGAAGGAAACGGACATTGCTGGCCGCAAAGGTCAGTACCACAAGCGCAACCGTAGAAATCAGTTCCCATTTCGACAGATGCTCCAGGTATTCTTTTTTTAATATCCCTTGTTCTAATCGAACCGCTGCAGTAAAAACCACACTATAGGTAAGTATCAGGATACAGCTTCCCATTCCCAAAAATCCGACACCTGCCAGGTCCAGATAAGCGAAAAGCTGCCACTCCAGGGATGCTTCAAACTCCGCAATGATAAAAGCTGCTGTACAGCAATATGCTGCCTGAAACATTGTGATCCTGCAGCAGCAGTATAAAAATAAATACATAGCTCCGGCCGCTATAAGCATACAGGGAATCCAGAACATCAGAGGTACGTCATCCGTTGCCGCAAGCACCAGTATCTGGCACAGCAATGCTCCCATACTGAGTAAAATCGTCTGTTTTTTTGAAAATCGTTTCTCCAGGATCAGCACATAGACCATACAGGCAGCCCATTCTGCCAATGCCGTATGGATTCTTGGAATATCCGCATAGACAGCCGCCATCATCACATTTCCCCGCTCATATAGCATAGCATTTTCTGCATAAATTCCTTCTTCTTTGCCCTGCCGACAGGAAGCCGTTCTCCCTGCACCATACATTCGTTTTCCCGGATCGCATCTACATGCTGTATATTCACAAGATAGCTTTTACTGTTTCTGAAAAAACCATATGGCATCAGCAGGCTTTCCATCTGCTGCAGCGTTCCCCTGCACTCCCATGCACCTTCATCGGTCTTGTACTGCAGCATATGTCCATGGCTCTCAATGTAATAGATCCCCGCGATGTCCATTTTCCGCACGCCATTTTCCATCGGTATGGATATATAATGCTTCTCTTTTTTCCGGATTCTTTTTACCGCTCTGTCAAGCTTATGGGAAAAAGCAAAATATTCCACCGGTTTTACAATATAGTCCATCGCATCTACTTCATAGCCCCGGATCGCATAGTTTGTCATATTGGTAATGAATATGATGATCACTTCCTGGTCCATTTCTCTGATCTTTCTGGCTGCAGATATTCCATCCATAAATTTCATCTGGATATCCATCAGAATAATATCATAGTCACCGGAGTAATCCTCTGCTATCTCACTGCCGTCGCTAAACCAGACCGATCGCACTTCAACAGCGGACTCCCTTTGATATTTATTCAGGTATTCTCTCAGCTTGTCCACATATACTTTTTCATCCTCAACAATCGCCAGCTTCATTTCCATTTCCCCCATTTTTTCTGATATTCTCCGTAAATCAAAGCCCCGCTGCAGGTATTACTTCCACTGTCTCACAGAAATTTGCTCCTTGTTTTCATATTTATTGTAAAACGGGAAGAAAAAAAAGTACAATACCGAAACGGCAATATAGTATAATCTATATGCATACTGTATGAGCAGGCGGTTACTTCATCAAATGTCCGTGGGAGAGTTTCAGAATTTTATATAAAATACCCGCCGTCCAAAGTTACAAGAACCGGGCAGCGGGCAATATCTGGTTTTTCAGGCATCCTGCTTTTATTTCTGCTCGTCTACCGGCGGGCGCATTCTGGCATAAGCCTGCAGCTTGAGCCAGGAATTTTTATAGTAGCGCTTATTTTTGTTCAGCGCTGCGATTTCCGCCATCTCCGCATCATCCAGGCTGAAATCAAACAGATCGAAATTCGCACGGATATGATCCGGATTCTTTGACCCCGGAATGACCACATTTCCGGCCTGAATGTGCCAGCGCAGAATGATCTGCGCGTTGCTCTTTCCATATTTCCTGGCCAGTCTGGAGAATACCGGTTCCTCCATCAACGCCTTATCTCCATGCCCCAGGGGATACCACGCCTGAATGACCATATTTTCTTTTTCCAGAAATTTTTTCAGTTCCTGCTCCTGAGAATAAGGATGCACCTCCGTCTGCAAAATAGCAGGCCTCACTTCGCAAATATCTAAGATCTCCTGAATCTGAGCGGCTGTGAAATTGGACAAACCGATTGCCCGGACTTTGCCTTCCTTGCAGGCTTTCTCCATCATCTTATACCCAGCCACATAATTACCGGCCGGCTGGTGGATCAACAGCAGATCAATGTAATCAGTATCCAGACGCTCCAGCGTCTTTTCCACTGCATCCGCCTGTTCATAGAAGGACGGCCACAGCTTCGTTTCCAGAAAAATCTCTTTGCGGTCAACGCCGGATTTCTTGATTGCGCGGCCAACCGCTTTTTCATTCACATAGGCATTTGCCGTGTCGATCAGTCGATAACCGCATTGCAGAGCACTGGTTACGGAAGCCTCCGCTTCATCCGGGCTGAGCTGGAAGGTCCCGATCCCTGCCATTGGCATTTTTATTCCATTGTTCAAAGTTACATACTGCATAGTGATTCCTCCATTCTTTTATTTTTGATTATCTACACCCCTGCTGCCCAACAGGAAATTTCTTTTGCCCGTTCCAGATAATCTGCCCGGTCATGGCAGGTCGAATCCGAAACACACTGGGTAAATACTTCCGTCCGATATTCTGAAATTGCACGGCTGACGCTGGGCAAAGTCAGAATATTGCGTACATGGCGCTTCATTTCCTCCGGTTCCGAGCCGGTGCAGGTCAGGAAGATGCCGACCCGCTTTTTCGGCCCGGTCTGGTAAGTCTTGCAGGCGAAGGTACAGCACAGCCGGTTGATGACGGTCATCATCTGTGCCGCCATACAGTTATAATATATCGGGGCTTCCGCAATAATGGCATCCGCTTCGTGAGCCAGATGCAGAATGTCCATGAAATCGTCCTTCTGCACGCAGACACCGGTTTTCGCGCAACCGTAACAGGCCTGGCAAAATCCAATCTGCTTTTCCCTGATATGAACGATATGTACATCCGCTCCGTTGGACTTTGCTTCCTCCATCGCTGCGCTGATTAAAGCATCCCCATTCCCTCCCACAGTTGGCGTTGTTGTCAGAAATAATATGTTCTTCATTTCTTTTCCCCCTCTCAATTTCTGAATCAGCAGAAATGTGCCGTTCCTTTCCAGGTACGCTTTTTATTTTTTATGACTGCCATATCCAAAGCAGCCCATTGTAGAAATATTCCATTGCGTACTCTCCACTGTGAGTGCCGCCCTCCTGCTCCAAAAAATACAGGTTTCCATCTCTTTCATTATCGGCATAGCGAAAGGTACCGTCACTCACATCGGCCATCGCTTCGATCTGATATTTGAAAGAGGCGTAGGCAAAATCATCCGTACCGGATGCTGCAAAGATAAAGAAATCGCTCCATGTATGCCCGGAATCCGTTACCAGGGACGCCATATATTCTCCATCAGATGTCAGATTTCCGCTGGACGGCATAAAATAACGGAAATAGTCCAGACAATATTGAAAGGTTCTCCAGGTTGCCACCGATCCCATGGAAAATCCGGCAAAAGCACGGTGATCTCTTGAAGCCCGAATCCCTTCCGGCGTCGTATCCTCCGCATAGGTGCTGTAAGTTCCCTCAACTGCTGGTATCAGATCATTCATCAGCTCCCTGTGATAATTCTCTGTCAGCCGAATTGCCAAACTGTAATCTCCGCTGTCATCCGGGCTGGTATTATTGTAGGTAGGACACACTACGATCATGGGCTGAATCGCTCCATCTGCCATCCCATTGTCCAGAACATTCTTAAATGCAGCAGGACGATCTGGTGTTCCAAGATACACCGTCTCATCGCTCCAGCCTCCGTGCATCAGATAGAATACGTTATACTTTTCTTCCTCTGAATAGTCATAAGGCAGATATACGATTGCTCGCTTATGCAGCATTTGGCTCTGCTCTTCATATGCCATGGATTCATAGGTATCGTATTCCAGCTCCACCAGCGTGCCCGGATAATCAGATTCTTCAAAATAGTCCTCCGGTATCTGTACCAGTTCTTTTGGAAGCGTGGCCGTTGTCACGGTTTTCTCATCCCTTTCTGTTATCTCTGTGTCAGCAGAGGTTTCTTCCACTCCGGTTTCCGGTATTTCACCGGCACTGCCCACGGCCTTATTGGAATTACCCCCTGCCAATATGAACGTCAACGCCAGCATTATTGCCGGCATCCTGTGCTTTTTCATAGTCTCATGCCTCCTTATATTTTCCTCCCATACTCCGGGTTATCCTGGCAGAGCTGATCTTTCCGAATCCTTTCCAAACAGCTTTCTCCGCTGCAAAAAATAATAAATAACGATTGCCGGAAGCGTTGACCTTCCCATTCCTCTTAAAGCAGAGCCAACCACTTCATAAGTGCTTATCAAAAACAGGAAGGGAATAGCGTACCGTAACCTTGCCATGGCATACTCGATTTCTGCAGGGTTAACTGTAAAAATACGGATTACAGTATTGCGTGTGAGGATAAAGCCAAAGCTAACCAGTATTGCCCCAATCATCCCAGCGGCCAGGCAGAGCCGCTGTAAATATTTCTATGTGATTCTCTTTTCCTTTTATTATAAGTCAGGCAAGACCCCGAATGAAGTCTCACTTTGTTATGCAGTATATACCCAAAGGTGCTTACTCTATTTTAATTTCCACTCTCTCCCTTACATGTCCCAGTCAAAGAAAAAAATCATGGCACTTTTCGGTGCCGCCTATAGGCGGTGTCTAAGCAACCTTTGATACTTGACTGCCTCTTAAAAGAGACCACTCCATGCGGATGAAACAACCTGCCTTTCTCCCACGAAAAAAAGATCCATCTCTGGCTCCCGTACAACATGAAAAAACACCTGCCGCTATGACAAGTGTTATGTAACAGCTTAAAACCGCCAATAATTTTTTCACCAATTTTTAACAAAATTCCTATTGTACTTTTTGGGGATATTGCATATAATAAAAGTACAGAAAATGTTGCCGCTTACTGATGGTGCGGGGTATAAATTATTCAGTGCGTTAAATGTTTTCGCTTACCGATGGTGCGATTATAAATTATTCGGTATGAACATCTTATCCCCACCTTCGTGGTGGGGATTTTTATTAAGGAGATTTATGAAAATACAATCCGGCTTTTACTATCACATAACGGTTTTGGATACATATGCTCATACAGATGTTTAGCCGTAAGAAAATCCATCTTGGCAAACTCCTTCAAAATTTTTTCATTTTTCGTATAACAGCACACCCTCCTGCTTTACAACCTTTTCCTTCGCCCTTTCATCAAAAGACGATTCATAACCCACAGCAATGTCTACCGGACGTTTACGTACCCCGCAGAGGGATTTATATGCTTTCTGGGACAGTTCAATTTTATTCCCAGCATCATCAGGAACAACAACATAAAAGTCATAATCATTGTCCTCATCATAGGCATCTTTTGCAAAGGAACCGAACAGATAGATCCGTTTCGGCATAATCAGATGGGCGGAAATAATTCATCGAAAGTGACGCGCAATATTTCTTTGATAAGCTTAATTTCATCAGGGTAAACATGCCGCTGGCCGACTTCGATCTTTGCTAAAGCGCTTCTGGTGATATCGCATCCGCATAATTGAAGCTTGGCAGATAATTGCTCCTGAGTTAGATTGCGCTGCTCGCGTATCTGACGTATTCGAGCGCCAAGCCGTTTTTCATATTCTGTATTCATATCATCAATCTCCCATTTCAGAAAAAGTAAAATATGATGCACCTATTTGAGTGCAGCATTTTGTTGACTTCATTTTAAAAGTGGGATATAATTATTTTGCACCTATATAGGTGCAAAACAGCGACGGAGAAGGGTGGTAAAGAGAAGATGAAAAAGATCGTATATCTATTGTTAATCGGCATGTTGGTTTTGAAGATTTTTGAAAGTACTGATACCGTAAGAGCACAGGAACAGCTTGCTCCGCCAAGCGAAGAGGAATGGGATCTGGCTTGGCGGTCGGATGGAAGCTATCTTTGGATATCGGAAAACTTGCGCCAGGATACGACAGAAGGATTCTTTAAGCTAGATACGTTTGTGGATGCGGGGGATAAGTTTTACTATGTTGATGATGAAAAAAATACGGTAAATACGATTAACTACGACGGGAGCGACAGACAAACGATCGTTGATGCTGAGGGGGAATATATCGAAGGAATTATTGTTACGGAACAATATCTTTATGTGAAATTTGGAAATCGTGTGGATTGGATAGCACAATATAATCTGAATGGTCAAGACGGGTGTAGGTTTTTACTGGGAGATACTTTGAGCAATATCTGTTTTTACAATGGTTTGCTCTATATTTATATAGAATATGCGTATAGCACATTCTGCGGCAAGGTGGATGGCAATTCAGAATTGACAGATACTGAGTGGGGATGGGTTGACATCTATGATATTTGTGAGGAATCTATTTATTTTAGAGAATATCAGGATAACACTTTATATCGAATGAATATGGACGGAACCGATCAGGAGATTTTAAACAGGGACGGCATTCCCGGAAGCTGGATTGGAATGCGGGATAATAAAATCTATTATTCCTACGAAAATGGAAAACGGTTGGATAGTGTATCTTTCAGATGCTTTGACTGCCTTAACGGAGAAACAAGTGAACTGGAATTAGCGGACTTTAAAGAAATGGGCGGTGTAATGTTTGATAATCAACTTTTGTATCAAAGTGGAGAAGGCCTTTGGACATATAATATGGACACCGGGGAAAATAATTTATTGGTAGAGGATGACGGAACGCTGTATGAATTGTGTGATATACCGGAAGCTACAAGACCGTATTATATGAGAAAGCAGGATGACATACGATATTTGTATACTGTAGATATAGAAACCGGGCAGGAACAACTATTGTATGAGCTTATTGATAAAGAGTTGCGGGCAATTTGTTATGCGGGTGAAGAAGACTTGTAATGAGCAGAAGAGACGGGGGAAAAGAGTGATGAAAAAGACAGGGAAATTACTGCTGGCTATTATTTCTGCAGGGATGCTCTGCTTCGGTATGAATAGCATCTGTTTTGCGGAAACAACACCGGAAGAAAAACTGGAAGAATATTACAATACGGTATTAGTGCCAAAAGAGGGAGAACTTCCGGTGGAAAACCTGACCTCTCTGGAAGGGGAATCAGGGATTGTAACGCATATCATGTTGGATACAAATAAGGATGAAATGCCGGAGCTGTGGGTTTTTTATTATAGCAATGAATGGTTCGATGTATGGACTTATGAAATCAGTTCAAAGGGGGAAGTGATTTTTACAGATGATGGAGCGCTTTCTATAGGGTTTTTCGGTGAAAATGTTGGGATAAAACATTTGGGATGTTTTTTTGCAGACAACGGAGAGAAGGTTACTTTTGCAGTGGATTCCGGGGATAAAGCAAATGATGGCAGTTGGACAGATGAGCTCGAACTTCACTCTTTTGAGCAGGATGATGTGGAAGATGAAGACATTTTGGCGAGTTTAAATATTCGGCTGACTATTGGATATTATAGTGGGGGTATTGAATTGGATGGATTCCTTTGCGGACAACGGTATTACGCAAGCGAAGATTTTGAAGTTACTTTTGACAGAGAAGGAGATGCGGTGGAAGAAACTAAAAAAGCAGCGGATGAATTGTATTGTCATCTTGGAGAAAAATTGGAACCTGTCGGCATTCAATGCACGAGTGTGAGGCGGGAATACTGTGATTCACAAAATGAATCAATAGAGACAATGTCGGATGTAAAATCTGTTTATCAACCGTACGGAGATACAAAAATATATTATTTGTTTGACTGGAAAGGTTACGGGGATAATGAAACGCCGTATGAATTATCATTGACAGTATATGACAACTAATCGTAGTAAGAGGTGGGAGAAGATGAAAAAAAGCTTGGGCTGGATATGTTGTTTATTGATGATCATAATGATTTGCGGAAGTACGGTAAGCGCAGATGACTCTGTCCGTATAGATTTTGACATGCTTCCAACTACGGACACATGGGTGGATGGGGAATTGAGAATAGACGAGTATCATTACTATCCCATGGAGCTGACCGGAACCGGTAAGTTAAATGTTAGAGCGCAGACTTTTTTTGATTATTTCAGAGTGGATATTCTGGATGAAGACTTAGTATCCTTTGCAACGGAGCAATACATAAATGGAACGGCCGGCGATCCTAAAACGGTTGACTTTGAGTTTTATTTGGAAAAAGGCGTTTATTATATTCGCTGTACAGGGGAAGCGCAAAGAGAAGGAGCCTATAGATTAAAGGCTAACTTTGAAGAGATAGAATCTACGGAAGAAGAACCAAATAACGATTATCAGTCGGCACAAATCATTCAGGAAGGGGAAGAGATCAAGGGAATTCAAACAAAAAATGATGAGCATGATTTTTATCAGTTTGTTGTGGATAAGAAAAAAGATGTAAAATTGACAGTAAGCGTTGAAGATAGCTCCAAAACCCATTTAAAACTATATAATGAAGATATGATTCTCTTGGATGAAGTGTATGATGGCGTTGCGTTTGCAGAAAAAAAGACATATGTTTATGAAAAAACACTGGATGCAGGGACGTATTATATTGATATGACAACAATATATACGGAAACCGGATGCGGGCCTTATCAGTTGAGATTAGGAGAACGGCTTCAAAAAGACCAGGCACAGGAAATTGAGGAAGAATCGTGAGTAGTTGATTTGGGAAGATTTTGTGCCAGGCAGAATCCTGGGGTTTACAGTAAAATAATAAGACAGTTTTGTAGAGTACGGGCTTTTTTAAAACATTCGTCGCTGCAGAGCTGTCTTTTTTCATTATGAAGATTCGGGTGTTAAAAGTGATTACCAAATTGTTTCGTTTGGATGTGTTCTGACAGAATTCTGAAATTATGACCAATTTATGATGGTGTAAAGAAAGAAGAGCATTTTAAACCCCCTTTTTCGAAAAAAAGACCCGAAAGAATAAAATCTTCCGAGTCCTATATATACTCTGTGCTTATAAGTTAAGCTTAGTTGTCTTAGATCATGATGCTTTAATAAGCATATCATGGATATATGTCCGCAAGCCAGCTTCCGTATCTATACCATACTTCTGATTTACCATAATATAGTATTTCATTATCCTGTCCTTCGGCAGAAGCTCACTGGATGGAATACTGTCCCCATATCCTTTCCTGGCCTCCATCCATGGATCTTCATTATGGGTAATTTTCTCCAGTACTTTCCCTCCATACATTCCAAATGTATTTACGACAAGATCAATTACCTTCTTCTCATCATCTGTCAGCGCATCTTCATTTCCTTCCAGAAGTGCGAAGCGTGCATCATCGATCGGATTATACTTAAAGTCTCTGAACAGCTCATATACCTCCGGATAAACCGGACCATGTATCCACGCCCTGCAATCTTCCACAAAGACAGGCTTTCCATACAATGCAGAATAAACACCCTGAATAAAGTATAGCAATTTCTGCAGCATGAGCGGAGTTACCTCTTCCAGTTTTTCAAAGACATATGCGATCACCCTGAGCATCTTATCTGAGACGGAAAAAAGGCTTTCTATGCTGTCTGCTGCAGTCATCGCTTTTTTATATGCCGCATCTGTCAGCTTATCCCGGTTTTCAATAAGTTTCTCCTTCATATACGCAGGGGAAGCCAATGCTGCTTTAACAATATCGGAATACTCCTTAGATGGCACCTGTCCTTCCAGATATCTCGGTATTGTCACCTCTCCGAATCCAAGCGCAAGGGAAAGCGGTGCCTTGCCAATCTTATAAATCTTCATAAGTCTTTCAATATCTTCGATCGATACAAGACCTTCCTCTGCTCTATACTGCTCATCTATTTCCTGAATGTTCTTATCAATGAGTCCGGGTATACTCATTTCCTCTCCACATTCTGCACATACAGCCACGGTGATGCCAAATGTGTAAGCCTTATCCCTTATAGTTTTTATGATATCCTTCTTCTGTAAAAGGTACTCTGTCTCTTTCCTGCACTCTATGCAAAAGTCTCTTCTTCCCTTCTCTGTCATAATGGCCACCTCTTTTTCTGATTATTTGAAATAGTATGTAAGCGGATGTTTTTGCTCATGGAACGAAATCACAATCACAAAACAGTTCTCCAGCTTGTTGAATTTGATATAAAGAGATACTATTTTTTCTTCTGTTCCATTTCTCTCCAAAAGAGTAACATCCTTACCAAATACATACAGTCTTTCATGCTCAAAGCCTTTATGTTTATTCTGCAGAATCTCTGAAAAATCCATTACAGTCAGGCCCATTATGATATCCTTTGCTTTTGCTTCATCAATAATATAATCCAGAAACAGATTGATATTATCCTGCCGTTTCGCATTCCTGTCAAGCCGGTATCTATCATTCCCAACGGCTTCCTTTACTTCGGAAAGATACTGCTCTATATGTTTTTTCTCTATATTCAATACTTCATCCTCTGCAGATTCTATGATGTATTTTTTTTATTTTCCATCATTAGTATAACTCCCATGATTGCTTTTTGTCAATATCCAATCATCTGGGACAGCAGTTTTTTCTCTGTTGAGGAATAGAAGCATAACATTTGTAGTAAAAAGAAAACTCATTGATGAAGTGGTTACTTCTGCATTACAGGAGCGCCGCCATATACCGCAGACATGGGGATCCGATCCAGTGCGGCATCCAGCGCAGCTACCTCTGCGTCGGTCAATTCTACATTTGCGGCTCCCAGATTCTCCGTCAGGCGCTCCGGCTTGCGGGTACCGGGAATCGGTACAATGTAAGGTTTTTTGCACAGCATCCACGCCAGCGAGATCTGCGCAGGCGTAGCATTCTTTGCCGCCGCCGTATTCCGCAGCAGTTCCAAAAGCTCCCGGTTGCGTTCGATATTTTCCGGCTGATACTGGGGCATTACGCTGCGGTAATCCTCATGACCGCCAAATACCGTATCCTTTCCGTACTTTCCGCTGAGAAGACCGTTTGCCATAGGGGAGAAGGCCACGTAGCCGATCCCCAGTTCCTCCAGCACCGGGAACAGTTCTTCATACCATCTTGCCATCATGGAATACCGGTTCTGAATCGCAGTCACAGGGCAAACGGCGTGCGCGCGACGGATGGTATCTTCTTTCGCCTCGGACAGACCCCAATGGATGATTTTTCCCTCCCGGATCAGTTCTGCCATGACCCCAGCCACTTCCTCAATGGGAATCTTCGGGTCAGGCCTGTGCTGATAGTAAAGGTCAATGTGGTCTGTCTGCAGCCGCTTCAGGGAACCCTCTACCGAAGAGCGAATCACTTCCGGACGGGAATCCGCCACGACCGGCAGATTGACCGCATCGCTGCTCCAATCAAAGTGAATGCCAAACTTGGTGGCAATGATCACCTTATCCCGGTAGGGCTTCAGAGCCGCTCCCACCAGTTCCTCATTGTCATGGGGACACTCCCTTGTCCCATAGGTTTCCGCCGTGTCAAAAAAGGTGCAGCCCTGATCCACGGCCTGTGCAATCAGCTCTGTCATCTCCCGTTTGTCTGCCGGCGCTCCGTAGGCATGTGTCATACCCATGCAGCCTAATCCGACAGCAGATACTTTCAAATCTTTTCCCAGAATTCTTGTGTTCATAAAATTCTTCCTTTCTTTACAGTCCCAGCTCTTCCTGCCTGTTGTCCTTTCCTAATTTTTATCTGTCTTTTCAAGACATCATGGTATCCCCTTGCAGTATTTCTTAATAGCAGTAACTGTTCACTCCGTTCACAGTCACCTTCGCAAATCCATTTAAAATTCGCTTCGCGAATGGGATTTGCTCACGCCTGAATCACGTTCTCACGCCTCAAACAGCAGGTGTTTGAGGCTGGCGTGAACAGTAATTAATAGCATTCCTGGAAAATCTTCAGGATCTCTTCATGGGTCATTTTCTTATAGCTGCCGGGAGCCAGGTTACAGGAATCTGCAATTGCTTTCAGGTCAGTGGATTCATTCACACCCAGTTCCCGCAGCGTAGTGGGCAGGCCGATCTCCCTGATGAAGTCCGCCAGTGCCTCCACGCCGGCACGGGCCAGTTCTTCCCCTGTTTTGCCCTCTGGGGAAATTCCCCATACATTCACGGCAAACTTCTGGAATTTCGCAAGCCCGTCCCTGTAGATATGCCGGTAATAAACAGGATGCAGCACCGCCAGCCCCGCGCCGTGATTACAGTTGGTATAAGCTCCAAGCTGATGTTCCATCTGGTGGCACTCAAAATCCATCCGCTTGCCCAGCTTGATGATGCGGTTTTCCGCCATGGTGGACTCCCACATCAGATTGCTCCGGGCGGTATAGTCCTCCGGGTTTTGAATTGCTGCCCGCAGATCCCGGATGACGCCTCGCATAAGCGCCTCCGAAATGTCATCAGACACATTGTCCCCGTCCGGCTCACTGAAATAAGTCTCCATGATGTGGGATAAAATGTCGAATCCGCCTGACACCATCTGCTTTTTCGGAACGCTGTAAGTATAAGTGGGATCCAGCAGAGCAAATCTGGCATTGCATTTCGGATAGTCCCGTCCGGTCTTAATTTTCAGTTTCTCGTTGGTAATGACTGCTCCTCCGTTCATCTCACTGCCGGTTCCTGCCACCGTGACGATAACGCCCAGGGGAAGCGGCTCAAAATCAATGACGCCCGGTCTTGCCCAGAAGTCCGTCCAGATGTCGCCGTCATACACCGCCGCCATGGAGACAGCCTTGCAGCAGTCCATAACGCTGCCTCCGCCCACAGCAAGGATCAGATCTGCATGGTTTTCCCGTGCCAGCTTCGCGCCCTCCAGCACCTTGGCATAGGTGGGATTTGCCCCGATACCGGAAAATTCCACGATGGTCTGACCGGCTTTTTGCAGACAGGCCGTTACCTCGTCATAGATGCCGTTTTTCTTAACAGACCCGCCGCCAAAGCAAAGCATGACGGTCTGTCCGTATTGACCGCAAAGGCAGGCCAGGTACTCCTTAACACAGCCCTTTCCGAAATAGACCTTCGTTGCGTTTTCAAAAATAAAGTTGTTCATCTTTGTTCTCCTTTATGTCTTCGCTTCGGTTGTTTTTGTTATCTATAGTATAAAAAAATCGAGGCTTCCGCAGAAGTCTCGATTCGTTCATCAGTTTAAACCCAAAGGTGACAAGCTGAAATTTCATCTCCGGGCAAAATCAGGAGATCCCATATTTTTGATCTCTTCCAAAAGCCGACTGATGTTTTTCTTTCCAAACAGCGTCTTTTCTTCATTCAGCACCAGACAGGGAACACTCATTACATGATACTGCTCCTTTAATTCCGGAAAATGATTCAGATCGTATACCTCCGCTTCCACGTCCGGATTCAGTGAAGCAATCCGCTGGGCGGCAGTTACAAGCTCCGGACACATGGTGCAGGAAAGAGATACGAAAATCTGCATACGCACCGGAACATCCAGCTTGCGGATGCTTTGCTTTGTCTCCTCATCCAGAGGCTGCCCGGGGCCGGCGGCGTTATACAATCCCAGCACGAAAGAGGTAAACTCGTGGCCTCCCGGTACGCCGTGAAATCTCAGTCCGGTTTTTGTTCCATCCCCGCGAAGCACCTCCACAAAAGGAAGATGGCTGCCGCCCTCCTCCGAAAGACTTACCGAAAGCTTGTCCGTCTGTTTCGCCAGCTCCTCCATATAATATTTTAGTTCCTGAGATACAGGCCTTTCATCCAGGTGCAGAGAGAGGATCAAAGGCGCCTCCATTCTGGTAAAAACTGTCGAAAGCTGCGCCAGCATTTCCTTTGGAAACAAGCCACCCGACCTTTGCTGCTCTTCCGCTGCCTGCGCCGTTTCCGCCTTTCCGTTTCCTTCCGCCTGCACGCCTGTCTGTCCGTTGTCCTTTTTACTGGGTCGCTGCGGACGAATTCCCGTCTTCTCCTGCATAACGGAAGCATATTTTTCCAGTTCCGTTGCTGCCGTTGCCCCGTCGCCCACTGCCGTCACTACCTGACGCAGGTTCTTCTGGCATACGTCTCCGGCGGCATAAACCCCCGGAAGATTCGTTTTCCGGTTCCGGTCCGTACACACATATCCTCTTTCGTCCAGTTCGATCTTTCCCTTTACCAGCTCCGTATCCGGAGCATAGCCTGCAAATACAAACACGCCGAAGGTATCCCCTTCCGGAGCAAACACCGATTCTTCCCCGGTTTTCGTGTTCTGGTACCGGATGCTTCTAAGAGCGTTCTCTCCCGTCACCTCCAGCACCTGGGTATTTGTCCGCACAGTAATCTTCGGATGGTTTCTGGCCGCCTGCGCCACCGCTTCAGCACAGGAAAAATCTTCTCCACGAATCAAAATGGTCACGTGGCTGGCGTATTTCGTCAGGAACACGCTCTCTTCCGCCGCCACAAAGCCGCCTCCCACAACAAAAACCTCTTTCCCGGTAAAGAACTCTCCGTCGCAGGTGGCGCAGTAGGCCACGCCCCGTCCGCGAAATTCCGCCTCGCCGGGGAAACCCACCATTCTGGGATGAGCTCCGGTGGCAAGGACCACGCCAAAGCAACTGTAAGTCCCTTTTTCCGTACGGATCTCTTTGATATCCTCGTCCAGGAAAACTTCCGTCACCTCCGCCAGCAAAAACTCGGCGCCAAACCCTTCCGCCTGTTTTCGCATAGTCTCCGTCAGCGCCCGTCCGCTGGTCTTATTCACTCCGGGATAATTCACAACTTCCTCCGTGATCGTAATCTGTCCGCCAAACTGCTCTTTTTCAATGACAAGGGTCCTGTAGCAGGCTCTGGACAGATAAAGGGCCGCCGTTAATCCGGCCGGCCCTCCTCCGATTACAATCACATCATAAAACCGCTCCCGGTCCATCACAGCATACCCACAAGATCCAGGCTGGGTTTCAGCGTTTCCGCTCCTGGCTGCCACTTGGCCGGGCAAACCTGATCGCCGTGCTCCGCCACAAACTGGCTTGCCTGGAGGCGGCGGAAAAGCTCGTCGGCATTGCGGCCCACATTGCCTGCATTTACCTCATACACCACAATCTTTCCTTCCGGGTTCACAATAAAGCTTCCCCGCTCCGCCAGTCCGTCGCTTTCAATCAGCACTTCAAAATCCCTGCACAGCGCATGGGTGGGATCGGCAAGCATGGGATATGTGATCTTTCCGACGCGCTCGGAAGCATCGTGCCATGCTTTGTGAACAAAATGGGTATCCGTAGACACGGAATATACTTCGCAGCCCGCCGCCTGGAAATCCGCATATTTGTTCTGAAGATCTTCCAGCTCTGTGGGGCACACAAAGGTAAAATCTGCCGGATAGAAGAAGAATACGCTCCATTTTCCAAGGATATCCTCTTTTGTCACGGTCTTAAATTCTCCGTTCTGGTAAGCCTGGACAGAAAAATCTGCCACTTCTTTATGAATCATAGACATAATACATCCCTCCTTCTTGATTTTTACTTATCTTGATACGTTAAAGGCATTCATTCCCGGATAAATGGCGCTTGCACCCAGTTCCTCCTCAATTCGGAGAAGCTGATTGTATTTTGCCACCCGCTCGGTCCGGCTGGGCGCTCCCGTCTTGATCTGGCAGGTGTTGAGAGCTACGGCAAGATCCGCAATGGTGGTATCCTCCGTCTCTCCGGAACGATGGGAAGTCACGGCTGTGTAGCCTGCCTTATGGGCCATCTTGATCGCCTCCAGCGTCTCAGAAACGGAGCCGATCTGATTCAGTTTAATGAGAATGGAGTTGCCGCATCCCTGTGCAATTCCCTTGGACAGACGTTCCGTGTTTGTCACAAACAGGTCGTCTCCCACAAGCTGCACCTTATCGCCCAGCTCTGCAGTCAGCTTTTTCCAGCCTTCCCAGTCTTCCTCGTCCAGAGCATCCTCAATGGAAATGATGGGATATTTCTCCACAAGTTTTTTCCAGTGGGCGATCAGCTCCTCGGAGGTGTAGACCGTTCCTGCCTTCGGCAGCTTGTACTCGCCGGTTTTGCCGGTCTTCCATTCGGAAGATGCCGCGTCCATGGCGATCATAAAATCCCTGCCCGGCTCATAACCTGCGTTCTTTACCGCCTCCAGAATGGTTTCAATAGCTTCCTCGTCCGATGCCAGAGCCGGTGCAAAACCGCCCTCATCACCTACAGAGGTTGCCAGTCCTCTGGATTTTAAAATTGCAGCCAGGGCATGGAACACTTCCGCACACCAGCGAAGCCCTTCTTTAAAAGAGGGAGCTCCCACCGGCATCACCATAAATTCCTGCACATCCAGACCGGAGGACAGGGCATGGCAGCCGCCGTTTACAATGTTCATCATAGGAACCGGCAAACGGTTTCCGGAAACACCGCCCAGGAAACGATAAAGAGGTACGCCCAGCGAATCTGCAGCAGCTCTTGCCGCAGCGATGGAAACTGCCAGGATGGCGTTTGCGCCAAAATTGGATTTGTCCCTGGTTCCGTCTGCGTCGATCATCGCCTTATCCACTGCATAGGTGTCCGAGGCATCCATTCCCAGGAGAACCTCGCTGATTTTTGTGTTTATATTCTCAACAGCCTTCTGCACGCCTTTACCAAGATATCTTGCCTTGTCGCCATCCCGCAGCTCCAGGGCCTCAAACTCACCGGTAGAAGCGCCGCTGGGAGCCATTCCTCTTCCGACTGTTCCATCCGCTAATGTAACCTCCGCCTCAACGGTGGGATTTCCTCTGGAATCCAGAATCTCCCTGCCTGTCACTTTTTCAATCTCTAAATAATCCATAGATATGTCCCCTTTCTTGCTTTGCAGAACATCCTCCCCGGAAAGTCAGCAGTATTTCCGGGGAAACAGAGCTTCTTTTATTCTCTGAGGAGTCTGCATGATTTATTCGCGCTTAGTTAGTTTTAACTAACTACAGTCAGACTAACATAACGCATCGCAAAAGTCAAGAGATTAATTCCTTATTCTTCGCCGCTATCGTATAAAAAAATCGAGGCCTCCACAGAAGTCTCGATTCCTTCGTCTAAAGGTTCTATATATTCTATTGGTGCAATACCATCTGAATTGCCGACAGGAAGCGTTTTACCGTTTCCGATGGCGTATGGGAATGGAGCAGACCATAGGGAATCGAATGATTCCATTCCACAGGGATGACTTTTAATAAAGGATGCACATTGTCCCATGCCTGAACTGCCATCAGCACATCATTACTGTTTTCGCAGCGGTTAAACACATCCACACTGTAAAAGTCAAAATCCACGATCTGGATCTGATTATGATTCTGCCAGATGTCATCCCGAAGCACATCCACATAATGACTCCAGTTCCGGTGCATCAGCATCAGCCGCTCGCCATACAGATCCTGAACAGTCAACCGGTTTTTACCGGCAAGACGATGATGGATGGATACCGCGCAGCAGATCGGCTGTCTGGAAATTTCAAATCCTGCACAGCTTCGCAGATTCAGCATCGTGTCATCAAAAATCCCTGCAACTACGTCAATGTTCTGCCCCAGATTTTTCAAAATTTCCCTGGCATTCTCCGGCGTGTTTTCATAGGGGATAAGCTGGAATTTAATCTCCGGGCATAATTCATGGATTTTGGGCCAAAGTTCCACCAAAACCCCGGCAGGAGTCATAGGGGATGTACCAATGCGGATCACATTCTCTCCCTCCTGCATGGCATTCTTTGCCCGAATGACAGAATCCTTGCAATATTGGATCACATATTTTGCGTCATTATACAGAGACATCCCGGCTTTTGTCAGCGTTAGCCCGCGATGAGTACGCTCAAAGAGCTTTACATCCAGATCCGCCTCCAGAAGATTAATCTGTTTGATCACTGCCGTAGGTGTAATAAAGGATTGCTCCGCAGCTTTGTTAAAACTTCCGGCATCCGCTACCCGAAGAAATGTTTCAAGTTGATGATTGTACACCAATATCGCCTCTCTTCCTTATCAGATCTTACGCTTTTATTATACGTGGATATCCAAATAAACGCAAGATAAGCGGTACCAAAGTTTTTATGCATTTACTGTTTTCCTTTCATAAAATATCCAGTCACAGACAATCTTATTTTAATCCCTTACATAAGGGGATCAGGCACAGCAAAATCACAATACCTGCCAGTCCGATAACAATTCCAAGGATCATGTTGTTCCACACCATGCAGAAGCACATTCCAACACCTAAAGCAAGCGCTCCCACTATGCCTATTACTGCCGTCAGCACTGCTTTTCCTGTGATTTTGATCGGAGCTTTATGCTCCATTTTTCTCCAGACAAAAACAGTGATCAGCGCAAAGACCAGCCCGACACATCCTACAACAATTCCCGGTTTAAAGGCGTTCCACTCTTCAACCATTGCCATGCACATTCCCAGTGCAAAGAAAATGACACTGATCGTTCCCAAAATCGTTGCTACAAAACTGCTTTTTTTCATTACTCTAATCCTCCTGATCTGATATTAATTATTTTTTATGCAGGCATTATATTACTGATTTATTTATACTGTGTTTGAGAATTATTTGAAAATTATTAATTTTACAGTACAGTCTGAAATCCTCCTTTCAGAACAATAAAAACGGCGGTAAGAAGAATTTTTCCTACCGCCGTTTTTATTTTTTATTTTACTTTTCTCCCAGAAAATATCTTGGCTTTCCCTGCGTTTTTTTCCCGTATTCAATGGCTTCTGCGGGACATCCTGCGATACAGGCCATACAGTGGGTGCACTCCTTCCCCCATGTAGGTTTCCCGTTGACCAGCTTCACATTGTTTAACGGGCAGCGAGTCTCGCATTTGCCGCAGCCGATGCATTTATCTGTCGCAGTAAAACCTTTTGCGCTGATCATCATGGCATACATCATGGGATTCAGAATTTTGGACATCATAGCCTTGCCAGGCTGTTCCTTTGGCAGCATCTTCATATCCCGAATCGTTTCCGCAATCTTTATGATCTTTGGCTCTGCTTCTTTCAGAATCTTATCATTGACTTCTTTGGGTTTCGTGCCGCCGCCGGCAATATAACCCTGGGGCATAACAACAGAATTGAATCCAAGCAGCGAAAACGCTTTCTCTTTGCATAGCTTTTCCACATACTCTACTGTCATCCATGGGGTTTGCGCGCATGTTCCGATGAAATAAGCGCATTTCGTTCCCGTGAAATTTACCTTCTTGATGTATTCGTCCATGACGCGGGGCAGTCTTCCGGCGTAGACCGGTCCGACAAAAACCAACGGTTTATCCGAAGAAATCCTACCATAGTCCTGGGCCTTGAGCCGCTGGTTGATGGAAATAACATCATCGCAGGATATTTCTGCAATTTTTTGGGCAACATACCGGCTGTTGCCTGTTCCGCTGAAATATAAAACCATAGCATTGACCTCCTGTTATTGAAAGCACCTTGTATTATGCTTTTAGGAGAAATATAGCACAGTTAGGACAACTCACGGTAAACTACAACGGCAAAGTGACGGAAAATGCTGCGCCCTGACCAGGCATACTTTGAACAGAGACGGTGCCGTTGCAAAGCTCAACAATTCGCTTCACCAATGACAGACCCAGCCCATTTCCTTCTGCCTTGCGGGAATTGTCGCCCTGATAGAATTTTTCAAAAATATGCTTCTGAACTTCCTCTGTCATGCCGTCTCCGTGATCAGTAATGGAGACAGTAAGCCTTTTGTCCGCCTCCTGAATATTTACATGGATCACACTGTCTGCCGGGGCATGCTTGATGGCATTGTCCAGGATATTGCTCCATACCTGGGCCAGCAGCGGTTCACTTCCATAATACATCTGTTTGGGCAGATCCATATCAAATTCTATGTTTTTGGCAGACCACTTTCCTTCCAATAGCAGAATGGATTTTCTGATCTGCTCATCCAGCCGGAACTCCCGGTTATCTACAATCATTTCCTGATTTTCCAGTTTGGATAATGTCAGAATATTGGCAGACATATTGGAAAGACGCCGGGAATTATCCAAAATAATCTCTACGTAATGGTCGTGTTTTTCCCGTGTCAGGTTTGGATTTTGCAGCAAGGTCGCATACCCTTCAATGACCGCAATAGGCGTTTTGAACTCGTGGGATACATTGGCCACAAAATCGCTTCGCATGGTTTCCATATGGGACAGGTCATGGGTCATCGCATTAAAACGCCCTGCCATTTCCCGGATCTCCGCAATTTTTGCGTCTGTCGGGATTTTGACGGAAAAATTCCCCTTAGAAAGCTCGTCAAACGCATCACACATATTCTGAATTGGCCGGATCATCGATTTTCCGACAAACAGCGCAATAATTGTTCCCAGCAGGATGCTGCCCAGTAAAAACACAACAATCGGTACAGGTCTGGCTGTGGGATCAATCTGAATCAGATTGATCCAATACAACGCAAACAATACGATTGTAATTAAAACAAAGACAGCAAAAATCGTTGCAAAGATAATTCCGGCGAAATACAGCCAAAGCTTTGAATGCTTCTTTTTACTCAACTTTCTTCACCGCCTTATAGCCAAGTCCCCGTACCGTCACGATCTCAAAATCGTCGCAGTCTGCAAAACGATCCCGCAGCCGGTTGATGTGAGTATTCACCGTTCGCTCATCCGTTTCTGAGAGCATACCCCAGATTTCATCCATAAGCTGGGGTCGGGTGAAAATTTTATTTGGATAGGAAAGAAGCTTGTAAAGTAAATAAAACTCTTTCTGGGGCAGGATTGTTTCCTGTCCGTGGATCGTTACTGTCAGAGCATCATAATCCAATACCGTGGAGCCAACCACGATTCTTTTGTCGATCGAGATTTTTGCCCGGCGCAGCAGTGCTTCGACCCGCAGCACCATTTCTTTGACATTGATGGGCTTGATCATGTAGTCATCCGTTCCGGCCCGAAATCCCCGCTGCATATCGTCAAACTGATCTTTGGCAGTCACCATTAGAATGGGAATTTCACATTTGGCGTCCCGCAGTGTTTTGGTCAGTTCATAACCGTCCATTCCCGGCATCATGATATCCGCCACGATCAGATCAATATATTCCTTGTCCATGATCTCCAGGGCATCCAGACCGTCTGCAGCCGGGATGCAGTGATAACCGCTGTCAGACAAAACCGTACAAAAAAGTTCCCGCATATCGGCGTTATCTTCTACAATGAGGATATTAAACATATTTCTACCTCCTAAAATCCAATAACAACATTGTATCATATATGATTCAGTATAACAGCAATAAATCACGCCAGGATAAACTGCGGCAAAAAATTTGTCTCTCTGTCTGTATAGGAGGGTGCTTTCAGGTATATATTACTATTAAAAATTTTTTTCAGGATGGTTGACCGATGCTAATATTTAGGATAAAATAAAGTATACTTTATATTTTCATAAAAGAGGGATGCGTAATGAAATACCTGGAACGCGCATTGGAGCGCAAATTTTTACACATGAGCTCTTTTTTTAAGGCGGTTCTTGTAACAGGCGCAAGACAGGTTGGAAAGACAACTATGCTAAAGCACCTGGCCGCGGAGCAAAAGCGCACTTATGTTTCTATGGACAACACAATGGCGCGGGCACTTGCAAAATCTGACCCTGTGTTGTTTTTTCAGACCTATAAACCGCCGATTATTATTGACGAAATACAAAAGGCGCCAGAGCTGTTCGGGCAGATCAAGATCATGTGTGACGAAAGCGAAGAACGGGGATTGTTCTGGCTGACCGGATCGCAGCAATACAAGACGATGAAAAATATTCGTGAAACGCTGGCAGGAAGAATTGGGATTCTGGAACTTTACAGCCTGTCAAAAAATGAGGTGGAAGGACTGGTTTTTCCTAATGAGCTGGATTTTTCACTCCCCTGTTTTCTGCAAAGACAGTCTCTCACAAAAAAGAATGACATTGTAGATGTATTTGAACATATCTGGCGCGGAGGTATGCCGGATGCGTTACTGGCAGATGCGGAGCAAAGGCAGGAATATTTTAATTCCTATATTGAAACCTATCTCATGCGGGATGTTTCCGAAGAAGGTGGCATTACGGATACAATCCGCTTCCGTAAATTTCTGAATGCCTGTGCTGCCCTGGTAGCAGAACAGGTTAATTATAAGACTCTGGCAGATGCAGCGGAAATATCACAGCCAACAGCAAAAGAATGGTTACGTCTTCTGCAAGGATTAGGTATTATCTATCTGCTGCCGCCTTATGCCAACAACGAACTGAAACGTCTTACCAAAACACCAAAGCTGTATTTTTGCGATACGGGCTTGTGCGCGTATCTGTCCATGTGGCTTACCAGGGACACTTTGATGAACGGGGCGGCCAGCGGACATTACTTTGAAAACTATGTAGTAATTGAACTGGTCAAAAATTTTGCTTATGCGCCCACTAAAGCCAACCTGACCTATTACCGGGATTCCAATGCAAAAGAGATTGACGTGTTTGTGGAGCAAAATGGCGTGATCCATCCGCTGGAAATCAAAAAATCCGCAAACCCTGACCGGCGGGAAGTCAAAAAATATGAACTGCTTGACAAGGTAAATCTGGAACGCGGGAGCGGTGGTATTATCTGCATGTGTGAGGAAGTCATTCCGATCGATGCCAAAAACTGTTTCATTCCCTGTAACTTAATCTGAAAAAGATAAGGTATGTGTTCATCTCCTTCCGGTCAGCTTTTGAATTCCCCTGGAAGCATAATGTGCCAGAAAAATAAACAGGCCCATGATAGCGAGATACTCTGTAAAAAAGAGCAGAACGGGTCTTTCAAAATCAAAGAACACAAAGGAAGATGTCAAAAACATATAGGATAGAAATTGATTTTTCAGGAAAGCATAAAACCCATATCCGGCAACCAGGACCGCAGCAATACGCAGAAGTATTCGCAGCGGTTTGGAAGAAACCGGTCCGGCAGCTTTGCGCACCATGCCCAGGATCATATTCCAGTGCAGGCCGAGATGCAGAGCCATCAGCACAAATCCCCAAAATGCGGAAAGCACATGTAATTGCCTTGCCAGAGCGATCCCTCCGTGAATCGGCAGGAAAGCAAAAACTTCTCTGGAAAGTATGATCCCGCTTACCATTAAACCGAGCATGGAAAGTAACACAGCAAAGTTTATCACGGTCTGAAAAATGCGTACAGGCGTATATTTTCCTTTGAAAAGATGGCTGTACCAGCTCCGGTTCAAAATATGATGGGCAATCCACAAGATCAGCATAGCTGCACCAAGCCATTCATGGGCGGAATCTCCGGTGAGCTGCCGCGCCATTAAAAACAGCAACAATACTGTCATAATCATATCAATGACGATTTTACATATAAATTTTTTCTTCATCAGAAACATTCCTCCCATTTACAGATAAGCGCCTGCCTGTTAACCCACGGGCAGGCCCTTACCTGTTATTGTTACTCAATCAGCGGATATTCGGAATCCGCTTTGCTACTTTCTCATGAACGCAGAATCTCATTCCGCGTTCAAATTCAGCCCATTGACCCAATTTACAACCTCGTTTTCTGCTCCCGCGACACTGTTTCGGGAAATAGAAAGCCCATCAGAAATAACCGTTGCGTTCGGCTGCAATTCCGAAATCGTCTGAATGGTTCTGGAAAATCCGCTTCCGCCGTGGGTAGTAAACGGAATAATGGTTTTTCCGCTGAAATCATATTCCTCAAGGAATGTGTAGAGCGGCATTGGCAGATCAGCGTTCCAGTTCGGATAACCCAGGAAAATCACATCATAGCTGTCGGGATTTTCAATCTTCGTCGCAAGCTCCGGTCTTGCGTTATCTGCTTTTTCATTATAAGCAAACTCCAGGAGAGGATCATGCGTTGTCGGATAATCCTGCACTGTTTCGATGGAAAACAGATCGCCGCCCGTTTCACGCTGAATGATCTGAGCAATGTACTGGTTATTTCCCAAAACCTCGCCTTCCACTGCCACACGGCTCGCACTGGCTACGGTATCCACACCGTCCGTTTCCATAACGGAAAAATACGCGATCAGAATATTACCGTTTCCGGCATCCGCTGTCCCCGGAGCTTCAGTATTCTCCGTTCCATTGTTTGTTGTTTCAGCATCCGCTGATTCCTCTGTGCTTTCTTTTGTACCGCCGTCACCGGATTCCATTGCCAAAGCCGCCGTTTCTGTCTCCGTCGATACATCCCCTGCTGTATTCTGACTATTATTTCCACAGCCCGCCAGAGAAAGAACCAGCAGCGCGGAAAGAAGTATGGCTGTTATTTTTTTCATAGAATTTCGCTCCTTTACTTTTTATCGTGATCTATGTCAACAGACGCTTTTCCCCATCTGGTAAGCTGCCTGCCAGTCCCGCATCCTGTCAGAGCAGCCGCCATGAGCAACAGCAGTCCTGCCCGAAAACATTTCCTTTGCATAAGTCTTCTCCTTCTATTCCATGATCCCAAGTCTCTGTATCCAGGGTTCAATATCATCCAGATCATTTGCGGTTAGTCCCTCCGCAATCTCCGCATCCGGGCAAAGCTCACTGAAAATATGAAGGCTGTTTCCTATGTCATCGCTTGCACTGGTGCAGAAAGGAATGATTGTTTTGCCGGAAAAATCATTGTCTGCAAGGAAGGTGGCAATCATAGCCGGTGCTTCATCCCACCAGATGGGATACCCCACAAACACGGTATCATACTCCGCAATGCTGTCCACAGATACGGTAATCTCCGGTTGTACGCCATTCAGAATTTCTGCTTCAGCCTCTTCCTCTAAATCGCCATATTCCTCTGCTCTCTGAATTTCTGCCAAATCACCGCCTGTATAATCTGCGATTATCTGTGCTACTTCCTCCGTATTTCCCGTATGAGAAAAATATGCGACCAGAATCTTTCTGCCGTCCACAGCCGCATTTTCTATACCCGATTCCGCTGCTTTCTCCGATGTTTCTGCCATTTCCGTTCCGGATGCTTCTTCTGCCTGTTCCATCTGCGACGTCTCTGCAGACGTTTCCGTTTCCTTTTCAGCAGATAAGTTGCTTGCAGAAGTACTGCTGTTGCCGCAAGCTGTTAATGCAAACATAAGCAGCGCTATCACCACAACTATTCCAAACATTCTTTTTGCTTTCATTGTATTTCCTCCTCGTTTGTTCTATATTAATACAATACCAAAAAATCCGGGCTGTAACGCTTTCTGGTAGTTTTCTTCCTCCTGTTACCTGCCAGTTACCGTATATACCAGCCGGACTCCATCGCCTTTCAGCCGTTCTATATTTTTCAGACGGAAAGCAGCCGGTTCACCGGGCGGAAGCAGCGCCGATTTTTCAAATACGGTAACAGAATCCGGATTTCCATCCGCAACGGGGGCAAGCAAAAGACTCAGTTCATCCACCACACCCTGCTGCAGGAATGTCCAGTTAATCGTGCCTCCGCCGCAGATCAGCAGCGTGCCGATCCCGAATAACTGATATAACTTTTCCAAAGCCAGTCTGCCATCCAGCATTTTCGAACCGGCCAGAATATAGGATACGCCGTGCCTGCGAAGATAAGCTCTGTAAGCTGCCGGTGTCTGCTCCGTCAGGACTTCAATCACATGAGCATCCGGTCTCCCCGGTTTACAAAAGGTCCCCGATTCCCAACCGATCTCTCCCTGTGTATCCACTGAAACATAGTAGAGTGCAGCATGATCTTCTGCCACAAAATCACCGTCAGGAACCTTTTCCCCCGGATCAGGCTCCGGTTTACGGTTTCCTGTAAATTCCTTTGTTGTTACCGTTCCGTAAAGCCATGCATCCGCCTGATATTCGGAACGGATACGGGCATATTCCCCGCTTACCGTTCCGGCAGCTTCTGTTCCCATAAATGCCCCGGTAATTTTTCCATCCAGTGCACTTAATATATGACATATGGTGTATGGTCTTTCCATCTGTTTTCCCTCCCTTACATACATTCCAGGAGAATCTGATAAACCTCTTCCCGTTCAAGCTGACGTGGATTACATTTAATAATGTTGCAGGTATCCGCCACCTGACGCAGCACCTCCGGAGTAATTTCAACCGTGGATTTCAACTGATTCATTTTCACAGGAAGGCCACACTCTTTAATAAAGTTTTCCAGAGCATCCACACCGGCCTCCGGGGTATCCACACCAAATACCACTTTTGCAAACCGGGTGAATTTTTCCGGTGCATCTTTCACGATATGCCGGTAATAGACTGGCTGGATCACCGCAAGTCCCTGCCCGTGATTGCAGTCCGTATAGGCTCCAAGCTGGTGTTCGATCTGATGTGCCTGAAAATCAGTCAGGCGTCCACATTTTAAAATCCCGTTTTCTGCCATCGCCGAATCCCACATCAGATTGCTTCTTGCCTGACGATCATTAATATCCTTCAGCAAACGACGCATATTGACTACCGTATTTTTCATAACCGCCAGCGCCAGATCGTCCGATACATTATCTTCATCGGAAGTGCCCAGATAGGTTTCCATTGCATGACTCAACGTATCAAAAGCACCGGAAATTACCTGCATAGCCGGAACCGACATGGTATACGCCGGATCAAGAACGGCAAAGGATGCTGCAGTTCCAAAGATGGGGCCTTTCCATTTCTTTTCTTCGTAAGTGATGACTGCTCCTGCGTTCATTTCCGCACCGGTTCCGGATGCCGTCACAACCGCACCCATCGGAATCCCCGCTGTCGGAAATTTTCCCTTGCCATACTCCATGTCCCAGATATCTTCATCCAGTACCGCCTGTGCGGAAATCACCTTGCAGCAGTCAATCACGCTGCCTCCGCCGACAGCCAGAATAAAGTCCACATGCTGTTCCCTAACCAGCGCAGCACCTTCCTGCACCTTTGTATAGGTTGGATTTGACATAATTCCAGAGAAGTCCACCACCTTTTTGCCCGCCTGGGTAAGCAGAGCTCGCATCTCATCGTAAACTCCGTTCTTTTTTATGGAACCGCCGCCATACGCCAGCATCACGTTTTCGCCAACTTTTCCAAGCTCTGCCTGAAGTGCCTGCATGGCGCTCCTTTCTCCAAAATAAACTTTTGTGGGGTAAGAAAATGTAAATTTGTTCATCGTAAAATGCCTCCTATGATTTCAATCTTTTATACGCTTGTTATAACCGCTTATATTTTTCGGTTGTTGCTATCAGTCAGCAGATTTTGATACTTCATCTATTATGTTCATAGCGTTCAGGCTGCGGGGATAGCCAATATACGGCATACACTGCTCCACAACACTGTAAAGCTTTTCTTTATCATTGCCCACTCCAAAATTTCCCGCCGTATGTCCGCGAAGCTGGTTTTCACAGCCGCCCTGTGCGAGGATAAAGCAGAATGTGATCATTTCGCGCTCCTGATCGTTCAGGCCGTTCCGGGTATAGTAATCACCGAAACAGTTATCCGCCAGCCATCGGTTGATATTCCGGCGAAGAACAGGTCCATCCGTCTGCCGTTTCGCCATACCCTCCCCAAATAGCGCCATCTGTTTTGTAAGCCCGTCTCCGAATCTGGTCTTTTCGTTTGTAGTCCCCTGCGGTGCGAGCGGCAGATCGATCCCATGCTGCTCCATAATCTGGTTTGCCGCCAGAAGGAAATCATAAGTACGTCCAATTCCAAGATAGGCTGTCGCCTGATAGATAACCTCTTTTATCGCAACAGGATCAATTCCTGCACTCAGCGCCGCATGGAGCATATTCCGAAATTCTCCCATTCCCTGGCAGCCGAGCAATGCGGACAGGATGCAAAGCATCTGCTCCCTTTCCGTTAGTTTGTTTTTCTCTGCTACTTCTCCCTGAGAGAAATTTGCAATGATCTCTGCAAATTCGGGATCTGTCTTTCTTAAATCTGATGAGACTCCTGCAAATAATTTTTGCATTCTTTTTTCTGTATCCATATTACTCAAAACCTCCCTATCTTGTAAAATTTGTCAAAACTTTTTCATTGTTAGGATGTATCACTCCTTACCCTTGCAATTTTACTGTTTTTGTGCTAAGATACGTTTGTTTGAACCGATTGTCATAACCGATTATAGATTACGGTAGTTACTACCGGTCAATACTGATTTGCAAATTTTTCGTGAATTATTTGTGAACAGCAGAGGAGGCAATCAAGATGTATACGATGATGCAGGTCTGCCGGGAACTGGATATGACCTACCAGACCTTAAAATACTATTGCAATGAGGGACTGATCCCCAACGTCAAAAGAGACGCCAACAACCGACGAATTTTTGATGAAAAAGATGTAAAATGGATCAAAGATCTTACCTGTCTGAAAAAATGCGACATGAGCATCCAGGAAATGAAGGACTACCTGGCTCTTTGCCTGCAGGGTGAGTCCACGATTCCAAAAAGGAAAGAAATGCTCGCCCGAAAGCAGGAAGCTTTGCGTACTTCCATTCAGGAATTGGAGGATAGTCTCGCCTACATCGACTGGAAGCAGAATTTCTACGATGAGGTACTTTCCGGCAAACGGCCTTATGTCAGCAATTTAATCAGGACAGAGGACTAAAAACAACCGTGTATCTATGGTAAGCATCCATGATACACGGTTATTTTTCAATTAATTTCTTACATCGTCAACAGCAAAATCTTCATCTTTTCCTATTATTTTCTGTCTTCCGGAGTTACATTCTCTAAAGTGATCATGCATTTTTTCTTCTTTAAATATCTTCTGATCAGTAAAACCTCTGCCAGGATAAGCAATGCCGCAATCACTGCATCTACAATGTATACAATCTGCATCCAGGATGGAATTGCACCCGGCACATACTCCTCATATGCGTTGCTGTTTACTACTACGTAGAAAATATTTTTCGTGGCTTCTCTCATTGCAATTACGGAGGTTGCACTCAAATCGGTCATAATTGCTTCGTTTCCGGAGGTTCCCAGCATCATATCTGTTCCGCCTCTGACTGCCCGGTCTGCGTCCATATATCCATAATTTCCAAAGTAATCGGAGATTACCATTCCTTCAAATCCCCATTCTTCCCTCAGAATATCTTTCAGAAGTGCGGAGCATCCGCCTGCCCATTCTGTACCAAGGAAGTTATAAGAAGACATCACTGCCAGTTTTCCGCTTGGGGTATTCTTTACACAGTATTCAAACGGTTTCAGATAAAGCTCTCTTGCGCTCTGTTCCGTAAACCAGGTGCACAGAAGCGCGTTCCGGTTGGTTTCCTGCTCATTCATCACCAGATGCTTGATATACGGATAAACTCCCTGCTCCACTGCTGCCGTTACTTCTGCCAGTGCCATCCTGCTGCTCAGCAGGCTGTCCTCTGAATAGTATTCAAAATTACGTCCGCCGAACGCACTTCTGTGCAGGTTCATGGACGGCGCATACCATCCCACAATATGAAAATCTGTAAATTCCCTGCAGATTCCTTCGCCCGCTTTTGCAGCCAGGTCTTCATTCCAGGTCTGCGCAATCAGAATCTCAGAGCAATAGCCGGTACCAAAGGCATTGATCGTTCTGGAATTAAGCCCGGCAGGTCCATCTGTATCCAGCGTCCGGAGTTTATTTACCGACTCCACGGATGCCGTCTGATGTCCGCCATACGCGATAAGCTCCACCATCTCATCTATGGTTACTTCATCCAGCAGCTCCTCCCAGCGCGGGTCGTCGTACGCTGCTCCCCGCAGATCATAGAGCTCCAGTCCATTATCTGCGCCTGTCACAGGCATTTCATCTTCCGGATTATTGTAATCCTCCGGATTCCAGGTTCCATTTCCTTTGACCTCGCCGTCCAGCTCGTAGCTTTCCGGTCCCTTTACAGCGTCCTCATAATTTGCAAATCCATCTGCTCTTGAAAGATATGTAACATTTCCTTCCGCAAAATCCAGTTTATTTGCCGCCGCAGTCACATCGCCTGCATGAGGATTGGATTCATCATATACAATCTCATCCGCAAGCTCGTATTCCTTTGTATCAATCACCGTGTGGCTGTCAGAACGGAGACTGATCTCATATGTTCCTTCCTCCAGTACCCATGCGCCATTGCCATACGTATCATAGGAAGCCATATCCTCAATATTAAACGCAAGTGTCAGCGTCTGCGACTGTCCCGGCTCCAGCAGGTCCGTCTTATCAAATGCCGCCAGATTTACGCTGGATTTTTCAATTCCTCCGTTTGTATACGGCGGATTATAATAAAGCTCTGCAACTTCTTTACCTGCCACGCTGCCGGTGTTTGTAACCGTAACATCCACACTGATGGTATCATCCGTAACCTCCAGCTCTCCCATTTCCTGCTCGAAGGTCGTGTAGCTTAATCCATACCCGAACGGATACATAACAAGCTCATCATAATCAATCAGTTCTTCTTCTGCCGCTGTCTCATAGAAACGATATCCGGTATAAATTCCCTCCGTATAGTTTACAAAAGATACAATGCCGTCTGCTCTTTCCCATGCCGCCAGCGCTGCGTCTGATACTTCCTGCGTATTGGTATAAGCAAAATGTCCGATATTATTGATATACGGTGTCTGGTGAAGATCCTTTACCCAGGTATCCGCCGTCTTTCCGGACGGATTCACTTCGCCGGAAATAATATTTCCAAGTGCATTAAATCCTGTCGCTCCGGCGCCTGCACAGAGCAGGACGCTCTTAATCTGCTCATAATCCTCTGTCCAGCCAAGCTCCAGCGCATTTGCGCCGTTATATACGACAATGACATTGTCAAACTCACTGCAGACCATCTCTACCAGATCCGCCTCTGTGCGACTCAGCTCCAGATAAGACTGCCCATCCTCAAAATCGTCATAGTCCCCATTATTTGTGTAGGTTCCCCTCACATACTTTGTTCCGATTTCCAGTGTGGAGCCATCCATCACACTTCCCATATCATGGGGAAGGTCCGCTCCCTCGCCGCCGGTACGCGCAATCACAATAACCGCCGTATCGGAAAACGCTTTTGCATTCTCAATCATTTCTTCGGAATACTGTGCAACCGGCACCTCCGGCAGCGTCCAGTCCTGTCCGTCGTTGATGCTGATCAGCGGACGGTCCGCCCGGTATTCCACATACATATCAGATAATTCTTTGTTCGTCTCAAATCCGGCATTTTCCAATCCTTCCAGGATACCAACTGCCGTACTTGCATCTACGGTTCCCGAACCGGTTCCGCCGTAGATCGGATTGGTGGACGCCCAGCCAAACACGTTGATTTTTTCCGGTGCGATCGGCAGAAAACTATCCTCATTTTTGGTCATTACAATGCCTTCATTGGTGATTTCCTCGATAATCTGCCTGGAATTGTCTGCATTCTCCTGTGACAGTTCCCCTTTATCCGCCAGCACTACATTGATCGTATTATACAATGCGCCGGATAACATATTGTTCACTGTCAGCGCCGTCACTACCACAAATGCGATCAGTGACTGCCATCTGATAAATCCCTTTGCCGGTTTTTTGAATTTCCGTGCGAAAATCATCACTGCGATCATGACGACCAGCGCCGCCGCAATCACAATGATATGATTTCTCACCAGTTGGATGACACTGATGACGTCCTCATATGCAACTTCCACATTTCCCATACTCTTTTCCTCCATTCTCTTTCTCTGAGTGTTTTTATCTTGTAAAAAAACAATAGCATAAAAGAAGGTCGAAAAATTTTTCTGGTATATTTGGTTTTGTACGAGGTAAAACTGGTAAAAAACCGGCAGACTTTTTTCGTCTGCCGGTTCAGCTGTTAAGATGTATAAAATAAGATATCCACCTGGAAGCTCTGTTCTTCCGCGCGCATCAACATATCGCCTTTATATTTGTCAACAATATACCGGATGCTCCGCACACCAAAACCATGATATGCTTTATCATCCTTTGTCGTGACCGGAAGTCCATCCTCGAAGACAACTCTGGCACTGCAATAATTATCTATATGAATATGATATCCCTGAACTTTTTTGGCCATCTGGACGCTGATGATTCGTTTTTCTTCATCCGGCTCCTTCATAACACTTTCAATGGCATTATCAAGAAGATTTCCAAAAAGCGCATATACATCGGTTGTGTTCATAAAGTCCAGGGCAGCTCCGTCTATCATACTGCTCAGTTTAATATTGTACTCATCACACAGCAGGCTTTTCTCCGTAAGCACCAGATCCAATGCGTCATTTCCCGTCTGATAAATGTTGTCATAAATTGCCACTGCATTTTTTATACTTTCAATATATTCTTTTTGATCTTTCGAATCTTCTATGCGCGATATTTTGGAAATCCGGTATTTCAAGTCGTGGCATTTAATATTGATGATATTAATATTCTCCTGTGAAAGCTTCTGCTGTTCTTTAAGACTGTGCAGCATATTTTCCATTATCTCGTTCTCATGCAGGATCCGGTTCTCCCTTGACAGGCTGAATGCAACAAACATGGAAAGAGCGCAGCAAAAGATCGCATATAACTTGCATAATACATTGCGCAGCAGCCCCGGCGCTTCGCGGAACATCTGGCTGTCTACCAGCACGCTTAAAAATACAACCGTCAGCAAAATTACCAGTGCCACCATCTCCATGCGGATATCCCTGTCTTTCAGTTCGCTTTTTCCCTCATACCGTTTGATCAGAATAAAATAAACCAGCAGATCAACCAGCAGATACGGTAAAAAACGAATGAAAATAAAATCCCCCAGATTTCCAAACTCCAGTCCCGTCAGTTCCTGAAAAATCATGGATACCGCAAACCCGATATGCTGTGATGCATACCCGCATACACCTGCAAAAAGGATTTCTTTCTTTGAAACCTGAAAGATCCCCCACATCAGTACTAAAGAAAGGCAGAACAGGCTAATATAATAAATGGTATATACGACCGGATTGCTGCCCGGAATACTGGTAAATAGCTGAAACGCCAGCCATGCCGCGAAAAAATAACCGGCGATTCCAAATATTATCCTTATCGGAAAATTTTTCTTCCGTTTCCATGCCCGTTCAAAAAAAGCCTCCGCCATGATAAGCTGCATTGAAAACCGGACACAGGATATAAAATGCATTCCTTCCATTAGTACATTCCTCCCATGTATTTCATAAGCTCCTCTTTAAATTCTTTTCTTCTCTGCCTGCTGATCGGAAGCTGCACATCTTCCAGCCATACCGTATCTTTGGAAGCCCTTGTTACATATTTCAGGTTCACAAGGCATCCGCTGATACTTTTTGAAAAGCCTTCCCCTTTCAATACATCCTCTGCATCTGCCAAAGTCCCCCTTATCCGGAATGATTCGCCTTTTGTATGATATACAAGATAATTTTTATCTTTTTCTATATAAGTGATCATAGATGTTCTGAGCTTAATAACCGTGTCTCCTGTATCAATAACGATTTCCTTTTCCGTATTCTTCTGCGAAAAGCGTATCGCTTTTTTAAGTTTGTCTGTAAATATGTAGTATTTCACTGGTTTAACAATGAAATCTATTGCATTCACCTCATACCCTTTTATCGCATACTGTGCCATATTCGTTACAAAAATAATCCCAACCGACTGATCGATCCGCCTGATACGGCGTGCTGCTTCCAGCCCATCCAGATGCGGCATTTCAATATCCAGAAATACGACGTCAAAGCTCCCATCATAATCCTCCACAAAATTCAGCCCATTACAAAATTCCTTTGCAGAAACCGGAATATGCTCCTCTGCCGCATACCTTTCCAGATAAGATTTCATTAATTTCAGATGCTCCCGGTCATCGTCTACTAACGCGATCCTGATCATGCTCCTTCCTCCCCCTGACACTTTAGAAAATATCGAATTTCTAAAAGATCCATTTTTATTCTGGATATTCTTTTTCCCTCCATATATAGATTATATCAAACGTTAGTATGAACCGGTCAACCATTTTATCAATATAGTTATATTACCTGAAAAGTTTTCCACTTCCCGGACTTCTGTCTCCAGAAGAAAATAACCGCCCGGACGACCCAGTCACTGACCATTGCAATCGCAATTCCTATGACGCCCATTTGCAGGACAACCCCTAAAAGCCAGGACAGCAGCAAACGCACTGCTATGGTGGATATGACCGAAACATACATGGTGAACTTCACATCACCTGCAGCCCGCAGTCCGTTGCTGAGCGCACCGGAAAAGGGATAGGCGATGGCGTTGAACAGATTGTGGATCAGAACCAGCCAGATCACAAGCTGCTTTGTATCCGGCTCCAACGCATAGAATCTCATAAATAAGGGGGTCAACAGGAAAATCAGAAAATTCCATACCGACGAAAGCAACAGCGTGATCTTTGTCAATTTCTTAAAATAAATTTCTGCGGCCTGTATATCCCGGTTTCCCATACACTGTCCAATGACGGTGATAAACACCGGCCCCATAGCAACACCGGCCAGTGCAGCCAAAGACCAGATACTTTGCGCCACGCCGTTTGCGGCAATCTGATAAGTACCAAAAAGCGCCACAATACTGCTTAAAGCCACCTTTACCAACTGGAAAACGCCGTTTTCCAGCCCATTTGGAATGGCAATCTTTAAAATATTCCGCATAAGCTCCACGTTCCACTGAAAAATCCATCTCCGTGCATAGGTGACGCCATTCTTCCTTTGAAAACAAAGAAATGTGATTGCAACGGCAGAGAATGTCCGGGAGATCAGAGACGGATACGCAACGCCTGCAACACCTGCGTGAAGCACAAACACTCCGATCAGATTCCCAATCACATTGATGATATTAGAAACTACGGACAAATACATGGTTACGCTTGTTTTCCCAATACTCCTAAAAAGAGCTGCGCCGGAATTATAAACCGCCAGAGCCGGATAAGAATAGGCGGAAATACGCAGGTAGGTAATACACGCCTGCATTACATCGTCTTCTACTTTTCCAAACATCAGACGGAGCATTCCCTCATTCCCAATCAGCACAAGTGCCGAAACCAATGCGGAAAAAATCACAGAGAACAACAGGAGCTGGCTCGCAGATTCCCCTGCAGCATCCGCCCTCTTTCTGCCAATGTACTGGCTGATTACCACCGCTCCACCGGATGCCAGCGCCGTAAACAGATAAATAAAAATCGTGTTAAACTGATTTACCAGAGAAACGCCGGAAACCGCCGCTTCTCCGGCATAGCTGACGACCAGGGTATCCGCCATGCCCACAAGCATAACCAGCAGCTGCTCTAAAAATAGCGGGATAATCATATCCTTTAATGCTTTATTTGAAAATAGCTCCGTCTGCTGATTCATGCTGTTTCCTCCCTCTATATAAGAAAATCCCTGCCTTCATCTGCCGGCAAAATTTGATTTGTTTCCAGCCATTTTGTTATATCATCAGGCAGGCTGTCTCCACCTGAGTAATGTACCGATAATGCTTCTCCCATCAGGGCATCCGGTCTTTCGAGTGTTTGCCGGAAATCCTTCCAATTCCCCGGACTATATAAAAGCTGACAAAAATCCAGAATCCCATCATCGCAATGTACTCTGCGAATACGGATATTGCGCTCTGTTCAAAATCAAAAAATACAAACTGATTTTTCAGGAGCATATAAGAAACAATGTCCTTTTGGATAAAGCAGAACAGCCCATATCCGGCAATTACGGCGGCGGCCAGCCGCAGCCCCCACACCGCCGTACCCGGCAATTTCCTGCCTTTCAGGAGCCTCTTAAACATTCCCACGATCATTCCCCAGTGCATTCCCAAATGGATGCTCATCAGCACAATCCCCCAGTAGGCGGCTGCCATGTGCATACTTCTTGCAGTCGCCATCGGCCCGCTTATAGGAAGCGCTGCAAACACATGGCGGGACATGACGATTCCGCTATATCCAAGGCAAATCATAGAAATGAGCACACTGAAATTAACGATTGTCTGTACCATGCGCAGAGGCTTGTATTTCCCCTTGAACAGATTGCCATACCACCGGATATTGAGGATATGATGTGCGATAAACAAAAGCAGCATCCCGGCGCCAAACCACTCATGAAGCGCTTCCCCGATGATTTGATATGCCATCAGGCAGAGCAGCAGCGCTGTCATCAGGAGATCAATTCCCATCTTGATTTTCATTTTGGGTTTCATGAGTCATTCATCCTTTCACATCACTTAAAATTTCTTTATCTGATTATTCTCCCAGATTCAGACCAAGACCGTTTACCCATTCCATGACGGTATCCTGGGAATCGCTGCCATTCAGACGTCTTCCTTCCAGCCATGTGGCGCCACTGGTAAGCTGTTCCAGATTGGAAGCGCTGGAGCCAATGCCGCTGCCGCCGGAAGTGCAGAAAGGAACAATGGTCTTACCGGAAAAATCATAGCTTTCCATAAAGGTGCTGACGATTCTCGGTGCCTCTCCCCACCATATTGCGTAATCAAATTGATACAATTCCAAAATCGGAGCTATCGTTTTTTGAGTATACGAAAACGCCCATGGTTAGGGCGTTTTCTGTAATGTCGGATGCACCCTCGTAGGTGCTGTTATCGTTTTTCGAGTAGGGATTGTATCTTTTTCGTGAGCCTTGAGGGTATAATTTAACGATACTATCGTTTTCTGAGTAGGAATCGTTAAATTTGCACCCTTGGGTTTGAAAATGCACCCTATCGTTTTTTGAGTAGATATTGTTCCTTTTTTGCGACTGCCTATATAAAAATTTAACGATAGCGCCTTTTCATGTCTGCTATCGTTAAATTTGAGCCTTTTACCTGAAAATTTCCCTATTGTTAAATTATCAACCTGACAGGATATTCAAAAAGAAACCGTCAATTGCATTTTGAACCGTTCCTCTCCGTACACTGCATGCGGAACATCCTTAGGCATAATGAGCGTTTCTCCCTCATTAAGAATAAATATTTTGCCCCCTACGGTGAATTTCCCTATGCCTTCCAGCACAGTTACCATCGCATCCCCACCGGATGCATGGGTGGAAATTTCTTCTCCTTTATCGAAGGAAAACAGCGTTATCTCCTATACCATCATAAACGGCTGGAGAGGCAGCCCTCACCCCCTGATGCAAATTCCTTAAATATTCTGTTTCAGGCAGTTCTTAATATCATCCTCCGCATTACTGATCAGCCGCAAATCAAAAGTGTCCACCAGATACTGCAGCACATTCGGACTCAAAAATGCCGGCAGGGTTGGACCCAGATAAATACCTTTTATTCCCAGACTCAGTAGCGCCAGCAAATCAGCAACTGCCTTTTGCTCATACCAGGATAAGATCAATGACAGCGGCAGCCCATTTACATCGGTATCAAAAGCATCTGCCAGGGCTGTCGCAATCTGTATTGCAGAATATACATCATTGCACTGCCCGACATCCAGAAGCCTGGGCAAGCCCGCTACTTCTCCAAATTCCAGTTTATTAAATCTGTATTTTCCACATGCCAGCGTTAAAATCATGCAGTCTTCCGGAACCAGCTTTGCAAACTCTGTATAATAATTTCGTCCGGGTCTTGCTCCGTCACAACCGCCAATCAGAAAGAAATGCCTGATTTTTCCCGCCTTTACAGCCTCCACGATTTTTTCAGCATAACTTAATGCGGCATGATGCCCAAATCCAACCAATATCTCCTGCGGCTCCTGATCTTCCGGATAACCGCCCAGTTCTATTGCCTGTTGAATGATTTCACTAAAATCCTTGTCCCCGTTTTCTTTTCTGCCGATGTGCTTTACTCCTTCCCATCCTACCACATTCGTGCTGTAGATCCGGTCTTTATAACTCTCCCTTGGCCGCATCAGGCAGTTCGTGGTCATCAAAATACATCCCGGAAGGTTGTCAAACTGCTTTTGCTGATCCTGCCATGCCCCTCCGAAATTTCCCACAAGATGAGGATATTTTTTTAATCCCTCATACCCATGACATGGCAGCATTTCTCCATGCGTATAAATATTGACTCCTTTCCCCTTTGTCTGTTCCAGCAGCATTTCCAGATCCTTGAGATCATGACCTGAAACAATAATAAAAGGCCCCTTCTTCATATGGATATTGACCTTGTGCGGAGCTGGATTTCCGTAAACCTCCGTATTTGCTTCATCCAGTTTTTTCATGACCGCAATTGCCATTTCTCCGGTACGCATGGTCATCCGGATCAGTTCTTCTACTGTAAGGCTATCGTCTGTGAGAGCCTCCAATGCCTGAATATAAAAATCATCTACCTGGTCACTGTAATAGCCCAGTTCTCTCGCCTGATGCCCGTATGCGCTGATACCTTTTAGTCCGTATAAAATCGTTTGCCTCAAAGAACGAATATCCGGATCTAAGGATTTATCATACATAATTCCTGCCAGATGCGCATCCTTTAACATCTCCGTCTTTGTTTCCGGAAGATCATAAGAAGCATGGGCAGTATGATTTTTAATCTCCCCTGCCCTTTCCCTTAAATTTTCTTTGATTTCCTGTGATTTTCTCAGCAATTTCACATGTTCCTTAGCATCAAAATTGACATTTGTAAGCGTGGTGAAAAGAATGTTTTCAATAAAACTTATCACGCTTTTTTCAATCTCCTGTCCAGCTGCCGCCAGTGATTTTCCAAAACAGCTGATCCCTTTGATCTGAAAAATCAATAAATCCTGCAGATTGGCAATTTCCGGTGTTTTTCCACAAACGCCTAACTTTGTACAGCCCTTTCCATTCGCTGTCTGTTCACACTGATAACAAAACATCTCATAACCTAAATCCATGTTATTGCTCATATACTGACCTTCCTTATCATTCATTTTTGTGATATAGTATTAGCCAGCATAAAAAAAATATACTTATCACAGGAAAAACTTCCCATATAGCAACTCTCTCTTCTGCCCGGGCTTTATCTCTTGTAGAACAGCCCATACACGCAACATAATTTCGCTCCGCCAGAAATAAAACATCCCCCGTATTATAAAACAGTAGTGTTTATAGACTTTCCCCAAGGTCTGTATGCTATACTACTGTGTTATATGGCTCAACACACCATTCTGAAGCATCCCCATTCCATGTAACACCGGCTTTTGTTACGTCTACCCATGCGGCTTGCTAAAACTTTTGTGATGCCCAGATGCGTCTTTTTTGTAAATAGTGGGCAAACTATAAACATTGTTGACGTTATCAACGCCGATTGCTATAATTTTCTCAATATATGTTTATTAATTTTTCGCAGCAAATTAAGGAGGTATGATTATGGATTTTTATAAACGGGCGCTGGCACTGCGTGAAGAAACTATCTCTCACCGCCGTTGGCTGCACCGCAACGCAGAAGTGGGCCTTCATATGCCAAAAGGACAAGCCTATATTATGGATCAGTTGAGAGGACATGGATTGGCTCCACATCCCTGCGGGCATGGAGTGACTGCGGAGTTGGGCAAGGAAGGGGGCAGAACAATCCTGCTCCGAGCGGATATGGATGCACTGCCTATGCCGGAGGAAAGCGGCGAACCCTTTTCCTGTCCAACCGGCACAGAGGCTCATACCTGCGGCCATGATTTCCATGCAGCCATGCTGCTGACAGCGGCAAAGATGCTGAAAGAAAATGAATCCATGCTGGCTGGCAGGGTCCGGTTTATGTTCCAGCCTGCGGAAGAAACCTTTGAGGGTGCGAAAGATATGCTGGCGCATGGGATACTGGAGGGTGTGGATGCAGCTCTAGCCTATCATGTCGGTTCTGGCAGGATGCCTGTGGGCTTATTCATGTACAACAGCGGCGGAACCATGATGTACTCTGTGGATGGTTTCCGAATCACAATCCATGGACGGGGTGCTCACGGCGCATATCCGCACAGTTCCATCGATCCAATCAATATCGGTGTTCATATGTACCTTGCCTTTGAATCGTTGATTGCGCGGGAAGCAGATCCCAGCAAATCCTGTGTGCTAACCATCGGCAATTTTTCCGCAGGTTCAGCACCCAACATCATCCCGGATACTGCCGTCCTCCAAGGAACCTTGCGCACCAATGACAGTGCCAGCCGCGAGAAACTGCTTCGGCGGCTGAAGGAGGTTGTTCACAAGACTGCGGAGGTATTTGGAGGATCGGCAGAGATTGAGATGATTTCTGAGGTGCCGCCGTTAGTATGTGATCCTGATATGACGAACGAAATAGTGGACTATATGAAAGAACTGCCAATCCCTGGTCTGACTCCTGTTCCTGACACATCAGCCAGTGCTTCTGAGGACTTTGCGAATATTGCAGAGAGAGTCCCCAGCGTATACATGTATCTTTCGGCAGGATATATGGATGAACGGGGAGATGCTCCTGCACACAATCCGAAAGTTCGGTTCAATGAGGATGTTTGTCCAATCGGCTCCGCTTGTTTGGCGCACTGTGCAGTCCGCTGGCTGGAAGAACACCAATAAATAAGATAAGGACATCCTGTTGAAGACTGGTATTTTTCCGAATATCCTGAATATGCGACCGAGATGAATATTCTTGCGGCTCGAAATCTCGAATCTGGAAATTTGGAAATCAGAGTTCCAGTACTCGGAAATCGCCTTTTTGTGCTTGATTACGTGTTCGTTTCTATGAGAATATTCGTCAAGGCCTTGCCGCATCTGCGGTACGCAGCAGCCTTTACGAATATTCTCGTAGAAATTATAATTCAGTATGCACAAATGTGAATCTAAAAAGTGATTTCCATATCACCAGACTTCACAATAGTCGGGGCAACGTATTACCATATGCAGATACTCATTTTTTATAGAAATTGAATGTTTCTTTGACACAAATAAGATCTAAATAACATCTTCCTCATCGAATTTTGCTAAAATCACATCCTTCATTACGTTCAAAAGATAAATACCTTGTCCCCTGCAAGGACAGCTTTCCACAATCTCCCTCCGCTAACATACCATACTCTGAGCTGTTAACAGAAAACTCCATCCGGTCTCCACTTTCAACCTGAAATGTCACATAGTACCACGTAGAAGAAGATGTACTATATCCATGCACTCCCGTCGCATCACCAGCATTTGCATGACTGTGGTGCGTAACCTCTGTTCGTTTGGATACAATCACTGCCGATACAGACAAATGCGGAGACTGATTATTTTTATTCCACGTACTGATTCCTTTCACAGCCGTTACAATAAAGGTTCCAATGACGATTACAAATACTATAGTAAACATGATTTCAAATGCACCGAAACCCATGTCAAATCCGCCATAACCAAATCTCATTTCAGTTCCTCCCTATTTGTATCTGGAAACCATACACATTTATTAGTTTCAAAAATTATCCTCTCAAAATCTCCACAGTTCTCTGATCCCGTTCCCCATGGAAGAACTTGTCCAATACCTTCTGGAATACTTCACATTCCGGTTTTGCCAGAGCAAATAAGGTCATGGAAGATTTCAGTTTCAAGTTATCCGGCCGGCCCATCACTTCGTCCGCATCATTGGATTTTATCTCCAGAAGTGCCTGAGATATTTCAATCAGATTCGTTCCAAGCGTGTAATCTTCCATATATGCTTTCGCTTCTTCCATATTCTTAATAGCATAATACCGGGCAGTCTCACTGTAGCCAAGCCCCGCTATCTGCGGAAAAATAAACCACATCCAATGGCTGCGCTTCTTCCCGGATTTTATCTCCTGCAAGGCAGTTTGATAATAAGTCTGCTGTGCGATTAAAAATCGCTCTAAATTGTTATCCATTCTCTGTTGCCTCCTCTGTTTGCCATTATTCTACCACAGGTCAGGCTTTTTTCCTACCACAAACAAAAAAAAGCCCGGAGCCGGACGGTTTCACACACACCGCGCCGAACTCCGGGCTGCCTGGTTTTAATTTATATTAAGAGGTGCCGTTATCCCTCGATGGCAATATATTTCTTTTCTTCAACCTCCGGCTTCCTTGTTTCTGCCTTCGGAATGCTCAGTTTCAATACCCCGCTTTCATATTTCGCATGAATATCTTCCTGCTTTACATCCTCCCCGACATAGAAAGACCGGCTCATGCTGCCTGCATAACGCTCCCGGCGGACAAATCTGCCTGTTTTCTTTTCCTTCTCGTCCTTGTCAAGCCCCTTCGCCGCGCTGATTACCAGATAGCCATCTTTCAGCTCCAGGGAAAGTTCGTCTTTCTTAAAGCCTGGCAGATCAATGTCCACCTCATAGTGGTCGTCATGTTCCTGCACATCGGTCTTCATCATATTCGCCGCATGGCGTCCATACAGTTTCCGCTCCGCTTTACGCATCGCCTTATCGTCAAAGGACGGGAAATCAAAAAAGTCATCAAAGAAATCGTCAAATAAGTTCTCTCCAAAAATACTAGGTGTCATCATAAGTCATCGCTCCTTTTCCTAATTAAAAACATCTTGTTAATTGGAACTGGGGATGATTGGGAAGAAACCGGAACCCTTTTCTGGTTCCTTTCTTTCCTTCTCCTTTGTTCTATCTGTGTTATAACACTTTTATTAGCGCTCGTCAAGAGTGAGTGCTAATAATTTTTGTGAATTTTCTGTGAACTGTTATTCACACGTATGTAATTAACCCAAAAACTATCTGCTTTTATATCCATGCTTTTTCCCACCTATTTCGCATACCGCACTTCTATTTCATAATCTCCCTCGTCATACTCCACCTGCAGTTCATAATCCCCGATCTGCACACTTCCGTCATCCACAGCGTAAAACTTCTGTCCTTCTGCGTCAAAGATCACGAATTCTTCTACCAGCTGGTTTTCAACTGTTTCTAACATCTCCCGGATACAGTCATCACAAAATAACGATTTCATTCTCTGGACGCTGACAATCCCTCGTCCCCTCTGCACTGTCACAGTTCCTTCCTTATTCTCCGGAGTTTTTGTGATATGCAGACTTGTCTGGCTTACCTCATCATATCCAAAGCTCATGCTCATGTAACCATATTCGCCAGCGTCCGGATTCGCCCCTTTTTCAAATAAATCTAGGTCATACAGTTCTCCCGTATTGGTACACACAAGGTACACCTGTGACGGGAACCCTTCTCCGCATGTCCGGCAGATGTCTGCCGTATTGGGAATATAACGGATATAGTTCTCTATTTCCTGCCCATATTCAGAAAACACCAGATCATGCCGTATGGTCTTTGCAATCTCCTCATATTCATCCTTCGTGGCAGAACCCATATATGTGGCTACCATTTCCATAAGTTCTTCCATATCTTCGCTGTTCTGGCGGCTCACCCGGATGTTACTGAACGCAATCGAAAAACTGCAAAGGGCGACCACGGACATGCAGACCATAAAAGCTCCATACCACAGTTCCCTTTTATCCGACTGGCTCAAATGCTTCACATAAGGATCATACTCATCATCCCTCCAGAATTTCCTCCATTTTGCCTTTATCCATTGGCACAACCTTTTCATACTCCACACCTTATCACTTTCTTCACTCTTATCACTCTTTCTTTTGTTTTCACTACTCTTACAATATAAAGTGCTATCACTTACCTATCAAGTGACTGTATATTTCACATCCAATTTCGATTACCATTTACCTATACTAAAATTGGAGGACAGGGAATATGGCAACCAATAAAAGAGTATTTACTTTACGTTTGTCAGATGAAGTATTCGATAAAATCGGCATTCTGGCTACCAGCGAACACCGCTCCTTAACCAACTATATTGAATACATACTGATCAAACATTTAGAAGATGTGGAAAAAGAGCATGGAGAAATTAAAATGGAAGAATAAAGACTGCCATCTGTGTCTACTTTTTCACTTTTTGATGTAAAGTGCTATCACTTAGCTGTCTAGTGAACGTATAAATTTACCGCATATTGGTATACCATAAATTCATACCCGGAACGGAGGGCAAGGGAAATGGCAACCAACAAGCGTGTATTTACTCTGCGTCTGTCGGACGAAGTGTTTGACAAAATCGGGATTCTTGCTACAGATGAACACCGCTCTATGACGAATTACATTGAATATGTACTGATCCAGCATCTGGAGCAGATAGAAAAAGAACGCGGGGAGATCAAGACAGACCAGATACAATAACAAAATTAAGATAACCAGGTCAGTTTGATATACCTGGTTATTTTTATTGAAAAAAAACTGGCAGTTACTTCATAGTTGCAACTGCCGGTTTTTTCACGTTTCAAAACTATATCCGTACCCACCAACGGTCTTTATGTTGTATTTATTCATTTCCCATTTTTCTGAGTATCTGGCTAATCAACTGCCACCTTCTCCAGCCCCTTTCCACATTTTCATATGGACACATATTCCTTTATCGATAATAATAAACAAGACGGCATTTCAATTTATAGTTCAGCTATTTGAAATTTTATAAAATAATAATGTCACCGCATTAAGCTCTATGGTGTGTTCTATATAAAGAGGTAAAGATGATGAGAGCAGAAACATTATTTACTGAGCATATGGATCTTCTTTATCGAATGGCGCTATTCATGCTATCAAATACCCATGACGCTGAAGATGCCGTTCAGGAAACCTATGTGAGATATTTATTAAAAAAACCAAAGTTGAAAGATGAAGAGCATGCAAAAGCGTGGTTAATGCGCGTCTGCATCAATATATGCAAAAACCAAATCCGATACTGGAAACGTCATCCTTCTTCCCCTATTAGTGAAACGGATATATCTGAAACCACTTTAGGTGAACAGGAAATTTTGAGGGAGATTTCCTTATTACCCACAAAATATAAATCCGTTATCATTTTACATTCCATAGAAGGTTATTCGGTAAAGGAAATTTCAAACATATTAAAAATATCTGATGCTGCGGTAAAAAAACGGCTACAGCGGGCTCGTGAGCAATTAAAATTAAAAATAGGAGAATGACAATGAATGAATTGAAAACTGAAATCATGCTAAGTGAAAAGAAAAAAGTCCAGATTATTGAAAATGCACACCAAATTGCCAAGCAAAGGAAGAAGGCATTAAAATTGCGTTATTGCAGTGCTGTTTTTTTATTGCTTATCATTGGAATAACAGGATTTTTTGCGAATGGGCATTACGGGATAATGGATGAGTATCCGATTAAAGTATATGCCCAGGATCTATCCGGAGCCAGCGAGATTGACTTAATACCGGATAAAACATTTACGCTTGAAAAAATACAAACGCCTTTAGGTGAAGGATATTCTCTCTATATATCGGCAAACGACGGTTATTATTGTGAAACCATCTGTAATGACTCAGACGATGGCTTAGAACAGATTTTTTCAGACGAAGATTATATATACTGGATTCCTGATTATTGGAAAAATAAGGATATGAGGATTTACGATGCAGAAGGAAATATATTAGATCCGCAGGATTTGTTTTCAGTTTCAGATCAAACAGCAACCATTACTTATTGTGTATATAATGAACGTGACAGCTTGCAGTTTCAGATGACCGTTTCACTCCGTGAAATAGATGGGGTAGGAAAGGGAGAAATTCTTAGCTTGGTAAGTTATCCAGAACTGAAAACAGAATAAACTGTGCTATACATTAACAAAAATAAGCCCCGGAACCAGCATCTCCACACTGAATTCCGGGGCATCCCTCTTTTCCTATATTCTTGTCTCAACCTCCGCGCCATTCCGAAAGGCAAACACCACCCTCCCGTCATGGTACACTGTTGCATAATCCACCAGGCTGTGGAACAGCTTCACTTCGAATTCCAGCGGCAGTTCCTCCAGTTCACTCAGTTCAAACAGGAACCCGCTGAAAATGTCAAACTTGATTTCCCGGCTCTCCCGGTCTTTTTTCAGGCTGTCCATCCGGCTCTCTAAAGCTGCGTACTTATTCACATATCCCTCATACTTCCTGCGGTAATCGTTCTGATCCAGTTTCCGGGTTGCGTTTTCCACAATCAGCTTCTGGATCAGCCCGGTGACTACCTCCATCTCGCTACTGACGGATTCCAGTTCCTTCTCAATGGTGCTGCAATCCCCAAGTACATCCATCACTGCACGGCAGTCATCCATGACCGTCTCCCGGTTTTCCAGTAGCCGCCCCAGCGCCTCCAGAAATAACTCCTGTATCCGCTGTTCGTACAGATGCGGCGTAGTACACTTGCTCTCTCCCTTAAACTTGGCGTTGCACTGCCAGATGGTGCGTTTATACTTGCTGTTAGAGTGCCAGACCTTGGAACCGAAGAATTCCCCGCAGTCTCCGCATTTCAGCTTTGCAGAAAACGTTCCGCAGCAGTTATGGCTCCGCCCCATGTTCCTCCTGCGTTCCATCTCCAGCTGTACCATCTGCCACTCTGCAGGTGCGATGATGGCGTCATGGCTGCCTTCCACATAATACTGCGGAACCTCGCCCTCATTCACTTTCCGCTTCTTGGAAAGGAAGTCCACCGTATAGCACTTCTGGAGCCTGGCATCGCCCTTGTACTTTTCATTGGTCAGTATGTTCTCAATCGTCCGGTGCTGCCACCGCTGTTTCCCGGTCGGTGTGGGGACCTTCTTTTCCATCAGGTACTTTGCAATGGCGTAAGGCGTCTTTCCCTGCATGAACATCCGGTAAATAAGCCTTACAATTTCTGCCTCCTCCGGCACGATCTCCATCTGCCCGTCCTCCCCTTTCTGGTAGCCGAGGAAAGAGCTGTAGGCGATGCTGACTTTGCCGTCTGCAAACCGCTTTCTCTGGCCCCAGGTCACATTCTCTGAAATGGACCGGGATTCTTCCTGCGCCAGGGAGGACATGATGGTGATCAGCAGTTCCCCTTTGGAGTCCAGAGTGTAAATGTTTTCTTTCTGGAAGTACACCTCCACGCCCTTTTCCTTTAGTTTCCGCACCGTGGTAAGGCTGTCCACCGTGTTCCTTGCAAACCGGGATACCGACTTGGTGACGATCAAATCGATCTTTCCGTCCAGCGCATCCTGTATCATCTGGTTAAAGCCGTCCCGGTGCTTGGTGCCGGTTGCGCTGATACCCTCATCGGTATACACGCCGACAAACTCCCATTCCGGGTTATTTTTAATGTAGTTAGTGTAATAATCCACCTGCGCCTCGTAGCTGGTCTGCTGCTCCTCACTGTCCGTGCTGACACGGGCATATCCGGCGGTCTTTTTCTGGACCACGGCATCTTTCCTTATTCCGGTGTGGAAATTCCTGGTTGCCGGGATCACTGTCACATTAGCCATCGTTCTGCGCCCCCTTTCCTGTTTCCTTTGCCCGCATTTCTTTCATCAGGCGGCTCACCGTCTGCCTGTGCCCCTCTGATGCTTCCCGGTCATTCCAATATGCTTTCATCTGCTCACTCTGCCGTCTGCGCTGCTCCTCCGGGAACTCGCGGTCTTTCCAGTATTCCTTCATCCGCTCACTTTGCTGCCTGCGCTGTTCCTCTGTCCGTTTCCTGCCAGAATTTTTCCGGCTGATCTGCCTCTTCTGCTCCTCTGTGCAGACATGCACGGTTTCATGCTCCCGCCACTGTTTAACGGTTTCCTTGCCATTCTTGAAACAGAATACCAGGGTGCGGTCTTTCTCTGCCCGGATAACCGTTATTTTATCCCTGACGGCATCCTCAGTAACTTCCCCACTGAGTATCTCTGCGGTAAGCCGTATCAGTTCTTCCTCCGGGATGATCTCTGCGTCACAATGTTTCAGCCCCTCTTTTCTCCGGGTCCTGCAGGTCCATGTCCGGTAACTTTGTGTACCTGACCTCACATAATTTTTCCCGCAGCAGCCGCACCGGACCATGCCAGTGAAGGGATATGTCTCACACTTTTTTCCTTCCGGGCTTTTATATCTCTCCGCTCTGCGTTTGATCTCTTCCTGCACCTGGTTGAAGGTATCCATGTCAATGATCGCCTCATGGGTGCCTTCCGCAAGGTACATCGGTTTTTCACCCTGGTTGATGATGCACTTTTTCGTGATGTGGTTCTCACGGTAGGTCCTCTGCTGGAGAAGGTTTCCGGTATAGGTGTAATTACGGAGCAGCTTTAAGATCGGGCTCCTGTTCCACTGATTCCCCAGCCTCGTCTTGATTCCCATGGCATTCAGCCGGTCCCGGATAGCGGTTGCCCCAAGCCCCTCCAGATACCAGTCAAAAATCATCCGCACGGTTTGTGCTTCTTCCGGCACGATCTCAAAGCGCCCGTTCACGTTGCGGTAACCAAGAAGCGTACTGCTCCATGGCTTCCCTTCCTCAAAATTCTTCTTGATGCGCCATTTCTGGTTCTCGCTTGCCGACCGGCTCTCCTCCTGTGCATAGGATGCCAGGATGGTCAGCATGAACTCCCCGTCTGTGCTCATGGAATGGATGTTCTGCTCTTCAAAGTAAACATCTACGCCCATCAGCTTCAGCTCCCGCACCGTCTCCAGCAGCGTTACCGTATTTCTGGCAAACCGGGAAATCGACTTGGTCAGTATCAAGTCAATCTTCCCCGCACGGCAGTCGGAAAGCAGCCGCACAAAATTTTCCCTGGTGTCCTTGGTTCCGGTTTTTGCCTCATCCGCATAGACCCCGGCATATTCCCATTCCCCATGGCTCTGGATCAGCTCACTGTAATAACTGACCTGCGCCGCCAGCGAATGGAGCATGGCGTCCTTTCCGGATGACACACGGCAGTAAGCCGCCACGTTTTTCTTTTTTGGAATCTCCGGTACGTTAAAAGCCACCCGTGTCACTTTTCTGCCCATGTTATCCCTCCTTGTATCAATTTCCGCCATCTTTGGCGTACCATATTCATCACTCTAAAGCGGAGATATATCAAGCGGTTTCCGCGAAAATACTATCCAAAGATAAGCCGTGGCGTCTGGCAATGATTGTGTATGCTTTCCTCCGGTCTGCTGCCGTAAGATGCCCGCCCGAATACAGGCTGTCAATCAGGGAAAGGGACACCCGGTAGACCATCAGGTTATCCGCTGAATACTTTTCCTGCGAGTTTTTTTCTGTGGTTTCCGTAACATTTCCTGCTGCAGAACTTCCTTCTCTGATTCCCATAGCTCTCAAACTCCTTTCCGCAAAACTGGCACACCAGCGTGTAATATGCCTCTTTTTTGATCTCCGACTGGTGGCTGTTCCACCATTGGTTACGGCATTTATCCGAACAGAACTTCTTCTCCTTCCGCCCTTCCTTCTGCACCACTGGTTTCCCACACTGCGGGCAGACACGGGAGGTGTCTGCTTCCGGGTGCCGGCGCAGATAAGATTTTACTGTGTTCAATGGCAAGTTTAGCGTTTCCGCGATTTCCGCCGCGCCCTTGCCCTGCTGTCTCAAATCATTCAGTTTTATAATATCCTGGTTCTTCATCATACCCCTCCACTACAAAAGCCCATGTAAAAATGATGCCCGCTAAGGAAATCTTCCTCAGTGGGCACCGTTTTTATTACTTTTTACTTATACCTTCTGTGCATGGTCCAGCGAAATCCAGCCATCACGGTTCTTCTGGTACGCTTTCAAAAGCCCCCACTTGGATGCGCCGGGGCCGTCCGCTTCCTCTACAATCGTAAAGATACCCTTTCCCGTGTACTTCCCGGTCTTGGCCTTATCGATGCCGGGGCCTTTGCGAATACGCAGGTCAGAGGCTGACACCTTCACCAGATACGGCTGAAAGGCAGCCTGTTTTCCGGTATAGATATTCCTGCCGGATTCATCGAACACGGAATACCCCGCATTCTCATCTGCACACTTCTTCGCATTGGCAAGGCTGTGGAATGCGCCTTTCTGGGATGCTGCGTCTGCCCAGGTTTTACGCACACGGTACCAGACTTCCGCAGTTCCGGCATTTGCCACGTCATACTGTGTCAGCTTCCACTTCTCAATGATGGAGCAGAGGTTCTCCACATAGGTCGGGGAAGTTGCATATCCGCCATCCTTGATGATCTGCACCGCTTTCTTATAGTCCGTGCAGCCTTTCAAGCCATCATAACGCAGTTTCGCACCATTCTTCGCTCCCAAAAGATACGCGGAATGGTCTGCAATGGATTTCTCCACGGACGGATATTTGCGGAAATCTGCCGTTACCGTCATATATGCACCATTCTCGTATTCCTGTGTTTTCTTGGTGTAGATGGAAGTGCCGTCCCAGGTGGAACCACTCCAGGTATTCCCGGACAGGGACTTCTTCATGCCAAAGCAGTTGTTGGCGTTCTGTGCCAGTTCACTCTTCCCGTATCCGCTCTCCAGAATAAACTGTGCCAGGGATACCGATGCCAGAATACCGCTTGTCTTCTGGTCTGCGGTAAACAGCGGCCCCACCTTGGCGATCACATCTGCCTCAGAGAGATTTTTAAGGGCAGACGCCTGCAGGCCGGAAGTTCCAGTGCTGCTGCCAGAACTGCCAGAGCCATTCATCTTCGCCTTTACTGCTTTGCGGAATCCATCCATGGTGTAGCCCATGCCGAGTCCATTCCACAGATGCTCCGGGTCTCCGTGGTTAGAAGCAATGCCCCGGCTGTGCCCCTCCCTGTGGCTGATGATGACGCCATCAGCGGTCGGGTTTAAGTTGTACTGCTTACAAAGCATAGCAAACAGTTCCACCGCCGCCTCATACGTTCTCTTTGCCACAGCCTTTGCCGTTGCTTTATCCGAGCAGGTAAAGTTACTGCCCGATGTGTACTTGATGCACGCCGGTTCGCACATTTCCACTCCGATATGGGTATTGTTTCCGCTTCCCTTACTGCCGGAACCACAGTGCCAGCCACGATGATTCCATGGAAGCGTCTGATACACCGTGCCGTCGTTGCCGTCAATAAAACCATGCACACAGGCATTATTATAAGACGGGCTGTTCCACGAATTGATAAACACCGATGCCTTGGGCTGCGGGCATCCTACGGAATGGAGCATCAGCCCCTTGACCGTGATCTTTCTCCCTGCCGTATAACAGGGGTTTTTAGTCAAAATACTCTGTACTAATTTCATAATCCTGTCCTCTCTTTCCAAAGGAAAAAGCACCGGAAACCCGATGCTTACTCTCCCTCTTTCCCATCTTTCAACTGTTCCAATACATCCTTTAACTTCTGCGGCACGGGTAGCCCAAGGACCGATGCGTTCTCCAGGATGCTGATCCCTTCATTGGATAAATAAAAGAAAATCACCGCCGTACGGATGACGCTCCCGTTTTGAATGACATAGGCATCCACGATATGCCCCACCGCCACCAGTGCGAAGATAACCACTTTCTTAAAAATCCCGTGGAAACCCACCTCGCTGGACAGCTTCTTATTCAGAACCGCAGCCATGACGCCCGTCAGGTAGTCCACCACCACGAACACAATCAGGGCGTACAGGAATCCGTCAAAACCTCCCATGACAGCGCCCACCGCCCCTCCAAGTGCCGCGAATGCGTACTGTGCCGCTTCAATAAAATTTTTCATGCTCCGTTCCTCTCTTTCTTTGATTTTTGTATTGAAAAAGGCAGCCGTCCCGAAGGATGAACTGCCTGTTTTCCACATTCGTTTTATTTTTTTATATTAAGCCGTCCGTTTCCACATATAGCAGACGATATACGGCTGAAGGTTTGAATGCGCCCCACCGCCTCCCGTATTGGCATTCGTGCCTTTCGCGGTAAGTGTATGGGTATGCGCGCCCGCGCTGTTTGTTGGGGATGTTCCCCCTGCGCCGGACACTCCCGCGCTGTGGACAGTATACGTGCTTGAGCCTGATGCACCATCCCCGTCACGACCGACATTGTGGGTATGCGCCCCTTTGCTGCTTGTAGTAGCGGAACTTCCGGTAAACGTATGGGTATGTGCAGGCATCTGTGCAGTTGTCAGTGTAACCGTTGCCGCACCACCGGTCTTTTCCACTGTATTGAAATTCCCGTCTGCGGTATTGATACCCACAGGTACCCGCCCTGCGCCCCAGGCTACCCATGTTCCGCCAAAGTAAGCGGACGGGTTAGTGGCATTGACGCTCATATAGATACTGCCCACCGGATACAGCGTCTTAATGAAGGACTGGATATAATCTTTTAAAAGTTTCCCATACACCCGGACATCCCAATCCTCCGCAACCTCGAAGGTATTATCCTTCTCCGATACCTTCCCAACAGCCACTCCCTTACCGCCTCTCTTAAAATCCATGACCACGGCTGCCGTAGAAACGATGTCCTGGATAGCAATGGTGGTAAAGGCATCTGTCAGCGTATATTTGATGTCATAGGAGGTCTCCGTGGAGATGTTTCCGCCGCCAAAAGTAAACGCCGTACCGGAACTGAAAGCGGCATTGGCATTCGTCCACGCGGTATCCGATGCCTTTTTGTAATAGGTGGCGCGGGTAATGGTGTTTTTACTGCTGCATGACGCATAACTGTAGGAAACCAGTCCCCGGATATACGTCCCGTCATCATTAACAGTTCCATTGCTTAAGCACCGCTGTGAGAGGTAGCTGGCAAAGGACGGCGGGGAATAGGCCACCACCGAAATGCTCACCGTGGCCGCTGCTGACACCCGCCCCCTGGAATCCGTCACCGTCGCCGTAAAAGTAACCATGCCGGAAGTATTCAGGAACCCCGTTGTAAAACTGGACGCCGTACTGGTGTAGCCGCCGCCCGTAATGGAATAGGAAGAAATCGTGGAGCCGTAGCTTCCCGCCGCCCCGTTAATGGTAAGCGTTGCTTTGGACTTCGTCTGCACATAGATCCCCCAGGTACCCGGCACCGCCCCGTCCACCCTGGCAGCAGTCAAACTGGTAATGGTAGGTTTTATTGAAGCCGGGACGGTCAGTGTCAGCGTACACGTCTTACTTCCAATCTTCGTACTGCCGTTATAAGTCGTACAGGTGACCGTGCAGGTTCCGGTCACCGCTTTGGGTATCTGGCTTGCCAGTGAAAGGGGCGGTGTCCAGGATACCGATGTGGACGTGGTCTTTGTGGCTATCGTCCCGGCAGCCGTGCCGAAGGTATAGGTCAGCGTGTGGGTAAAGGAAGAAGAGGCACGGCTGATGGCAATGGCCGTAGCAGACCCCATCGTTGCATTAGGGGTAGAAACACTGGACGCCCTTGCAATGGAATCCAGCGTAATATTGGCGCTTGCGGTAATCGACTCATAATACGTCCCGCTTAACGTCGCCCGGATATAGAACACCGCGCTCATGGTCAGGCTTTTTGTGCCGTCACTGTTATGGTTCACGGTCTGTGTTACAGTTCCCAGAAGGTGCGTGCCTGTACCGTTGACTGCTGGTGACTCATAAATCTGTGCGGTTCCGTTGATCGTTATGGAATTGTCCGAACGGCCATAAATAGACAGACTCCAGTCATTGACCAGATAGGCTTTCGCTGTGACCGTGCTGGTATTGGCAGATATATTTTTTGTCTGCGTCCAGTCCACCCGCAGCACATAATGCCCGCTGTGGATGGAACCGGAAAAGCTGCCGCTGGATGCCATTTTGCTTTTCCTCCTTCCCCACAAAAATAAAAACTGCTGTTATCCCGCCGGGTCACGCCATTTGATAGACAGGTTCCCGTTGGCTCTTGGGATAAAATCAAACCATCCCCGGCTCTCATTACCCAGGGACAGCTTGTTCCGTATCTCCGCATTGGTGATCACAAGGCTCTGATTGGAAATGTAGGCAATCTTCTGTCCGTTCTCCTTAAAGGCCAGCTCCTCGTTGGAAAGCTCCGCCGTGAACGCATTCCCGACCTTCCCAAGCTCGATCAGCGCCCCTTTAAACCGGATATACTCCTCCAGAAGCGTCTGGTTTGCAGACACATTGTTGATGATCTCATTGGTGATAGCGGTAAAATCCATGCGGATCTCGCTGCTGTTCTGGGTGATGCTCGCCTGGAAGTCCTGCTGGATGCTTTCCAGCTCAGACTTTGACAGGTACATCTCCCGGACAGAACTCTGAATCTGCTCGGAGGTCTTTGTGATCTCCGAGTAGCACTCCCGCACGTTGACCTTTAAGGCTTCCACGCCCTCCACCGCGTCGTCATACGCCTGCACGTTCTGGAACGTATGCTGGCAGACCGTTAAAAGCGCCATGCCCGCCACCCCCCTAATTAGACACATCACACTGTAGGGTGGCGATGCTGTCAATGTCATCCGCAGATAAATAAATGACTTTTCCAGTCTTTCCAAAGGCAGCCTCCCTGCCGTCCTTATCCTGCTTATACCAGGTGTAGGTAAGACTCTGCTTTTCTGTTGCCGCTGCCCACGTAGTCCCGTTATACTTCATCAGCGTGACTGTTTTCGCTGTATGGTCGATCTTGTACCAGAACATCCCGTTTGTAGGCGTGGAAGGGGCTGTCTCGCTGATATTGCCGAGCAGTGCATCCACTTCCTTCTGGTTGGTACGGACGATCACATAGGGAACCAGACCGCCCAGGTTATTTTTTACGGTAAAGCCGCCGATGGAGAGCATCTCCGATACATAGGGATCCGACTTATCCTCCACCGTGATCACATCCACATAGGACTTGCCGCCATAATTCATGGTGCACCGGTAAGACTGGATATTCACGATATCCGCGCCGGAAACCATCAGCGTATCAGACGTTGCCCCGCTGATATCTGTCCATTTTCCGGCTGTGTATTTCGACCACTGGTAAGTCGCACCTGTGGTGATCTCCGTTGTGCCGCTGTAGGCGGATGTTGCCAGTACCAGGGAACCGGACTGGTTTTGTACGATAGTCCCGTTTGGTGCGTAAACAGAGAACACCACCGCACTGGCCCCGTTGCTTCCCTTATTGGATTTCGTCCAGGCAAACTTCTTCACCACGCTCTTTCCTGAAATCGTAAAGGTCAGGTCAATGGTTCCAGTCAGCACCGATGCCCCGCCCAGGGTGGCATTGGCGGCAAAGGTAAGCACTACGGAACCTGAAGCAGACGCCGTGGCTGCCGTATTGGATTTTACGGTCACTCCGGTGGGCAGGGTTCCCACTGTACAGGTACATGGGGTCTGCGTAATGCCTACATACCCGGTAAAGGGAATCGTCACATCCACGGCAGCCTGTACCGCACCTCCCGTGGTGCAGGCAATGTTCTGCGCCTCATTTCCAAGGATGACGGACAAACCTCCCGCGCCTGCCTGCCCCGGCTGTCCCTGCTCCCCGTCATACATCTTCGTGATGGAAATGGTGTCGAACACATCCGCATCATCGGTCACCAGCTTGATCTGCGCCACGTTGTTGAAGAACACTGCGTGTGCGGGCTTTACTACCAGCGTCCCGCCGGTAATACTGGTATTGTCCGAAGTGGTCGGATAATCCGTCCACACACCGGAACTGTTCAGATACTGCCACTTGCTGACCGTTACCCCCTGGACCTGTGCAGACAAAGTCGCCTGCGTTGCCCCTACCAATGCAGAACTGGTATTGTATTTGAACACATAGGTATCCGCCGTCACATAGGCCAGTTTTGCGTTCTCCGCATTCTTTACCAACGTATAGGTAATGTCAGAAGAAATATTGACCGTATTCTTCGTTTCCGAATCATAGTAACTGATATAGCAGATATAAGTGATCATCCCGGAGGAAGATGCGGAGAGCTTGTTCTGGCTGACCGTCAGGATGCCGCCGGACACCGTTTCTCCCGATGACAGGGCGCTCTCTGCCCCCGTTCCGTCTTTGCGTTTCCATGAAATGGTCAGCCCGGATGCGTCCAGCGCCACGTTGGTCTGGTCTAAGAAGATCACCGGGGTCAGCACCAGATGGGATGTTTCCCAGTTCGGCGCATAGGCGTGGGGCAGGGTGTTCGGGTCCTCACTCTGCGTCTTCGGTAAATTGGATGTGATATAAGCCGACAGTTTCCGCTGATCTGTGATGTCCACGAAAGTCTGCTGGCTGGATGTTAAGATAGTAGGCATTTGTGTTCCTCCTTCAAATTAAATGGTGACTTCACAATAAAAGGACGCATTATCGAACACGTCCTCGGTTGATATGGTTACGCTTTTCATTCCTTTATGCAACCCATCCCAATCGGCATCCGTTTCCACATTGCCGGACTTCCGGTGCCAGTTAAAAGAAGATTTGGGAAGGGTATCTGTGATATCCTTGTCCCAGGATAGCACCCTACAGGAAAGCCTGCTCATCTGCCCCTTATCCCGGAAGATGCTCGTGCCTTCCACCACCAGTTCTGTCCGGTACATTTTCGCTGTGGTGATATCCTCGACTTTCCCGAAGATGTTCTCGATCTTCTCCGTCTGCCCCAGGATATCCTGTTCCAGTGTGCTTAAGTTCTGGTTCTGCTTCGCACTGATGGCAGTCAGCCGGATACCGCTTGCCCCGATGCTAATGGTGTTGCCGGAAGGATTCAGATAATCCCGCGTCCTCTGGATGCACAGATACCTTCCGTCGATCCCATGGGGCGGGGAAGAACAGTACACATACTGCCTTGCATGGATATCCGCGATATCTGCCCCGGTATCGGATTCATCCACGATAGTCAGCTCCATGCTGGTGATGCCCTTCGCCAGTTCAGAAATCCTCGCTTTCGCCTTCCTGAGAAGGTTGGAAGAAAGCGTTACATCCTCCCACACTTCCGTTGCCCATATCCAGCCGATCTCCTTGACCGCATCTTCATCGAACACATAATTCTTCCCGTCGTTGGCAGCTTCAATGGTGACGCGCTCATCCGTTTCCACCTCATTGCCTTCCTCATCCGTGGTCTTGACCTTTGCCCCAAGGGGAATGAGTGCTGTCACCCGTTCCGTATGATCCTGGTTGATTTTTACATCGGTCAGGTTTTTCCCGTACTCCACTTTTTGAAGTGACGCCTCTGTAAAGTCCGCCAGGTAGTCCAAGACTTTTCCATCGGCTGTATACCGGAGCCGCAGATACCCTCCGTGTGTTTTCATGAGCTTATCCTTAATGGCATCCATCGTCATGGAATACTCAGAACAGCTGTAAGCCACATAATCATTGTTATCGGCTACCGTTACTTCCCCCACCGTGAACTGCTTCTGCTCCTCCACGGTTTTGTTGTGTTCGGTTATGAAATACTCGAAAAGCCCTCTTAAGCTCCCTTTGTAGTTATAGGGCGGCTGCTGGCTGTCTTTTAAATAGGAAAGAGCCGATTCACAGGTCCATGTGTGGGTGTTATAAAAATCACTGCCGTCATCCAGCGCCCGCCCCTCAAAGACCGTTTCATTTCCTTTCTTGCAAACGATCACAGAAGCCATTGGCTTAATTGCATTTAGATAGGGGTGGTTATAGGGAGCCGACAGCGTCAGGCTGTCAATGTTCTCCGCATCCTCTTCCACCTTCGCCTCCGTGACTGCCAGTTTCGATAACTGCGGATGGTAAAACAATGCCCCGTCCACATAGATACGGAATAATCTCATAGGCATCCCTCCCGGTACCGGAAGGTCACGGTTCCATTTCCAGTGACGGACACTACATTTCTTCCGGCCTGCAATTCCATTTCAGGAAATTCCCAAGTACCGGGGCTGACAGATTTTTGGAAGGTGTCTGTGCCGATCTGCCAGCCCAGTGCCGTTTCCGCCGTGGCTGTGATGACCGGGACCACAGGCATATAATCATTATCCAGAATGACATTCCCTCCGCCCGTAACTGTCACCACCGTTTCATTCACATGGTAGCGGTAGGAATCCCCATCGGAGCAGGAAACGGTAAGCTGCCCCTTCCTCGTTAGCGGATCATAAGCCGGGGACATTTCCAGTGTGCCGATGGCATACAGCCCCGGTTCCTCACTGCAAACCACTTTCACCAGATGCCCTGCAAACGGGTTCACCACCGCACTGACCTTTTGATTAAACTGCTCCCTGGTTCCAAGCATGGAAAGTATGATTTCAAAACTCCTGGGCTGGTAGGATACCCGCCCCAATGCTTCCGTGTACCGGATGGGGGAATTCCGTCCCGGCACTACAATGGTATTGGTCTGTGACTGGGGCGTCGGAAAGCTGATGCTCTCCCGCAGCCACCCAAGGCCAGACATCCACACGCTATCCAGTTTTATATCCGGCCTCATAAACTCAACCTCCTGTTCAACTTCTGCATCTGCCCCAGCTTACTGTCAATGGCCGGAAGCAGATGCCCTACCAAAGTTCCGTCCTCCAGATAAATGCCCTTGCTGCTGTTTGCCGCAATGACAGACAGATAGCGTTCCATCGTGCTGGTATCCATCCGGTTTGAAAGGATACTCTCCAGCTGACTGTAGAAACCTTTCAATGGCAGGATCGCTTCTGCCCCAGCTTCTCCGCCTGCCATCAGGTTCGTACCGTTCATCCCAAACAGAGTCGGGCGTGTCATGATACCGCCCTCTTTGTACCAGTCAATAGACAGGTGAGGCACGCTCGGCGGTGCAATAGACAGGCTGCCGGAAATCCTGAAATGCGGCAGCTTGATGTGCGGCAGGGAAATCTTCATGCTGGAGAAGAATCCGGTGATCTTATCCACAATACCCTTGATGGTGTTTTTCGCTGCCTCAATCGGAGTAATAATGGCAGTCTTGATGCCGTTCCAGACGGAAGTGGTGGTACTCTTGATGCCATTAAATACGGAAGTCACCGTACTCTTGACCGAGTTAAATACAGAGGAAACTTTGCTCTTGATGCCATCCACCACGGTCGAAATGGCGGATTTGATTCCGTTCCAGACACTGGACGCCACCGACTTAATGGCATTGAATACGGTAGTCACCACGGATTTTATCGTGTTCAGCACCGTTGAAATTTTCGTGCTGATCGCCGTCCAGATAGCCGAAATGACATTCTGGATCACGGACATTACGGACGAGATCACGCTGGAAACCGCACCGATTGCGGAAGATACCACCGATTTAATGGCGTTCCAGGCAGATATAATGATTTCCTTACAGTTCTCCCAGATAAACTGGAAAGGCAGCGTGATAATGTCGAAGGCAGCACTTAAAATGGAGCCGATCAGCATGATTCCTGTCTGCACCACATTTGTGATGGTCTCCCAAATACCAGAGAAGAAAGCTACAATGCCGTTCCAGATACCCTCGAAGAAAGTCTTGATATTCGTCCAGACCTCACTCCAGCTCGTGCCGAACCAGCCGAGGAACACGTCGACAATGCCCTGGATGATGCCGACCGCTGCCGAAAGGACACCCTTGATTCCCTCCCATACCCCGGAGAAGATTGTCTGGATGCCAGACCACATCTGCGACCAGTTTCCGGTAAACAGTCCGATAAATACATCCAGAATGCCAGTGAGCACGTTCAGCACCGTAGAGAGTACCGCAGCAATCGCCTGAAACGCACCTTCAAAGACCGGGGCAAGCAGGGAACAGAAACCGTTCCACACTGCCGAGAGCACCTGTGTGATGTCCTGGAAACTAAATCCCAAAGCATTCAGCCGGTCAACGATTCCCTGGCAGAAGGTACTGACGGTCTCTTTGATGGTATTCCACGTCCCAATGATGGCCTCCCGGAATCCCTCATTGGTATTCCACAGATGCAAAAATGCAGCCACCAGTGTCCCGATGACTGCCACCACCGCCACAACAGGGGCAGAGATACCGCCAATGGCAGCTCCCATTTTTCCAAACAGCCCTGTGCCGCCCTGCACCGCCACTTTCAGTTTGTTAAAGCCGTTCACCAGCTGTACAAACCCTTTCATAGCCGTGCCGATCTTGGCTATCGTGGTTCCGAGGATCACCAGGAACGGCCCAAGCGCCGCTACCAAAAGGCCGATCTTTAAGACCATCTCACGGGTGCCCTCATCCATGCCGTTTAACTTATCCACGAACTCCTGGATTTTCGTCACAATGTTACGGATGGCAGGCATCAGCATCTCACCAAAGGAAATAGCGAGCTCCTCCAGCTGGCTCTTTAAGATGGTAAGCTGCCCCATCAGGTTATCCTGCATGGTGGCAGCCATCTTTTCCGCAGTTCCGTCACAGTTATCAATAGCACCGCTTAACTTTTCAATATCCGCAGGGGCGGCATTCATCAAAGCAAGGAAACCGCTCATGGCATTCTTGCCCACAAGGGATTCTGCCGCCTGCGCCTTCTCAGATTCGGTCAATCCTCCAAACGCAACCCGGCAGTCTGCAAGGATATCCGACAGGCTTCTCATGCTGCCATCCGCATTTGTTGTGGCAATCGTCACATCCCCGATGGCCTGCCCGCTGATCTTCACTTCCCCGGCAAGATTGTTCATGATAGTACGAAGTGCCGTACCTGCCTGGGAGGACTTGATACCCGCATTCGCCATCAGGCCGATGGCTTCCGCCGTATCCTCCGCGGAGAAACCAAGTGCTCCTGCAATCGGCGCACAGTATTTGAACGTCTCGCCCATCATGCTGACATTCGTATTGGCATTAGAGGATGCCGCCGCCAGAATATCCGCAAAATGCCCGGAATCCGCAGCCGACAGTCCAAAGGCAGTCAAGGCATCCGTTACAATGTCCGATGTGGTCGCCAGGTCTTCACCACTGGCAGCAGCGAGGTTCATGATACCGTCAATACCGGAGATCATGTCTTTTGACTTCCATCCGGCCATGGCCATGTAATTCATGGCCTGCGCTGCCTCGGATGCGGAGAACTTCGTTTTCTCACCCATCTCGCGGGCCTTATCCCGGAGAGACTGCAGGTCGTTCCCGGTCGCGCCGGATACCGCTGCCACCTGGCTCATGGCAGAGTCAAAGTCCGCAGCCGTTTTCACCGCCGCAATGCCCAGGCCGCCGACTGCCGTGGAGATCGGCATAATCGTTTTTCCGACACCGGCGATAGAGTTTCCCAGGTTCTCCATCTTGCCGCCGATCTCGTCGATCTTGGCAAGGGCTGTACTGGTGGTTGCAGCCTCCTGCTGGAGCCGCTTTAATTCCTGCTCAGTTTCGATGATCTCACGCTGGAGGGCATCGTATTTGTCCTGCCCCAAGTCACCGTTCTCCAGCTGCTCCTTTGCCTGTGCCTGCGCCTGTTTTAAGGCATCCAGCTTTTCCTTTGTGGATGAAATCGCATCCTTCAGTAACTTCTGTTTCTGTGTGAGAAGTTCTGTGTTGGCGGGGTCCAGCTTCAGCAGCTTATTGACATCTTTTAGGGCACTCTGCGTATGCGTGATAGAAGAATTGACACTTTTCAGGGCCTTGTCTAAGCCTGTGGTATCGCCGCCAATCTCAATCGTGATGCCTTTGATCCTGCTCGCCACTGTTCCTCACCTCCAAGCATGTAAATGGCGCACCCGAACCGGATGCGCCAAAGCTAAAATTTATCGAAATCTTCCTGCGTGGCTTCACGGGCCACTTTTTTGTATTTCACATCATCGTTTCCTTTTTCCGTCCACATATCAATGACGAGACCAATCGTAAGAAGATCCAGGTCAGAGATCGCAATGCCAAGCTCCACACAACGCAGGAGGAACAGGGGCGTGGTCATTTCCCTTGTACTCCTGCCAACTCTTTTTTTGCCTGCACCTCCACCATCATGTTCTGTCCCCACAGTTCCAGAATCTGCGGCAGGACCTCATAGATGGAGAACATATCAAACTGGTCCAGCCATTCCTCAATGGTCGGAGGAATGGAATTGTCCGCATGATAAGCCATGATATAAGCCACGTTCTCGAATATCTCCAAGTCCTCGATCTGGAATTCCTCCCCGTCCTCGGTCTTGCCTTTATAGGATTTCTCCAGCTTGGAGAGGTCTTTGAAGATGTCCCTCTTAAACTTCGCCCGGTACAGTCGGGGAATGGTGGCCGAGGAACGGAACGCCACCTTTTTCCCACAGATTTCAATCTCACGTTTCAGCATTTTTTACGCTCCTTCCTGCCCTGACTCTTTTTCCGTCGGCAGATACACCGATTTATACCAGTTCGTATATGCCTCCTTGTCCGTGCTATCGCCCGTCCTGGCTTTTACAAGCCCATCCGAGCGGGGGTCTGCCGTGATCGACAGGGTTTCCGTTCCAGGCTCAATGGTGTCCTCTTTCGTCTCCGATTCAATGGACGGACGGGATGCCGAACAGTTATACAGCACATGGCGGATGGCATTCACATCCCCGTCAAACTCAAAGAGCAGGGCAAACTTCACGCTCTCGCCAACCCCGCTGTTTTCCACCAGGACACCCTTGCCATCCAGTTCCTCCTGCAAAATCTCCGTGCGGAACCACTCCGGGATCAATGCGATTTCCAGATCACCGCTGTATCCGTTGTTGGTCACGGAACGGAAATATACAATACCATCCGCATAGAACGGGCTGGATTCGCCCTCCGCATCCAGGCTGATACTCACCGCTCCGGGGATCGCCTTCGGTGCGGCATAGGTAAATGCGGTCACGCCGTCTGCCACAGTTTCTGTCAGCTTTGCGGCATGGACATTTTTCAGGTTATATTTGACTTTGTTTCCCATAGCCTTCATACCTCCATTTCATAAATCACTTCATACAGTTTCTCGGACTCGATGTAGGTTTCCGATTTCTCATAGAACAGCCCGTAAGCATCAAAGGCGGCTTCCAGCCGTTCTTCCAATTCCGGTGCCTTCTCGTCCGTATACAGCTCTACATCCAGCTGCTTTGCTTTGAAGTAGACCTTCCCGTCTGCCGCAAAGTTGTTGCTGCCGGGTGTCAGGTAGCAGATAAAAGGCGGCTGTGGTGACTCCCCTTCCGCAAAATGGTGGTATGCGAAGGGCAGCCCCGTGCCGCCTAACATGTTTGCAATCTCTTCATAATCCATCACGAAAGCCCCCTTTTAATCGCTGCTTCCAGTTCATTCACGGCATATTCCTCTGCCGGGGCGATATGTGGTTTTCCCGCCACCCGGCCGCCGCCGCGCTTGGCATGGCCCTTTTCCAGAAGGTGTGTCAGCCCCGGCTTGGTACGGTTATAGACCGTGATACTGACCTGCCCGGTTTTCTCCGAGGTCTTTTTGACCGCCCATCCCTTTTGATAACCGCCGGACTTGACCGGGGAGCCGGCCTGCGCCATTGCCTTCGTCTCTTTTGATACAGAATTCACCGCGGTTTTCACCACTTCATCCGTGACCTTTTTATACTCATCCAATGCGGACATGATCTCGCTGGAGAGCTGGTCTACCGATATTTTCTTTGCCATCGCTGCCTCCTCACTGCCTTGGTTCCCTCCGGCATTTGAACCGGATCTCCTTCTTCCGGTAATTCATCAGGTCCACCGACTCAATGTCATAAACTTCTCCCCGGAACCTCACACGGAAGCCTGTGGAAGTGACAGCGGCGGTCTCACTGCACCAGCGCACCGTAAAGGTGACGGAGCGCTCCTCGCTGGATACCTCGCTTTCCTTCTCCTCTGCCTGATAGGTGGAAGCATAGGCATAACAGGAAAAGTAGTGGGTCCATGTGTTCTTATGATTCCCAATGGCATCCGTAACGACTGCATTCTTCTCAATCGTTATCCGCTCATTCAGCTTTGAAATCTCCATGCCTGCCTCTCCTTTCAAAGAACACCTTCCCGGATGGAAAACAAAAGGGAGCGGAGCGTCAGGGTAAGCCCATGATGGTCCGCTTCCTCCCGGTGTTCATACAGATAGGCGAGGGCATACAGCACCGCCACTTTCATCACTTCCCGTATCCGGGAAAGTTCTTCTTCCGTGTACGATGCCGTATCCTCTGTTTCATCCGCATCTACTGCTGCCCACTGTTCATCCGTAAGCCTCGCCACATCCGCACACAGTTTCCCGGCAGAAGTTAAGAGGATGCCGACCACGGCATCCTCATCCGATGAATCCACACGCAGATAGGTCTTCGCTTCTTCCAAGGTTACCAATGCCACGGCTGCATCCTCCTCTCTCTCATCAGCAGATGGCAGGCATATACATATAACCACCATCTGCCATAATCTTTCCGCCTTATCAGGAACCGCTGGATGCGCTGCCCTTCATCTGGAGCACCTGCACCGCTTCCGGCAGGATCAGCTTGCCGTCCACACGCTGCGTGGAAAGGAAACCTACCTGGTCCGTGCGGGCATACAGCTCATTCAGGCGGCGGAAGGTTCTGCTCTGGCGGTCTGCGATCCAGTAGTAGCTGTAATCGCCAAAGGCCAGCACCTTGTTTCCCGCTGCCACGGCGGGCATAAAGGCAGAGGTCTTCAGCGGACGGTTCAGGAGTGTATCCGGCTTGCCGATCTCAAGGCCCGGCTTCCAGATATAGTTGCCATTGTTGTCTTTTAAGGTCATCAGCTGCAGCACCACCGCCTCGTTGCACAGGAACTCCGCTTTCTTGCGGTATGGTGCTTTCAGCGCATAGTACAGCTGGAAGATTTCATCAAAGGTCAGCTTGGTCTGCGTTCCTGCGGTTACGCCCACCTTCGCCCCGGCATCATCCAGGATGCCCAGCGGCTTGCCCACACCGTCCCCGGTAATGAATGCCTTCTCCTCCGCGTTGCCCATACGCACACCAAAACGGCGGGCGATATAGGTCGCAAGGTCAAACGCGGAATCGTTCAGAAGCTCATTGGAAACCTTGATCATGGTGCCCAGCTTATAAGCCGACAGCATGGTCTGTCCAAACGTGGTGTCACTCTCCGGGATTTCCTCCCCTTCATCGATCCAGCTGGCCTCCCCGGTGTCCTCCGCAATCGGAATCTTACGGGTGCCGGAACTGGTACGGATCACATTCGCCATGCTTCGGAAGATGTTATTCTCCTCCAGTGCCTCCACCAGTTTCTTTTCAAACTCATCCGGCACGGTGTATCCGCCTTCCGTATCGACACCGACAGACAGGGCGTTGCGCACCTCGCCGTAGTTGCCACGGTTGCGGATCATGTCCCAGAATGCATTCTTATACTCCTCCGTCCCGGTCGGGCTGGTGTTCTTATCCTTCGGGCTGCCGTTCTTCGGATTTCCATGCACCGGATTAGAGGTCGGGGCCGACAGCTTGGCGTCAAACTCCGCCTGCTGCTCCAGACGCTCGATCTCCGCACCCAGGTCTTTGACCTCCTGGGCCATTTTGTTGTACTGCTCCACCGCATCGGCGGCTACAAGGCCGTTCTCCCCGCGGTGCTGCTCCAGGAATGCCTTGGTCTGCTCCCAGAGGGTATTGCGCTTGCTTCTCAGTTCAAGAATCTTACTCATTGTCATTTCCTCCATAAAAAATGTGATTTTGGGTATAAAAAGAGCCGGATATGTCTGTTTCAGGCTTTTGCCTTACTTCAAACACTCCAGCTGTTTTTCTAAGATCAGGTATGGCACACTGCCATCTTCCGTTGTACCGTCCATGCGGATAGCCGGTGCGGGCGGTTTCCCATCCTCCGGCCCCAGAGGTTCCGGGTGTGTATCCACAGGCGAATTCTCAGGAGGTTTCCCACTGTTCACCCCGAGGCGGTTCAGGATCGTCAGCCCCATCTGTCTGGTGGAATAAAGCTGTGCCTCCAGATGGATGCCCGGCTTTTCCTCTTCCTCCTCTGTTTCTTCCTCCCCGCCTTCTTCCTCTTTTTCCGGTTCTTCCGCATCAAAGAGGATTTCATCCGCGAACCCCAGTTCCACTGCCTTTTTCGCATTCATCCACGTCTCATTGGACATCAGGTTGGAAATGCGGCTGTGGGACAATCCGCTCTTGGCAGCATAGGCGTTAATGATACTCTCCTTCACTTCATTGAGCGTATGAATTGCCCGCTCCATGTCTTTGGTATTGCCATAAGCGATGGTGCTGGGATCATGGAGCATCAGCATTGCCACAGGGGACATCAGCACTCTACTTCCAGCCATCGCTACCACAGAGGCAGCAGAAGCGGCAATGGCGTCAATCTTGACGGTAACCGCGCCTTTATAGTCCCGGAGCATCGTATAAATCTCCGCTGCCGCGAACACATTTCCGCCGGGGCTGTTGATCCAGATGGTAATATCGCCCTCTCCTGATTCCAGTTCCTCCCGGAATGCCTTTGGTGTTGCCTCATCCCCCCAGAAGGATTCCTCATCAATCGGTCCTTCCAGACGGAGCACCCTGCCGCCGGCTTCATTATGAATCCAGTTCCAGAATTTCTTCATCGTTTCCGTTTCCTTTCTTTCGGTTTTTGCGGCGTACTCTCACTCCGCCTGTTCTCACTGTCAGGTGTCTCTTCCTCCGGCTGTTCCTTTGGCTCGGCCTTCTGCCGGTTCTGCTCCACAGCTGCCTGCTTCACCTGGGCATATTTTCCAGCGTCCCGTAGTTTCACATAACCGCCGTTCAGGTAATAGTCGTCTCCTCCCTCTTCTGCCGGGATCAGGTCCATATTCTCTAGGCGATGGATGTCATTAGGGCTTAAGAAACCGTTACTGATGCCGGTGGCGTAACCGTTCATCCTGCTCTGGTAATCGCCACGCAGCAATCCATCCACGTTAAACTTAGGAAACAGCACATCCTGTTCCTCGGTAAGTAGAAGGTCTTTGATGATTGCCTGCTCGAACCGCACCAGCCAAGGAGTCAGTGTGTGTACCACAAAATTCAGTGACTGGTTCTCAATATTAGAGAAAGTCGCTCTCTGTAAGTCCTGGACCATATGCGGCGGCACCCGGAAGATACGGCAGATTTCTTCCACGCCAAACTGCCGGGTGGAAAGGAACTGGCTATCCTCTGGCGGTAATGAAATAGACTTATACTGCATCCCCTCTTCGAGCACAGCGACCTTATGGGCGTTATTTGTACCGCCATATACCGATGTCCAGTTATCCCGGATCTTCTGCGGGTCTTTTAAGACACCCGGATGCTCCAGCACACCGCTTGGCTGTGCCCCGTTTTTGAAGAAAGAGGAACCATACTTCTCTACAGCCAGCGTGGTTCCGAGGCTGTTCTTCATCATGGCAATCGGGGAAAATCCCACGAGTCCATTAAACCCAAGTCCGGGAATGTGTAGGATTTCATCTTTTCTAAAATAGATATCCTGGTTCTTTTCCCCCGGCACTTCATCCGTGTAAGCGTGGTAAATATAGTAAAGCTGCCCCTGTTCGTCACGGTCTACCTCCACATTCTCCGGGAGCAGCGGATACAGCCCAAGGACCTGATTCCTGCCATCCCGGATGATCTGGCAGTAAGCATTCCCCCACAAAAGCAGATGTGTCATCAGCGTTTCCCGCCAGGTAAAGCTGCTCATCTCATCATTGGGCTGCCGGTATAAAATCCGGTAAAGCGGATGGTCTGCGGCTCTTTCCTTGCCTTTCCCATCATCCGTGTACCGGTACAGATGCAGCGGCAATGCTGCCACTGTTTCTGCCAGAACTCTCACACAGGCATATACCGTGGAAATCTGCATGGCAGACTGCTCATCCACCTTTTCCCCGCTGCTTGCAGTCCCAAAAGAAAAAATCTGCCCGGAATCACGGACGCTGTCCGTCACCTCCGGCAGATTTTCCTTTGTTCTGTTCTCCTCCGGTCTGTCTTCCTCTGGCGCATCCCTGGGTTTTGAAAAACCCATCCATTCTAAAAATCCCATTGGATTATTCCTCCCATACGGGAAACGCAGAAACACCCCAGTCCATAAGGACCAGAGTGTTTCTGCATTTCCTGTCAATAAACTGTTCTCATTCTAAATTGTTCTTATTCCGCCTCCACAGGCAGTGCATCGATAAGCTCCGACCAGAAATCGTGCAGGTATTCCGCCGCCTGCTGGATCACCGTGGCATATGGTTCTTCTGCCTCCGCCGCGCTGTTTCTCATCCAAAGCACCGTATCATCCGCAAGTTCAGGTGTTGCTGTTACGAATACCGCTTTCCTCATTTCTTTTCCTATATGCGGCAGTTCCGCCTCCAGCGTGTCCCTCGCATAGACCGCCTCCTCTTTGGTGATCTTCCCGATGGCGCAAAGACTCAGGATGGCACTTTGCAGAAGCCCGGTATCCCGGTCTGCCCCCTGCCATTCCGTGTTCCACATCGTTTCCATGATTAGCTTTACCCTGTTATTTTCCATCTAAAAGGCTCCTTTCTCTTTAGGGTAGCCTATCTATCACTCTGGATGGGCGGAAAGTCAAGTTCTTATTTTCATCCTATGAAGACCATCTAAAAAACAAGCAGACCTCGGTCAGGATCATCATAGATGCTGCCCTGCTGTTCTCCGGCGTTACGGATACAGCGGTCAAGGGCCATAATGGATGCAACAATGCCATCGATCTTCTCCGGTGATTTTACCTTTGTCGGCTTGATATTCTCTGCCGGGTCTGTTTCCACCACTACATTGCCAGCCATCCACCTCAGGACCGGGTTGCCGCCATGGATGATCTTCCCTTCCATCAGCAGCTTATAAAATTCCTTGGTAGGGGGAGACATGTCTTTGAACCCCTGGCCGAATGGAACAACTGTAAATCCCATCCCTTCAAGGTTCTGTACCATCTGCACCGCTCCCCAACGGTCAAAGGCAATCTCTAAAATGTGGTAGGTTTCCCCCAGTTTCTCGATGAATTTCTCAATGAACCCATAATGGATGACATTCCCCTCCGTTGCCAGAAGATATCCCTGTTTCTGCCAGACATCATAGGGAACACTGCCGCGCCGCACACGCAGGGGGATGGTTTCCTCCGGTATCCAGAAAAACGGGAGCAGAATGTATTTCTCGTACTCATTTCTCGGCGGGAATATCAGGACAAATGCTGTGATGTCACCGGTGCTGGATAAATCCAGCCCGCCGTAACAATCACGTCCTTTCAATGCCTCCATATCGATTGGGATGTTCCCCAGGTCAAAAATCTGTTCGGGAATAAAACGAGTCAGACTGGACACCCACATGTTCAAACGCAGCTGTTTGAACACATTTTCCTCTGCCGGGTTCTGCAGTGCCTCCCGGTATGCTTCCCGGACACGGTCAATCTGGATTGTCTGTCCAAGGGATGGATTCGCCTTATACCAGTTTTTCTCATCATGCCAGTCATCCTCATCTGTCAAGCCGAACACCACGGGGTAGAAAGTAGGATCGATCTTCCGGCCGGCAAGGATATCTACAGCCTTCGTGTGCAGTTCATAACAGATGGATTTTTTTTCCGTCCCGGCCGTGGTGATCAGAAAGAACAAAGGCTGTTCCCTGGCATCGCCGGAGCCTTTTGTCAGGACATCATATAATTTCCGGTTCGGTTGAGCATGCACTTCATCCAGCACCAGCCCGCTCACATTCAAGCCATGCTTGGTGCCGACCTCTGCGGAAAGCACTTGATAGAACCCGGCATTCGCATAATTCACGATCCGCTTGGTGGCTCCCATGATCTTGCTCCGCTTCATCAGCGCAGGCGTCATCCGTACCATCTGGTTTGCCACGTCAAAGACAATGGATGCCTGCTGACGGTCTGCTGCTGCCCCATAAACCTCCGCTGACGGCTCATTATCCGCATACAGAAGGTAAAGGGCAACCGCCGCTGCAAGTTCACTGTTATGGGTAGGAACCATGCTCCGTCCTGCAAGGTACTGGTGGCTTGGGCTGTCTACCTGGATACACTGCATCTTCACCGGACGGCTGAGTGGCTGTATATCTTCCAGATAATGAAAACAGGAACGCGTTCGTTTGACACGTTCCCTGCTTCTTTCACTCTTTCGTCTTAATCTTGATGTTGGCTGGTCATCAAATGTGGTAAATCGGATCTGATACAAAGTTTCCCCTGTCGGAACCCCTCTTCTGGTCGAAGGCGTGGTCGTCATGGCATTTTTAATACCAAGACTCCATAACAGTTCCCGGACAGATTCCGCAAGCTGCCGGATCGTACTGACATATACACTCTGTGCTTTCCTATCTCCGATGCACCCATCCGAATCCATAAGTCCCTGCAGCAATTCCCACCGCTGTGTTTCCGACGCACGGAGGTATTCCGGCCGGATGACTTTATCCCGGAAACTCGGGACAAGTATCTTCTTAAGCTCAAAATACACCAGTCTCTCACTTCCCCCACAAACTTGGGGATACCTGTTGTGCAGCTGGTATGGAATAAATGCGATTAAGTCATCTACATCACAGTTCCGTACCGTTATTTCCGGCCGGTTCGCACTGCCATTCCCAAGCCAATAGCCATATAGATACGGATCAACCGGAATTTCTGCCTCCTGCGTTTGAAGCGCGCCACACACCGGAATGCGTATCAGCGATTCCCGCTGTGCCTCCGGCCGGTCAGAAAACCTCTGCCGGTATCGCATCGTCCTTTTGTAAATTTCACCCGTTGTCCACTGCACGGCTTTCCGCTTCCCATAAATATATTCTGCATTCCACAGATGCCTTTCCCCCGCAACAATCGAACTTCCATCCTTAAATGTGATCCGGTATGCCTGTTCCTTGTCATCGACCTCGCTTTTTGCGACCACATGGCACGGCTTCCCCATTTCGTCAAAGACAATATCCCCAACCTGCAGGTCCCCCATCGAAGTGAAACCCTCCGGTGTTGGAATTGGAGTATCAAGCGCCAGTTCTTTTCCATTCTTTTTTCCGATTTCAACAAAAGCAGTCAGAAACTGCCGGTTCCCGTCCTCTTTCACCACACCAAAAACGTCACGGATGATCTGCTCCTGCCAAGGTAGCAGCCAGAAGCGTTTCCCTGCCCATTTTCCTTTGGTGTGTCTTAAGTTTTCTATGAACTTCACTGCCCGGTCTGCTTTCACTTTCTCATAATGGGAATCCGGCAGCATAAATTTTGTCGGCTGATAGTTTTTGAGTTTGGGGTAATCCTTTGGTCTTGTCTCTGCCATCAGCTTCCACCTCCCAACAGTTCCTCCATTTCATCCACAGCACCACCCCGGCTGTCTGTATCCGCAATGATCCGGCTCCGGGAGGAAGGCGTCAGACCAAACTGCTCGGCAAAGCGGTTCATGATTTTCAGATAGGTCTGGGCAATGCTTACCTGCGGCACCTGCTGCCAGTAACCAGATGGAGTCTTTACGATAGAGCCATGCTGCGTGATGAATTCCTCCGCCTCTTTCCACCGGGCATACGCCTGACAATATCCGGCAAAAGCGGCCATATCTACTTCCGTCAGGATGCCGATCTGCTCCATCTGCTTTGCCAAACGCCGCCACTCCTTCTTTGCCTCCGGCTCCAGCCACTTCGGGCAGGACGGAGCCTTCTTGGCTGGTTTCGGTTCTTTCGCATTCAATGGACGCTTGCCCGGATTCCCCTCCAGCTCTTTCACTGCTGTAGGTGTCGGTTTTCTTCCCCTTGTCGCCATCCGGCATCCCTCCTTTCCTCAAAAGGCAAACAAAAAGGACCTCCAAAGAAGTCCTCAAGTAAAATCAATCTATATAAAATCGGGGATAACGAGACACAGCCCCTTTGGGGGGGTATGCCTGTAGCTTCGTTGTAATTTTAAAGTTTAGTTTTTTCTCCGGTCAGGATGTTGACCACTGTGGTTCCTTTTCCAAAAGCAGCCTGCATCTCCATGCGCTCCTCTCCGGTTGCTGGCCTTACGCTTTTCCGGTATTCCGCGAGGGATTCAGAAACCTCTTTGTCCCTGGCCGCTGTGGTTGCCTCCACACTGACCTTGTCAGTGACCATCGCCAGCTTCTCCAGCATGTCGCTCATCAGCACCCTGCCGATGCAGTTGCGGGCAACCCCGTTTTCATCAATGGTAATCTTGCCGGCCTGCAGGTCTGCTTTCACCCTCTCCAGTTCTTTCTGTGCTTCCTTTTCCCAATATGCTCCAAGTTCCCCGCTCAGTTCCTTTTGAAATCTTGTCATCGCTGTTTCCTCCGCTTTCTCTGTTTTCCCTTTCGGTAGTAGCATATTACCTCTGGTTTTGCACATTATCCAGTCAATTCTGGGCCATGAATGTACCAAAGATACGGTGGGAAAATTGTTCATTTTATTCCTTCGCCCCTCTTATATCTGCCCGTGGAGCGCCTGCCAATGCTGCACTTTTCTGTTTGACTAATACGCCTACAGTGCCGCCACAGCCGGCCATGTCCGCCTTTTTCCCAGAAGGCCGGACAAAACCCGGCGAACGGCTTTTGAGGGGCTTACCGCCCCTCTCCCGGCCGATTACGCTTTTCTTTATTTCTCTTCCGCATCCCCGATGGAAAAAAGGTAGCCATGGGCTTTCTCGTATTCCTCACTCATAAATGCTTTGTGCCGGCTGTTAATCTCCACCAGTCCCTCCAGCCCGCATCCGTTCTGTGTGAAAAGCCATGCGGTTTCCACTGCGGAAGACCAGGTGGAGGAAAAGGTGAATTTTTCAATGCCGTATTCCCGGAGGCTGCCGATCAGCGGCTTTACCTGTTCATCCCAAATGGTATCGTTTAAATCAATATACTCATTGCCCCGATCCTGTGCCTCGCTGTATAGCCGGTAGATTCTTGCGTAGGAATTTCCCTTTGCCGCGATCTGCTCCTCCAGTTCATGGTAAGCATCCCGCGAAGCTTCCTGCCCTTCCTTGCTGCCTGCCTTTTCAGCCTCATGGTACTGTGCTTTGATTGCCGCCTCCCGTGCGTATTCTTCTGCAAAATTATTTTTCTTCATGTTCTGTGTCCTCCTTGACTTTTGGGTGTTCCCCTTTGGTGTGACACATATTACCGTCAGGTACAGATAATGGCAACTTATATCTGAACTATAATGTACACAATCATTTCAAAGAAAAACTGTGCATTTTATCCCATGCTCACACCTCCGAATCATCACAGTCTGTCATTCCCATCATCAGTTTCATGTAAATATTTGTGTAGCGTTCTTTCTCACTGCCCTCACAGGCTGCCATTGCCCGCAGGAAGAACTGCTTTGCCTGATAACGGCTTTTCCAGATATCCTCTGTATCGTAGCAAACGGTTCGAATCGTCTCTGTACCACGTTCGGTGTCTGTCAGAAGCCGCCATACCCCATCCCGGAAATGCGCCGACAGGACGCTCTGCGGTAGCAGTTCCTCCGAAGGGATGTCTCTGAAATCCTCCCTGCATCCGGGATGGGCTTTTACCGTCTGGCCGGAAAGAAGCAGTTCTGTCTGCGCTTTATCCAAATCCACATACCCTCCCGGTGTCATCATGGATATCCTGTCATCCGTGTGCCTGCCAAGGAACTCCCGCACGGAAATCTGGTATGGCTGATCCGGCTTTAAATTTCCTTCCTGAAACAATCCCTCCAGGTATTCCTCCGCCGCCGTAACGTATTTTTCTATTGCTTCTTCGATCAGGCTGTTTCTGGAAACCCTGCACCCTTCCTGCCGGCTCCGCTCTTTCCGGATGGTTTCCAGTTCATCCAGTAAGGGCTCCGGCAGTCTGATATTCAAATTCTTTTTCCCCATCTGCTACCCCCTGCAATCGTCCTGATATCCGTTCAAAAATACTCTGGCTGTGCGTTTCCCAACGCTGTCCACAAGTGCCTGCTCCAGGATTGCTTTATCAAACCCGAAGTCCTCATAACCGTCTGCCAGCACCTTGTAGTAATAGCCTGTTGGACTGGCGAGGCGGCGGCGTTCATCCATGATATAGACCATTGCGGTCAGTTCCTGGCTGGCATCCGTTCCGGTCATTTGGACTGTCAATGTCAAATCCTTTTTGTAGTAAAAGTTGGGATAGCCCTCATAGCGGTCAAGGTTTTTTTCGTCACTGGGGGAAATCTCCCAGATGAGTACTGGCACCTTTTTTCCTTTCCTCTGTTCAATGGTGGCGCAGCCCTTAAAAAGCAGCGCGTAATCCTCAATGACCGCAGTCCCGATGACTTTCGCATCCGGGCAGCGGCAGACCATCTGTTCCACCGATAAGTTGCTCCCGTATGCTATGTAGTATTTTTTCCTGCCCATTTACTTTCTCTCCTTTCTTCCGCCATTCTCCGGCGGTATGGTATTAATCACTCTTTTTGCCGGTAATAGCAAGCAGTTTCTGCGCTATAAACTTACCAAATGTACCGGCCGCAGATTGTGTACTTTACCCTCGCTGGCAGCGTTCTATGTATTCTCCCGCAGCCCTGATCCCGATACTGTCCGCCAGCCCCTTATCCAGAATATCGGTATCAAAATTCCACTCACCGTACCCTTCATCCAAGAGCCGGAAATACTCCATGTCCGGTTCCCCAAGGGTGCGTTCCTCGTGCATCACATAAGCCATGCACCATTTCCTTTCTTTCATCCGCCTGCCGGAATCCAGCCTCGTGACAGAAAGCCGGAAATTCCGCTTATAATAATACCGGGGATACCCTTCATACCGGTCAAGCAGGGCTTCATCCAGTTCTGAAATCCTGTAGACCAACGCGGGTACACAGCAGTTGGCATCCTGCTCAATGGTTGCGTAGCTTCCGGTCTTGCTCTTTTTGAACAGGAGACGGTAGCCGGGAATGACAGCTGTGCCAAGCGCCACGGCATCCGGGCAGCGGCTTTTCATCCGCTCTAGGGAAAGGTTGGAACCGTAGGCCAGATAAAAACGGTTCGGTTTCCTCGCTGCCCCTGTGCTAAGCCCCAGGGAGAACATTCCTGCCATTGTCACTCACCGCCTTCCATTTCTTCCGGTGCATCCATTATTCCGGTCAGGGAATAGTCCACGCCCTGGAAATCCGCTTCGTTTAAATCGATCTGGCTGTCCTGCCACCAGTTCTCCACCATGCGGAGTGCTTCCTCCGGTGTTGCCTCCTTCATTTCTGATTCGTACACGGTGATCTCCCTCTGGTAAAGTTCCGACACCGTCACCTTAAATGCCCTGCCTCTTGGGGCAGCATCCATATGTTTCACCCTGTTTTCGTTTTTCATGATATCTTCGCCTCCTTCTACCACCCCAAGGGCGGTTTCCCGCCCGGAAGTGCCTGTGTATGCCGTGCCCGGTTTTTTACGGTCTGCCATGCCTCCATGCGCAGTTTCCTTCTGCGTTCCGCATGAAATACTCCCTTGCGGTTTTGAACTCGTCCCCGATGAATCCCAGCCGGAGCATCCAGCACCGTAAGGCATAGGCCACGTTTTCGTCCTGCTGTTTCTTCGGGCTTGCGTACCGCAGTTCTTTCGCAAGTTCGCTCATCGCAAGGCAGAGCTGGATCATGGATTTCAGCTGGCCCGCATGAAGCCCTCCCTGTCTGCCGTCTCCCGGTTCATCAAACTGGAAAAGCCGGAATTCGATGGTATGGTAGCGATTGAAAAAGCTGTGGAGATTGAGCATTCTGTACCGGGTTGACGAATAGTGTGAAGTGTCCCTCGCCCCGTTGTACCAGCACCAGCTGAGTGCCTCCATAGTCTTCGGTTTATTCCGGTTCAAACGCTCCAGAAAAGCCGGGTCTACCGTCCGGCAATACCGGCTCTGCCTCCAGCGGTCAATCCGGACCGCCTGTGTCAGCTGTTCCTCATGAGCCGCCATGATGTTGACCAGGTTCCGGATGGTTTGGGGAGTATGTCCCTGCCCTGAGATATGGATGTGGACTCCGCAGCCCCGGCTTGCCGAACTGCGTCCCCCTGCCCTGCGGAGAACCCGGATAAGCTGCTGGAGCATCCCGATGTCGCCGTATGTAAGGACCGGGGTGACCATCTCGCATTTTTCGCTGTCCGATCCCTCGATGCTCACATCCCTCTGGAATTTCCATTCCCTTCCCTGTGCGTCCCATGCCGACCAGGTGCAGTATCCGTTCCGGCCTGCTGTGTATTCATACCTTCCGGTTCCAAAGAATTCTGCCGCTTTCTTCGCTGCCTTTTCTCTGGTGATGTTGTTCATTTCTACCTCAACCCCGATGGTCTGATTTTTCATTGCCTCAATCTGTGCCCTTGTCTTTTCGTTCATGTTCGTTATCTCCTTTGCTAAAGCCGCCTGTCTGCGGTGTTTTCTGCTCTTTTGTTGTGTCTATATATCACTCTGAACGCAGATAATAGCAAGTTGATAACGGGCATAAATGTACCAAAGATCAAAGGAAAAATGTGTGTATTTTATGGCGGGGGAAATGCTTGATAATGCACATTTTCAGAGGTAATATCACTTACAATGGAGAAGGCGCCTTATCATTTCCCGGCCCCGGTTACTGACCGGGAGTAAAGGCTTATTCCTCAAAGCTGGCGTTGACTGCGGCAATGTAGGCGGCATCCGCCACAGCCTCCTCCGTCTGTGCCTCATCCAGACCATTCAATTCCGCATTCGGACGGGTATCTGCTTCCAGCTCCGCAAGTTCTATTTTCTTTGCCTCACGCTTCGCTTTATTTTTCGCTTTTGCCTTTTCCGCTTCCTCCGGTGTCCGGAATGCGGCGTGGCCGCCGAGGTTCTCCATCAGCACCTTTCTGGTAGATTTGTAGGCATCCCCGTTCATCCCAAGCCGGAGGAGCCAGATGCGGAATGCGTATTTTTCATTATCCGTGCTGACCTCTTTTGCCTGAATGCGTTTCTGGGAAAGCGCCATGGCATTCATCATGGCTGCAAGCTGGAGGAATGCATCAGCGTGTGGCTGGTCTGCCGGAACTGGAAATCCTGTGAAAGAAATCTGCTGTTCTGTGATCTGAAGCCCCTCCATACCGCCATGTGCTTCCATGTAATCTGCCAGCGCTTTCAAAAAGGTCTGGACTGTGGCAGTGCAGGCATCATCCCGCAGTCTCTCTGCCAGCTCCTTTTCCACACGGAAGTTCCCGCCGGATGCTTTGCTAAGAAGCGGGCCCCTGCTGTAGACCATGTTCACAAGGTTTCTTAGGGAAACTCCTGTATGTTCTCCCATCGGAAAGCTGAGTGCCAGATCCAACGGTTCCATTCCTTCCTGGGCGGCTGTTTCTTCCTGACCTGCTGCCTCTTCCCGCACCTCTGACTCGTATTCGCTGTCCGGGATGGGCTCTGTCTCTGCCTGCTCTGGTTGTTCCGCTGCCGCTTCGAGGATTCCCTCTGCATCCCTGATCAGCCCCTCGTCTTTTAACGTGGTCAGGATTCCAGGCTCTGCCGCTTCCTCTCCGACCGTAAGGCTGCCGTCACGCTCCACCGTATAAACTCCAATCTCATAGGCACATCTTGGCATCCTTGTGTAATGCGGGGCAGTCCCCGTAAGTTCCCCAAGCCTTTTTACCAGCTCTTTCCTGTCTGCTATGTTCAACTTAAATCTCATCATAACCTGCTGCTCCTTTCCTTTTCCGGTTCTTTCACCGGTATTCTTTGGCGTATGGTATTAATCACTCTAAAGCCGGTATAAGTCAACGGATATCCACGCAAATGTGCAGAATTGACCTAATGCACAAATCCAGGGGAAGGAATTGTGCATTAATGTAAGTTCCGGTCATCCTCCCGTTTTCTGCGCTTTTCTTCCATATCCTGTATCCATTTCATCTGCTCCGCATCATCGTCCTCGTCCCCGGCAGCCATACAGAGTGAAAACGCAGCGAAAAATGCGGCCGCAAGAAAAACAATGGCTCCGATAGCAATCAGCCATCCCATAAAGCATCCCTCCTATGTACTATGGCAGGGGCCTGCCCTGCTCCTTATGGTCTCCCATCAGAAGCAAAGGCATCCTCTGCCATCGTTCATTCCTCTGTTTCCGCCCCGTTCTGTGCAGCCCAGGCAATACCGGCCAGTACGAAATAAGCGCACGGCAGCGCGATCCCATTCCCCCAAAGTTTATACTCAGCGGAGTCCGAGTATGGATCTGCCAGCCATTTCCGGATCTGTTTCTCCGTCTTCGGCTTTTTCGATGTCCCCATGACCTTCCGGTGTGTTTCCCACACTTCCGTCCAGAACGCTATTTCCTCTGCGGTCGGTTCCTCGATTCCCAGGCCGGCACACCACCAGTCCGGGAAACCCTGGAGCCTTGCACACTCGGTCGGAGTCAGGCGGCGCACAATATAGTACGGTTCGGGTGCAGGCTTATCGTTTACCACTGGCGGGTCTTTATAATCCCTCGCCATCAAAGTCGGTGCTTTTTCCTTTACCACCTGGGAATATTCCCCGGTAGTCATGCAATAAGCCACAGCATGGCGGTCGGCCGCATCCAGCGTAAAGGACACATCCTCATTGATACCGCTGCCCTGCGGTCCGTTCTTATCCTCCCTGCCGATCATGCTGCCCTGCAGGACATAGGTCTGCTGTTTCATTCCCGGTTCCGCCGCAAGTGCGCCGGACTTATCTCCAAGCGCCCGTACCTCGTCCCTCTGGTTCTGCGTGAAAGCAACAATGGCGATCCCACCCTGGTTGCATCCCGGATTCCCGCCATTGGCATCCAGTGTCCGGCTGGTCTGCGCTTCATAAAACCCTGCCTTCGGATTATCGGATTTCATGGCGTTGCTGTCCTTGGAACAGATGCCGAACGCACCTACCACCAGTTCGCTGCACCGGGTTTCCCCGACATCAAAAGTATTCAGCGTATTTGCTACATCCCCTTCTTTCCAGACCTGGCCTTCCTCAGATGAATGCGGGCGCATCCCTTTGCAGAAAGGCACGAATACAGTCTGGTCGTTGTTGCATCCGAGGGTTGCTGATTTATCATCCTGTAATAAAATGCCTTTTCCCCCACCGTCACATCCGCTGCGGATTTTCATTGTCTTTGGTTTTTCAACTATAAAAGGCTGGTTATTGCCGCCCATGCCATAAGCGGCATTGACCGTAGGTGCTGTGTCCAGCGGTCCTTTATACCGGGTATCCTGTGAGTGGTTCTCATACATCACGGCTTCTGGCGGTTTCCCTGACTCAGCCATGACCAGCGGCACGTTCCCGCCGCCAGTCCCCATCCGGCCAGTCAGTGTCTGTACCTTATCGTCCTCAGAAATCTTCACACGGCTGTCCGCCGGATGGTTCTCCAATGCGACCGCCGCCGGGACGACTCCGGCCCGGAGCGTTGGGGAGGTTTCTTCTTCATACCCGATGCCCCCCGACTGTGCGGAATGCTCCGTACAGAACCCGGCCGCCTCCATCACGCATGGGGGATGGTGTGCCTCGGCCCGCAGGGTACAGGCGACCTCCTCGGTCACATCCATACGGCTCCCGCCCTGGTCATTCAGGACGATCCTTCCGGTTCCTCCGCAGCCTGCCTCTCCAGCGCGATCCGCAAGATCTCCGGCAGCTCTTTGCCACGCACGGAAGCCCTCCGCAGAATACCCCGACACGCCTTCGGACTCAAATAATATCTCCGGGGCACGTTCCCCTGCAAAATCTGCGACAAGGAAGATACGTTTTCTTCTCTGGGGCACTCCCCACCACTGTGCATCAAGGACTCTGTATGCGGCTGACCATCCGTCTCCCACATAATAGTCGGCGTAGGGCCAGCCTTTTTTACCAGGCGCAGGCACCTGGGCGGACGGTTCTTTAATGCCGATGACGGCTTCAAGGACCGCCCTGAAATCTTCTCCTTTGTTGCTGGAGAAAGCGCCGGGGACATTCTCCCAGCAGATAAATCTTGGTTTCTCTCCATTGGTCTTCTCCCTCATTTCTTTCACGATCCGGATCGCCTCATAAAACAGGCTGGAACGTGAGCCGTCCAGACCGTCCCTTTTCCCGGCGATAGACATATCCTGGCACGGACTCCCAAAAGTGATGATATCTACAGGCGGGAGGTCTGCCCCGCTGATACCCGAAACATCTCCATAGTGTTTCATCTGCGGAAGCCTTGCAGTAGTTACACGTACAGCAAATGGCTCAATCTCGGATGCCCACAGAGGCGTCACCCCGGCAAGGATGCCGGCCAGTGGAAAACCCCCGGAACCGTCAAACAGGCTGCCGAGAGTCAGTTCATTTTTATTTTTTATCATGATTTCCTCCTATGCTGCCAGCCCCTCCTGTTCCCGGTGCAAACGTCTAAACGCGGCATCCAAAAGTTCCGGATTTTGCGCCCATTGGATTCCTTCCAGCCTTTTCAGACAACGGTATACCACATAAGATCTCTGATCCGGTGTCGCGTGAGGGACGCCGGCAACACACTCCCTGTTCAGCCTGCAAAATTCACCAAAAAGCAGCTCTGCCGCCGCGTCATATACTGCTGCCGCTTCAACCTTTGTGTCATAAAGGCCAAGACTGATCTTCTTTTGGCAAAAAGTAATGACAGCGTTCCATCTTCCGCTTGTATGTTTCGCCAGACCTTTGTACCCAAGTGTATTCGTCTTTGGCATCCCCTGATTAAATGCATTCTGCTGGTCACAGCAAAACCGCAGGTTTTCCCTGCGGTTGTCAAGTTTATCCCTATTGATATGGTCTATTCTTTTCCTGCACTCCAGATTATCCAGAATCAAAGTGTGAAAATAAGTGAATTTCTGTTTAACGACCGTATACACATACCAGCCATCCCGCATATGCTTCCTGCTCCATGTGTGCTTCTTTGTCTTCTCAATATCAGCCGTATCAAACAAAAAGCACTCAGCATTGGACGTATAACCATACACAACCGGTCCGTCCACGATAAAGGTATTCTGAAATATTCCGCTCTTACGTTCCCTCACCTGCGCTGCTACACCATCGGGGATTGCGTCAATGTCCAGCACGGCATTCCTCGGCTTGCACTGGCTGCAATAAGGTACTTGTATTTTCTGGATACTGTCGCCGCGCATCACTTTTTGGTTTCCACAATCGCACCGGCAGTTCCAATAGAGCCGCCAGCCTTTTGTATGAGATAGGCTTTCCACTGTCCATGACTGGAATTTTCTCCCTGTCAAATCCACAAAATTAGACGGATGCTCCATTTTCCCTACCCGCTTTCTTCTTACAGCCCTTTTGTTTCTCATCCACGCTGCCTTCTTTAAAGGAAAAATCTTCATTCTCCAGGATATAAATTTCATCGCACCGGAGTTTCTGCCCGTTGCGGATTACCGTGATATCCACTGTTTCTCCTTTATACGCTGCATACCTGCGGACAATCGCAGATGCATACTTTGGATCAAGCTCCATCAGACAGGCAATGCGGTCAAGCTGCTCCGCCGCCATAAGGGTGGAACCGGAACCACCGAACAGATCCAGTACAATTCCGTTTGCCTGGGATGAATTCCTCATTGGATATGCGATCAAGGGAAGGGGCTTGCTGGTCGGATGCAGCTTGGATTTCGTTGGCCGGTCAAACTCCCAGATAGTGGTCTGTTTACGGTCACCGTAAAAATTATGCCGTGCGGTATCCTTAAACGCATAGATTACCGGCTCATGGCGCATCTGATAATCCATCCGTCCGATCACCAGCGCATTTTTCACCCAGATACAGGTTGTAGAATAATGGAAGCCTGCCGCAACCGTAGCATTGAAGAAATTCACCTTCTCCGCATCCGAATGGAAAATATAAACCGCCCCGCCGTCCGTCAGGTTCTCATACACATTTCTGAACGCATCCAGCAGGAATTGGTAGAACTTCTCACCATCTGTCCACTGGTCATTCATGATGGTCATTCCAGTACCACCCTCATAAGAACAGTTATACGGCGGGTCCGTGATACACAGGTTTGCTTTCTTCCCATCCATCAGAACCGCTACGTCCTCCGGTTTTGTGGAGTCGCCGCACATCAGCCGGTGCCGTCCAAGAATCCAGATATCCCCCGGTTCCACAAAAGCCTCTGCTTCTGCCGCCTTTTCCGTATCAAAATCATCTTCCTGCACATTTTTGTCATGTACATTATTGAAGATTTCAGAAATCTCCGGCGGCTCGAATCCTGTCTTTCCCAGATCAAATTCGCTGTCTTCCAAATCCTTCAGCAGATCAGCCAGCAGGGAATCGTCCCACGCACCCGTGATCTTATTGAGGGCAATGTTCAGCGCCTTCTCCCGGACTTTATCGACATCAACCACCGCACACGGTACTTCCGTATAGCCAAGTTCCATGGCAACAGCCAATCTCTGGTGCCCTCCCACGATTGTCATATCGGAATTGACCACAAGCGGGTCTGCAAAGCCAAACTCCATAATGGAATTTTTGATCTTCTCGTACTCCTTATCCCCCGGTTTCAGTTTCTTACGGGGATTGTATGCGGCCGGCCTGAGTACGCCCACCGGCAGCACTTTAAGTTGTGCAGTTTTCTGCATCCATGCGTCCTCCTTTACTCAGACGCGCATGACCTCTGAGAACGGCACGAAAAAAGAGCCGAATAAGAATCCCGGCTCCGCCTCTTTTCCGCCCTCCGGCGTCTGTTCATTCATGGGACACCACTGCAGGTTTTCTCCATTTGCGGATGCAAGCACCCTGTCCTCACAGTAGTCAATCTCATGTACGCAGATACCCATCGTATTGCAGACGCAGTACACACCGATGGTTTCAATCTTATCCTTCATTTCCCTCACGCTCCCTTCGTTTCGCCCGTCCTCTGTTGGCACAGGCATGGCTGCAATATTTCCTCACTCTCCCATACTCCCGGCTTGCCAGAAATGGTTTTCCGCACTCCGGGCAAATAGCCGTCCGGGTGGATTTCCAGTTTTCCGGGTGCGGGTTTCTGTTCTTCCACGCATACCTGCAGGGTTCCGAGCAGAATATCCTTGGACGGCCTCTGCCGTTTGGCGTGACCGCCGCACCGCAGTTGGGGCAGAACCGTTTCGCCATATCCTCCAGCATCTGTGCTTCTGTATTTGCTTCCATCGTTGCCCCTCCTCCTATGTGGTTCATGCTGCACCGTTTCCATGCTGCGCCGTAACCCCGCCCATTTTGCGGAAAAATCCCAAAAAACACATAAAAAACAGTGAGGTAAATTTTCCTCCTGTCAGCATGGATGCCGCATGGGTCGTTCCTGTTTCATTCCAGATTTTCATGTTCCACCGGAACAAACAAAAACACACAAAAGTTCCCATTCTATCAAGGGATTTCATGTGTTTTGGTTCATTTCGGATATTTATAAGATGGGGGCTGGCAGTGCTGCCGTGCCTCTTCGTCTGCTGGTTTCATTTTGCGCCGTAACTGCCAGACCCCCGGCCTATCAAATTCGCGGTTTTTTACGTTTGAGGGGGCGGCGGTCTCCGTGGCACTTCACCACAGAGAAGTAAACCCGGCCCCCGGCGGGCCCTTTCTGCCATAATGTACACAAGAAAAACCACGAAAATCTGTGTAGATTATGGCCTCGGATTTGCTGGATATATTCTGCTTTCAGAGGTAACATGACCGTACCGCAAAGAAAGGAGGCATGAACCTTTGAAAGAGAAACAGAAAAGGAACCGCCGCAGGAAAGTCTATTACACTTACCAGGGCAGGAACCTTTCTCCACAAATACGTCTGGAAGGGAAGTGGCTGGAGCAGCTTGGCTTCACAGCCGGCAGCTTCGTGTCCATCCAGTGTGAGGAAGGACGGCTGGTGATTAAGAAAGACACTGCTCAATAGGTGTAGGTCGGGTTGTTGTCTTCCGCCCGCGTCTTTTTATCATGACACTGCTTACATAAACTCCTCCAGTTGCTCCGGTCCCAGAACAGCTTTTGGTCGCCACGGTGTGGGGTGATGTGGTCAACCACTGTCGCCTTCACATACCGTGGCGGCTGTTTCTTCATACACAGCACACACAGCGGATGCGCCTGCAGGTATTCCCTGCTGGCTTTCTGCCATCTCTTTCCGTACCCGCGCTTTGCAGCTGACCGCACTTCTTCCGGGTGCAGTGCTTTGTGCTTTTCACAATATTTCTGTCCGTAGGGGACAAGAGCCGCACATCCGGGATGTCTGCACGGTGTGTTTGGTCTATATGGCATTATTATCACCTCCAATCAAAAATCGTCCACTTTTTTCTTTTTTCGTCCATTTTTTCTTTCAAACTGGACGATTCCATTTTTAAACAAATAAGCAACTAAACTATTGCCATTTCGTTCCTTGCTCTTTATAATAACAATGAGTTAGATGCTCGACATTCTTTACAGTGTGCATCTCATCCACTGTTTTTACAAAAACGCTTCGCAATGTGCGGCACAGAAACATTGCTTAACAGATTCCGTTCATGACGGCAAGAATATCATGAACGTATGTGTTTAGCTTCCGCAAGCGACGGGGTGCTGCAAAGCGTAGAATATCGCTTACTTGTATTCAAACTTCACTAAATGATGACGAGTGACGGTTCTGACTCGTCGGTAATATAAAAACTGACCGAGCGAAGATGATGTGTGACGGTTCTGACACATCGGTAAAATAATAATTGACCGGGCGAAGTAATGGTCTGAAAACTGACTTTAACCAGTCAGTTTTTTATTGTGTATCACTAGATAAATAGGCTAATATCCATGTATAAGAAAAGCCGGGGCGAATAAAACACCTCGGCTCTTCCACTTTTATTCTGTTGGTTTTAAATCCGTACGATCAGCTCAGACGGAGTAAATGCCACCACTTTGCTCTTCGCAAAATCCCTTACATTTCTCGTAATAATATAATCTGCGTGTACACGTTCGGCCGTCACGCTCTGAACAGCATCCTCAAAATCATCCCATTCCAACTCTGCAGCATGGGTAAGGTCTGAAACATTGAAATCAGCAAATTCAAAGATCAATGACAACGCCTTTAAAGTCTCCTCTATCTTCTTCGGGTCAAGTTCTTTCCGCATAATATAAACCAGATTAGCAAATGTTAATGCTGAAACATAACCTTTTGCCTTTTCTGTTTCACACAATTTCCAGACAACAGAGGAAGCCTGAACATGCGGCTCACGGTTCTGAAGGACATCCAACAGAATGTTCGCATCAATCAATAGCTTCATACTTTTCCTTCAACCTTTCTGCCTTTACTTCATCAAGGTCATAGTTCCCTTTCAGAATGCCGGTCAATGAGTCTGTCAGGTACGATACAGCAGCATCCTTCGGAATAAAACGCCCTACCTCCCGACCATTCTTCGTTACAATAATTTCCTGCCCGGACATAACAAGATTCAGGTATCTTCCAAAATTGTTCTGCATTTCTGTTGCAGTTGCGGTTGCAGTAATCATATCAACACCTCCTTTAGCTAATTTTAGTATATCAAATATTAGCCATTTTATCAATAGGTGTTACAATTTTTATTGTTATTCCTCCCATGGAAGTCCGGGCTTCCCGAAGTGCCCGTAGGCGGATACCAGGTTATAGTCCACATCTAACAACCCCAACCATTTAATAATCCCCCTCGGTGTCAGATCATAACTGTCACCCACATAAGCCTGGATAAAATCCAGCGGCTGGAACTCTGTACCGAAACAGTCCACATTGACTGACACCGGATGTTCCATCCCGATGGCATAAGCAATCTGTACCTCACACTGCTCCGCATATCCGGCCTGCACAATGTCACGGGCAATCTTCCGTGCCATATACGCTGCCGAGCGGTCTACCTTACTTGGATCTTTCCCGGACAGCGCACCACCGCCAAGCCTGCCGATGCCGCCATAGGTATCACAGGCAAGTTTCCTTCCTGTCACGCCGCAGTCAGCAAACGAGCCGCCGACCACAAACCGTCCGGTCGGATTGACCAGTTTCACGAAGTCACCATTCAGCCCGTACTCACAGGCAGCCAGCACCATCATTCCCTCGATGATGTGGCGGAAATCGCTGACCTCCACATCCGGGCTGTGCTGCACGGAGCAGAGGAAAGCGGTGATCCGTCCGCTGCTGTAATCAAAACTGACCTGCGCCTTGGCATCCGCCCGGAACATCTTTGACGGGTGGTTCTTCAGAAGCCGCAGGAACTTGGTCGCCACAGCAAACGGAACCGGAAGGAGCTCCGGTGTTTCATTGGTGGCATACCCGAACATGATGCCCTGGTCTCCGGCTCCGCCCTTATCCACACCAAGGGCGATGTCCGGGGACTGCTCCCTTACCATAAGGGCAACATCCAGCGGACTGACGATCTCCATCCTGCCGTATTCCGTCTTTCCCTTCCCGATACGATCCAGCACATCATCCACCAGTTTCCGGTAATCCGGCTGGTGCTTACTGGTCAGTTCCCCGGCAATGATCAGGCGGCTGTCCTTTAACAGACACTCAATCGCTACCCTGCTTTCCTTGTCATGTACCAGACAGTCCGTCACAATGGCATCCGCAACCTGGTCACAGATTTTATCGGGATGCCCGTCTGACACCTGTTCGCATGTTAAAATCCTGCTCATAGTTTTAATTCTCCTCTCGTTTGGTTTATGTATCAAAGCAGGCACCCTTTGCCGCTGCTCACCCTGTAGGGGATTCCCACAAAGTAAGCTGGCGCAAAAGATGCCTGATATGATTTATTATCTGCCACAATGAAGCCTAATGTAGGAGATTGTAGGAGATGAACGCATCCAAAAATCCGCATCTCCTACAATCTTCAAACCCCGATTTTCCTTGAAAACAAGCCATTTTCCTGATTTTCTTTTTCTGTTTTTACTCTTTTGTAGGAGATGTAGGAGATAAAATATAAATCCTCTATAAAAGAAACAATAAAAAATAATAACCTATTTTCTTCCTACATTTCCTACATCCCATCTTGAGGTGCTAAAAAGTAGCGTAAAATAAGGGTTTTCTTGAATCTCACGTCCCAAGAATTGTAGGAGGTTGTAGGAGATGAAAAAAACGTTATTCCTACAAAATACTGTTCTTTTGGATTTGAGTAACCTCACATTGTGGAAATAACAACCGTCTTTAAGCATCCGGAATCACCTCAAATTCCGGTTCCTCACCCGTGGCAAATTTCACATTCTCAACAACAGTCGTTGGATTTCCTCCGCCTGTCGGTCTTCCGCTGTTGTTGTATGTGTAATGCACTTCCATGCCCTTTCGGAAATTTTTCATATTTTCCGGCTTATAGCCGTTATCCCGGCACCAGTCCACATACCTCGTATAAACCGCCTTACTTGCCAGCTTATTCCCATACTCAGTAACCAGGCACTCCGTTGAAAACATGCTGATCCGGTCTGATTCCTTGTGGTAAGCATCGGTCGCCTCCAGCACGGATTTTGGCATAGCAAGCCCCTCTCTTTCAAAAAGCCTGTGCCCTTCCAGTAGCCAGTTAAAGATGCCGGACATATTTTCTTCCTCTGCAAAAAAAGCCTTCAATCCCTTGTCCTGTTCTTCCTCCTCAAAATGACGGTTGAACGGGATGATCTTGATACGGCCGGAATCAAACAACGTAAGGTCTGTGATGTTCGGCAAATGGTTCGTGTTGATGAATATCTTAAAATTCGGCCGGAACTCAAAACTGTTCTCATGCAGGAAACGTGCCGTGATGGAATCATTACCCGTCATACGCTTGGTAAAGGCTGCGTCCATGGTGAGCTTCTTTTCCGGCTCCGAGATGTTCACGAACCGGGAGCCGGCAAGCCGCGCCACTTCCTCTGTAGGGCCGTTGCTCTGTGCGTTGAACTTCATGGCAAGAAGGGCGGGATCGGCGTTGCGGCCGTAGTCGCCCATGATCCGCAGGAACGTCTCCATCATGGTACCTTTGCCGTTACGGGAAGTCGCACCGTAGAGAATAAACAGACACTCCATCCTTGTATCACCGGACAGTGCATATCCCAGTGCCTTCCGGATATACCGGATGCGTTCTTCATCCCCCTGCATGACCTCCTCCATGAACTGTGTCCATCGCGGGCAGTCTGCTTCCGGATCGTAAACGACCGGGGAAATCTTCGTCAGGTAGTCTTCCGCCCGGTGTTCCCTAAATTCCAGTGTTCTCAAATTCAGCGTCCCATTGGCAAGGTTGAACAGGTAAATGTCCCGGTCAAAAAAGGACATCGCCAGAGGATACACGGATTTCGCATCTTTTAACATGGTTTCCCGGTGTTTCCTCTGCTGTAGCTTGCGGATGCGGTCGATGAACCGCTTTCTGGTATCCTCCTCCTTGATCTTGATCGCATACGTCAAAAGTCGGTCCGCTAAGAGTTTTGCCAGTTCCGCAACTTTCAGCCCTCCCGTGTCTGCCCGCCAGACCGTCCCGTCATACACATACCAGATGCCCCGGTCACGGTTATAACGCGCCACGCCTTTGAAGTAGTCTGCGAACATATTTCCGACTCCGATCTCATCCCGGCCATAGCGGGGATTGGACTGCGGCTGCATCTCATCCAGAGTGATCTTGATCTGGGAAAAGTCCGGGTTATAATCCACCTCTTCCCCGTCAAGGTTCTGAAACTCATCCCCTGCGTCCGTGATGTCTTGCGGATCGACCGGAAGATAGATCGCACGGCAGGTGGACACAGCATTCCGGATGGAGATTGCCCCATAAGTAGTGCCGGCCTGCTGCCGGTCCCATTTGGGGCGCATCATGCCGGAGGTACGGAAAATACGGTCAATCTGCTCCTCGTCACAGCCGCACCAGAACGCCAGCATGGAAAGGAAACCCATATCCGCATCAGACTGGTTATCAAAATATTTCTGCCAGTTACCCTCGTAGTAATCCATGAAGCGTTCCCCATTGGCAGACTTCCCTGCGTGTTCCAGCACTTCCTGATCGGACAGATAGGAACACGGTTCAATGTGTGTGTTCACCACCTGGCTCTTTCGTTTCATCAGCGTATCCAGCAAAGTCTGAAGTGCAGGCATATCTGTTGGGACGGTTCCTTCCCGGTACTTATTTCCTGTCACCGTCACGAAACGGTTTGTCGCCCCGGCAAGATAAACCTCCAAGCCAAGGGTACGGTTATTGATGTAATAAATGGTTTTGTCAAAATTAAAATCCACATCCACATGGAAGAACCCGCGCAGGCCGGTTCCGGACGGGGATCGTTCAACATAAGCTTCTTTGAAGATTCCAAGCACGGAAGCTGCCACATCGTTGAGGCTCCCGTCCTCACGGATACAGTGGTCGATGTCAAAAGCACCGATGCCGTTATCTACCCGGATACCGATGCCGTCATACCCGCCCATTGCATAAGTTTTAATGACTGTGTTGAAATCCGAGAATGTTGCAGCGTTATTGCTCTGCGCCTTTCTCCCGGTTGCCGGGTCATAGGGTACCTTGGTAAGCCTTGCCGACCTGCCTTTTCCTTTCTCCATCTTCCATACACAGAACCGGCAGGACGCTTTCAGATCCGCCGGGATGTTTACAAAATTCACCGGCGCACGGCCGTTACTGGTAGTTCCCACAATTTATCATCTCCCATCCTGGTTAGAAATCTTGCTGAATGTAAAATCCGGACATAAAAGACTGCGCTCATTTATCCCGAATCTTTCCACCCAGACCGAGATGTATTTCCACAGCCTTTTCAATCTCATGTATTCTGTCCTCTCCAACATGCCCTACAAAACTTTTGAGGGCGCACTTGCCAATGGTAGTCACCTGCTCCGCCAGCACCATGGAAGGTTCCAGATTGGGGCAGTCAGATGCTCCCGTCAAAACATGCGTTGGAAGATATGCTTTTTTCTTCTTGGAAGTCATCGGCACGACTGTCACAGTGCCGGAATGCCCGTTTGCCGTATCATTGCTCATAATAAACACCGGTCGGCATCCTTCCTGGACACTCGTCCCCGGATGCTTCCCAAGCTCTGCAAACCAAATGTCGCCTCTGACCGGAGCCGCGCCGTTATGTACGATGTCTGTTTGCGGTTTGGATATCAGTTTCTCCGGATTTCTCATCTTCCGGGAATACGCTGATTCCTTCCTCCTGTTTTTCCTGCCCAACCCTCTCACCTCCCGTGGTGTCTGCAAAAGAAAAAGCTGGAAACAGAATCGCTCCTGCTCCAGCTTTATGTTTGGAGGACATCTCTATCCTCCGCCTCTCGGCATTATAAATAATACCAGAGAAAACGTAACAAAAACACCCTGTTTGAACGCCATTTATGAAGAAGAAAATGCCAAATACCGCACCCGTCATGCCAAATACAAAAAAATTCATTTTAACGCACAAAATCAGCCCGGACATCAAATAATGACATCCGAGCCTCCGTTTTTTATCATCTCATCCAAACAGTGCATTGGCTTCCCACTTAGAATACCCCTCGATACACCACGCGATATAAGCAATCGCCCTCTGCTTTTCCCTGCAAACAGTCCGTTGGGAAATAACATGCCCCTCCACTGAAACGACCGCACTTTTCTGTGGTTCCTGCTCCAAAAATAACACAGACGCTACCGCTTTCATCTGGACGTCCTCCATATTTTCAATATGATGCTCCAGAAAAAATATTTTTTTCTTAGCGTCAAGATATTCTTCCAGTGCATCTTTCTCTCTTCCTTCCGCCGCACTGTACTGAATGAAGGGTTCATCATACCCATATCTTTCTGAAGCATAGACTTCCTGCAGGCTCAGTTTTTCCAGCAGCCCTTTGTGTGATTGCTCATAACGAAGGCAGTACTCCTTGATAGATGGATAACTGTGTATCAGTTCTTCAGTGAATGACAAATAATCTTCACTTGCTGTATATACTGGTTTCTTCGGCCTTCCCATCCCATTCACACTCCTTCTTCCCTCTCGCATGAATCAATAAACTCACGATATGCCAGTTCTTCCGCAATACTGTCAATGGCATCTGACATCGCACGTTCCACCTGTGACCTGTATAACTGGCAACTGTATTCATCGACAATTTGACATTTCTTTCGATGCTCCACATAGAACTGTACAAATACAGCCCTTGTCCTGTCATCCATCCGCTCATTCATGGCAGTTTCCACAATCTCCACCTGCCCACAGAGTTTCCGGTATTCATCCATCCTCCTCTGCGCTTCTTTTTGCATCCGGTATTTCTGTTTCTCCACATACCCATCCGCCAGCAGGATTGCCGCCCTTTCCGGGATATTGGAAATATTGCTGGTCTGTACCCGCTCCCCTTCCTGCTGCCCTCCTCCGATCAAATCCTGGATTGCCATGTCCTCGGTATATTCAAACTCCCCCGTCATCAAATCCTGAAGCTGTTTCTTTTCCTTTACGGCATCCGAATATGATCCGGCCAGAAGGAGGGCTTCCGTCAGGAACCGCTCCTCTATTTCATATTTTTCTTTCTTCGGTCGTCCCATGAATCGTCCTCCTTCCGTCCGAATCGTGTGTTTTTGTCTTAACGGGCACTATGCCCTTACCGGCCAAGTCTGACCTTGACCGCAGCGATCAGCTTTTCCTGCGTCACGTCCTTTTCTTCCAGTGCCGCCATCACATCTTCATCCACTGTGCCTTTCGTAATGATGTGATGGATTGTCACCACATCTGTCTGCCCCTGCCGCCAGAGTCGGGCATTGGTCTGCTGGTAAAGTTCCAGGCTCCAGGTCAGTCCGAACCAGATCAGGATGTGCCCTCCCTGCTGAATGTTCAGACCATGTCCGGCACTTGCCGGATGGATCAGTGCAACCGGGATATTCCCTGCATTCCAATCCCGGATATCCTCACTGTTCTTGATGTCCCTCGGAGAGCATCCCATCTTTGTGAGATGTTCTTCAATACGTTTCTTATCATGCTTGAACCAGTACGCTACCAGAACGCTCTGCCCATTGGCGGCTTCGATCAAATCCTCCAATGCTTCCAGCTTGTGGTTGTGAATCCTGCGGACCGTGCCATTCTCATCATACACAGCGCCGTTTGCCATCTGCAGGAGTTTCCCGGAAAGAGCTGCGGCATTGACAGCGTCTATATCACCATCTTCCAACGGGATCAGCAGGTCTTTTGCCAGCATATCGTAGAGTTTCTTTTCCTGCGTGCTCATCTCCACTTCATGGGAAGCCATCACACACTCTGGCATGTTGAGATAATCCAGGGCCTTCATTGAGATCGTGATGTCTGAAATCTTTTCGTAGATCTGTTCTTCTGCTCCCTCTCTTGGAACATACTGGAACACCACACCAGTCTGCGGATTCATACTGCCGGCTTTGAAGTAGGCTTCCCGGTACCGACCGATAAATTTCCCCAGACGCTGTCCTCCATCTAAAATCCCAATCTCTGCCCATAAGTCCATAAGACCGTTGGAAGTCGGCGTACCAGTCAGGCCAACAAACCGCTTTACAAACGGACGGATCTTCCGGAGGAAACGGAACCTCTGACTTTGATGGTTTTTGAAGGAGGAAAGTTCATCAATCACCACCATATCAAAATCCCACCGCAGACCATTTTTCTCGTAATACTCCACCAGCCATTTGACCGTCTCCCGGTTGATGACATACACCAGAGACGGATGGTTCAGTGCCCCGATCCGTGTCTTTACGTCCCCAACGATGACAGAAATGGAAAGGAACTTCAGATGTTCCCACTTTTCAACTTCTGCCGGCCATGTATCCCGTGCTACTCTGAGGGGAGCCACTACCAGCACCTTGCTCACGTCAAAGGTATCCAACATTAAGTCATTCACAGCCGTCAGAGTGATGGCTGTCTTACCTCAACCCAAGCCCATATCGAGAAACAAAGCTGCAACAGGATGGGTTTTGATATACTCCGTGCAATAACTCTGATAATCATGCGGTATGAACTTCATTCGGCATCACCTCCTCCCGGCAGTATCATATTTATCAGTTCCGGGATTTCTGCCCCTACTCCTGTTGGGACCGGTTCTCCCGGTTCCCACTCCCCAAGCGCTTTCATGACCGGTTGTATCTGTTCTAGTCGGTCTACGCAGAACACAGGAAATCCAAGCGTCAGTAACTGCTCCCTCCGTTTTCTTTGCAGCCTCCGCATCTGTTTTCCGGGAGCTTTCAGCTCTACAAAAGCGCACTTGCCGCAGGGCAACAGAACCAGTCTGTCCGGCACCCCGTTCATCGTCTGGCTGGTAAACTTCACCGCTTTACCTCCGGCCTCTTTGACTGCATCCACAAATGCCTTTTCTACTTCATTTTCCCTCACTTCTTCTTCCTCCTCCTGGTATCCGCCGGCTGCTGTTTTTCTTCCGCCTGGATTTCCCATGCCCGTTGGACGGATGCTTTTTTCTTTCCTCCCGCATAAGGTTGCCAATAGCTGCGTCTGCGGTCGGATCAGAGTGGGAATGCCTGGACGAATGACCGGCAGTGGTTTCAGATGAGTGTGTCACCCAACGGAAGCCAAAATCTCTCTCTGGCATTACCCATTCATCTCCTTCCACTGCTGCCGCGCCATGGCAGCAACCTGCCAGCCGATGGCCTCCAACGCAGTCGCCCGGTCGTAAGACTCTACATCCTGGCTTGCCCGCGTGATGGCATTGGATAAACCATACTGTGAAAGGTCACCGCCGGAAATCAGATACTGCAGGATGTTGTCCTGCTCGTCCTGGTTCAGCCCATAGCTGCGGCCGGTAAGTTCCACCACCTCCGACACTTTTCCTGTAATCGGCACACCAGCCGCCTCTTTTAATCTGCCGACCACCTGTGCAAAACGGCTCTCCTCAATCGCCGCAGCCGTCACATCCCGGAGTTTCAGAAGAAATGCCTTGTCCTCTGCTTCGATGGTCTCATCCGAATAAATGTGAAAGCTGTCCTCTAATGCCCTGGCTGCCCTCCCTACATGGTTCTTCCTTTCACCCATGTCATTGACGACCATCCCATTCGTACACACAAGTCGGTAGACCAGCGGCTGTACGGAAACGGAGCCAAGTCCGACCTCTGAGTTTGAGATCACCACGCCGGCCTGCACATAGTCTCCCGGAACAACGGCCATCTCCAGCCGATGATTCACGATTTTTAAATACAGCCGATTCTCCGTCACTTCGCAGGAAACCACTTCATACTGTTCCTGTCCTGCAAATAACGGAAGGACTGCCGTGGCGATCTCCATATTGTCAATTCGGCGGTACCGTTCTGAAAGGAGCGCCCTTGCCACCGGACCGCTGCCATAATCCATGGAGCGGATCATATAGCTGCCTGTCTTATCCGCAAACCATGCGTTTACATTTTCTGCCAGCAGTTCCGGTTTCCGCGCCGACATCATGTCATAATACTTTGCCGGGATGCCAAGCGCCGATGCCACCTGCCTGTGGAAGAGCTGGCTGGTACCAAAAATTTCCTGCTGCCCGGAAACCACATGGTTGATCTCAAACGTCCGGCCGTCATCCCTGAGAAGGAATGCCTCCGCCGGCCCGATATAATCCCTCTTCGCCCTGCTCTGGCGGTCCAGTTCCGCCATGACTTCTTTTAAACTTCTGCCTGTTTTCATATCAAAATCCTCGCTTTCCGCATCCTCCGATGCCATTTGGTATATGCCGTACCCCTAAAGTTCAGCACAGACCATCTTCTGGATGTTTCTCACAGCCGCATACAGCTTTGCACGGTTTAAACGCGGCGCATCCAAAAGCCGCTCCATAGCTTCCACTTCTTCTTTCACATCATTCAGAAGCGCCCTCTGGTGGTCTTCCAGTCTCTCAATCCTGTCCTCGTAGTATTTCTCCTGTTCCTGAAAGTCCACCCCATCCTGTTCAATCTCAGATACATGCTCCTCAATAAAACGTCTTGGTTCCGGTCCGGCATATTCTTCGATCATCTCCAGCACATCCCTAAATCCAAATATCGTGGCTGTTTTTCCGTCTTTCATTTCCATCACATGAGCCATGCTGCCACCTCAATCCTTAAAATAATAATCGCCGCGATACCCGGCCGCCGCCAGCGGTAAGTCCATACACCAGCGGGGATTAGCCGCCATGATCTTACAGATATCTTCCGGTGTGTACTTCCCGATGGGTGCTTCAATAATGACTTCGTCATGCACATGGCCCACGATCTCAAATCCGGCTTTCTCAAGCCGCCACATCGCTTCCGTCAGGATATCCCTGGCGATTGCCTGTGTGCAGTTGCTCACGATACGCAGCTTTCCTGTTCCTCTGTCAAATACACAAAATCTGTGCCTCGGACCGCAATTCCTGATGTCGTATACTCGTTCTTGAAATCCGGAGGGACGCACAGATATTCTGCCGGCCAGCCGTGATCCAGACGGTACAGCAGAGTCGTTACCCCGATTCCTGTCAGTTCCGCCAGTGCTGCTACGGTCATTTTTCCATATGGCGTATCGATCACACGATTGGTCCTCTTGTTTCTGGAATTGATCTTTCTGGTTGTCCATCGGCAGTTTTCCGCACAATATCCCCTGCTGTTGTCTATCCGGTCGATTTCCAATCCGGGATGATATGAAGAACCCATATCTGCCCAGAAACGCTCGAAACTGTCCTGCCACTCCCGGCACACTGTAATTCCACGCCCGCCGTAATTGTGATAAGCAGGATGGTTCGGGTCCAGGCACCGCTGTTTCATCGAATGCCAAACCGCCCATGCTGGATGGCTGCTCATCCCATGTGTCTTTTGATGCTCTGAGATCAGGTGCTTTGACATACAGCCGCATGACTTTGTTGGATATTTTTTTCTGGTCAGATCGCCCGCCGGAACAATGGTTTCTTTTCCGCATACACATCTGCACAGCCATTGCGTTTTCCCCTGCTTTGTGTTCTCTGCCCGTTTCAATACCGTCAGGAAATGAAAGGTCTGCCCTGTTAAATCGTGGAAACGGAAACATCCGCAGGAAGTGGTTTTTCCATTCCGTAATAAATCCCCGGAAATGACCTTCTGGTTTCCGCATTCGCACTGGCACAGCCAGCGTGTTTTGTGGTGCCTGTCGTTTTCTGCCCTTTCCAATACAGTGAGGCGTCCAAACTTCTGCCCAACTAAGTCCATCACTTTTCCCACATTCGCACCATCCTTTCTCCGTCAGGATTTTGTGTCCGGCCGTCATATGCAGTCCGCTGCCACATCCGGTACTGACAATTACTGTTTCCTGCATTCCTTTATCAATCAGCCCCTCATGCGGCACCCATTCCACACCATCCCACAGCAGGTCACCCGGCATAACTTTCTCAATAGCGATAACCCCTCTATCCGTTAGAACTTCCGTCCCTGCGGCAATACAGTTCTCCACGAGTTTTCCAGAATACGTCTCCTGCCTCTGCCACTTGTTATTTGCCCCTGTCCCACAGAAAGTCAGGCTCATCCGCCCGAACCGGTTCGGCTGGAGCTTCGGCTGGAGATATGCCAGTTTCCTGCCCGATGGCAGCACCATCCACAGCGTACCGGAATAATACTGGAAACGGATTCTCTTGATACTGTGTTCTTCATGGGTTTTTACGGTTTCCACCGCCGCTTTCTCCACGTCCCACCAATACTGCACGATTTTCGGGTTTGCCTCTCGCCAGTTCTGGATCAGGTCCGGCAGCTCTGATTCTTTCAGCCCCATATCCAACGCACCCATGGAAATCAGTGCGCCCACGGAGCCGCCGTAACCACAGTTATGCACCAGACAGCCGTCTACAGTGAACCGATGCCGGGGACCTGCATTAAGGAGGTCATAAACAACCGTAAATCCGTAGTACACATCTTCGGAATAACCGTGCCTGTCTATCCGCTGAAGCGGGAGATGCTGCACCGCTGCGTAAGAAAAAGGTACCGGTTTATCTTTACCTTCAACATACACTAGATGTTCCGGGGTAGCTGATAAGCCATCATAATGTAGGATTGGCCGTTGACCTTTCAAAATCAGTCCCTGGTGGTGTACCCATTCCACACCATCCCATACCAGATGCCCTATAGTTACCTCCTGAATAGGAACAAGCCCCTGACTCGTCAGCACCATGCTGTTACGCGCAATGCAGGCTAATTCCGCTACTTTACCCTTCTGCCGGAGGTCACCATTCACGCCATGTTTTACTACCGGCACATGGAACATCTGGCTGGCAGACTCACAGTAGATGTCTGCCCCCTTTTCAAATGCATCCAGCCGCCACTGTTCGTCCGCTTCCCATGCAAGTACTCTGGCTTCAATCGCTGAGAAGTCCGCAACAATAAACTCACAGCCTTCTTTTGGAACCAGCATAGTACGGATCAGCTGGGACAGCACATCCGGCGTATTGCCGTAGAGCATTTCCACCTCTTCAAAACATCCCATCTTCACAAGTTCCCTTGCTTCATCCAGTGTGGAAATGTGGTTCTGGGGAAGATTTTGCAATTGAATCCCCCTGCCTGAGAAGCGGCCCGTGCGGTTGGCCCCGTAGAACTGGAACAATCCCTTTGCCCTGCCATCCTGATTGACATACCGCTCCGCCGCCTGGTATTTCTTCACAGAACTTTTCGCCATCTGCAACCGGAGTTTCAGCATATCCAGTGCTTCCTGGTCACATCCGTTCTTATCCAGTTCTGCGATCATTGCCGCCACATCCTTTTTACCAAGACTCTCCATCGGGATGCCTTTTTCCTCCAGCCACTGTTTTAGCTGGCTGACGCTGTTCGGGTTCTCAAGGCCAGTCAGTTCATAGGCTTTTTTTGTCATCTCATCCGACAGCATCAGGTCACAGGCAATCGCCTGCTCCACCAGTACCGTGTCGATCCTGACACCCCGGTCATTGATCCGCTGATCCATGTGATAGTAGTTCCATTCAGCCTCCGGCATCGGGAATGCCTCTAACCGTTTGCGGATATCCCGCTCAGTACGGACATCCTGCAGGCAGTAATCCTTAAACTTCCGCCACCCTTCCGGATCATGCTGCGGAAGGTTCCGTGTGCGCCCTCCATTTGATTTTGTCGGCTTACACGGCACAGAAAAATATTTGATTAAGTTCTCCCCCGCCCGATCTTTCTGCTCCCCGGTCTTTAACACCAATGCTGCATTCCTCAGTGCAAGTGGAAGGGAAAGGGATGCCGCGTGTATCATGGAACACTGCCAGCCGTCCGGGGAGAGTACCCGCCCCAGGTAATGTCCGATGCAGGTACGCTCAAACTGTGCGTTCCATGCCGCTTTGATAATGCCGGGATTGTCAATGGCATCCCATATCTCCTGCGGCACACTTTCCCCACATGCCATATCCACAATCCGCACTTCATCCTCGTCAAAGGCGTATGCCAGCAGCAGGATTTCAAAATCATCTGCCTCCACATACCGGTACACACCACACTTGGAAAGGTCTGCACTGCTGTAGGTCTCCAGGTCAATGGAAAGCACCTGCGGACTGTCCGGCGGTCTGCTGTCTGTATAAATCTCATTCATGTTCATCACCCCATGTAATGGGAACTCCGGGAGAAGGCATCCGCCTCCTTCCCGGCTCCCATCATTTCATTGCTGTGTTGCTTTATTTCAGGAAATCCGGCATATCTTCGCCCAGAACCTCTTCCTCTTCCGTTTCCAGTGCATCAAATTCGCTTTCCGCAGATGCCCTGCCGGATAGACGTTCCCCGTCTTTCACGAACTGGATATTGGAAAGTCCGGCCGCCACACCGCGGTTGCCATTGGCATTGAACGGATAGAAATTTACGCTGACGTTGCAGTAACACCCGGAATAAACCAGCATCGGGTCAGTCACAGGCTGTACCCGGCGGTCAACAATACCCGGTGCATCTTTCGATGTGGCATTGACGAACATGCAGTCCTGATAGGTCTCATCATCCGGACGGTCGATATCCCCGTCACGCAGGGGCAGCTTCAGGTTCGGCGGGATTTTTCCGCTCCACTTGCGTGTCTTGCCATCCTCTTTTGCCGCCTCCACTGCTTTCTGGATACGGGCCAGGGTTTTCTTGTCACTCTTTGGAATGACACAGGAAACGGAATATTTCTCATCACCGCCATTGATTGCCTTCGGCTCCCAGATGTTTGCAAAGGAAATCCGGCAGGGAATGATCACTTTCGTAGGGTTTGTATTAGTTGCCATAGTCGTTGTCCTCCTATATTCATTTCTTAACTGGATCACTGATCCAGCACTTCAAATTCATCTTCGGCAGTCCCGTTTAAGTCCACTGCCGGACGAGGGTCTGTTTCCGGTACCAGCGCCAGCTTACCGGGCGGCTTGACCACAAACTCACCCAGTATCTGTGCAAACCGTTTTTTGCCCATCATCTTCTCAAATTCCGTAAGCGAGATAAGCTCCTGCTTATACACATCCGTAAAGCCTTCCTTCGCTGCGGCATCCACTACTGCCTTTGTGTCTGTAAACTGCCGCTTGCTCCTGCCCTCCACTACCTTATAGCCGGACCAGACAACACCGTGGTTGATCGCCTCGCTGGAAACATAAGCAAATACGACGGTGATCCACTCGGATATGCGGTTCAGTGTCGGAAGGATGGCTTCAATCTCCTGTTGGGAGACCAAGGCCGGAGACTTGAAGGTGGGGGCTTCTGTGTCCGGGCTGTAAGGTGCCGTGGCATCGGTCAGTTCCACTTCATCCGCCAGCGCCCCATGATCCAGGTCAAGAAATTCCTCTCTCGCCAGTGCCAGGGCTTCCTCTGCCCTTGCGCGGCACATAGCTTTTGCCCGACAGAACCTGCACCAGTCACCCGGTTTCTGCTCGCCTTTTCCCTCAAATGCCATCTTTGCCACCGGCCGGATGCTCTCAGCCCAATCCAGAAGTTCCTGTTTCGTACAGGTAAACGTACTGATATTCTCAAGCCGTGGCTGGATGATGGTCATGGAAACAGTCTGGATGTCAAACAGATAGTCATAGGCATGCAGTGCACCAAGTGCATACAGCATCATCTGCGTATTGTGGTCTGCATCAACGAACACACCGGAACCTGTCTTGAAATCACAGACATGGAGCAGGCCGGGAGCCAGGATCACCATATCCCCGGTACCAAAACCGCTCGGTGCAATATGGCTGTAATCCAGTTTTTCTTCCACCAGTGCCAGCACAGAAAGTCCCTGTGCCTTCAGCTCCTCAATCGTGGAGATCACAAACTCCGCATAAATGTCTGTGATATTTTCAATCTCCTCGGTCAGATACTCTGACTGCGGACGTTTCATCCGCCGGTGCAGATACTTCTTTACCTTGTACTCACACAGTTCATGCGCCCACGTCCCTTCCTCTGCATAAGAGGAACTCTCATTCGGGAAGTTCTCCTCCAGCCTTGCGGATGGCGGGCAGTTCAGCCAACGCTTGGAACTGGATGCGGATAATAATGCGTGTACTCCCATAGGCATCCACTATCACAGCTGTGCGAGGTCGTTTAAGAACGCCTCCCGCCTATCTTCTGGAAGTTCACTGATTGCGCCGCAGCCATAGGAAGTAAGCAATGCCTTTATCTTCGGGCTGTTCTTCCGGTTCGTAGTGATCTTCTGTGCTGCAACTTTTAAAAGGTCATCCACGGTAATTGCGGCTGGTGCTTTCTTTCCATCTTCTTCCTCCCATGGCGGCGCATCTTCTGAGTTGCCGCTGTCTGCTGTATCTACGCTCTTTGATTCCGTTTCGGTAGATGCTTCATTCTTCCCGGCCGATTTTTCATCCCGGTATTCCTCAGAAATCTGCTGACCGTTCCCGATCTGCTCTGCCAGCCCTTCCATCTGCCGCATCTGCTCTGCCATTCCATCAAACATAATGGAGAACCCCTGAAAGATGGTAGTCATGCCTTTCACGATCTTCTCCGGGCTGACTGCCGGAAGCAGAGCGCTGCCTGCTGCCTTTCCTTTACTTTCGGTCTTTGCCATGGCCTAACCCTCCTGTTTCAGATTTCTTTCCCGGACGCATTCCCTCCGGCAGCACGGACTCCATAATACCCATGAGGATAGCCCCGCCCAGAAGCTGCCCCAACATCTCAGGGAACTCGTTCTCCAGGAAATCAGATGCACTGCCTTCCGGCTTACGGCTCTCCTGTGCCATATGCTCCTCCTGTGCTGCACTGCCGGCCTCCTGCGGATCATCCTCTGTGGTTTCTTCTTCCACAACCTCAACAACGCCCATCTTCTCCAGGATGCGTTCTTCTGCCTCCAGCACCTCTTTCACGATGCTCATCTCGATATCGGTCTCCCCGGCAATCTCCGCTGCCAGCTCATCCAGATCGATTTCCACATCTTCTCCCTGGCATCCACAGCAGCATGGTGTATCTTCCTTTTCAAAATGATTCGTGGTCTCCATATGCTCGTCCAAATGGATGTGCAGATTTCTCACTCTCAAAATGACTGCTTCTTTTTTCATATCCTTTTTACTCATGGTTCGTGTCCTCACTTTCTTCCTGATCTCGGCTGCCCTGCTCCCGGCAGCTCTCCGTGTGTTCTTCCTGTCTCTGTTTCCACGCATTCACGATGCACTCGATCAGCCTGCCCGGTCCCGGCAGGCACCGTACCGGGATGCCAAGTTCCCTGGCATAACTGATCTCCCGGCTCATGCCGTCAGAGATCCGCTCCCCGAATACCCACAGTTCGTCTGAAACTGCCAGCCACCGCATCCCAAGCGCTATACCTTCCTCCCGTTCCTTTTCATCACCATCCTCAAGGAACTGAGTAAAATACAGATGCGGTGCAAGAGGCAGATACCCCAGCTTCACTAATATCCGGCAGGCCAGTTTTGCCCTTTTTACGTTCTCTTTCATTTCCCACTCCCGGTCCGCTTCTGAAAGGGAAGCTGCCTTATACGGGGAACAAACGTAAATGGTCTTTGCCGTGCTTTCTGTAACTTTAACTCCCATCAGTGTCCTCCTCTGCAGGCGCTTCCACGGGGTGGAATGAAACGCTGTCCACACATCCACTGGGCATGATGATCAGCACACGGTTCTCCCTGCCAAAGAGCGCATCCAGAACCCGGTTACGGATTCCCCTTTTGTGTACGTCACAGATGGGCCTGCCCATATCTCTGGTGCCGATGTCCATCGTGAATCTCTTTGCTGCATCCATTGACTTATCCTCCTTCCAGTCAAATCTGTTTCCGGCGGCTGTGCCTCCGGGAAGGAGTTTTCTATGAACCCCTTCACCTGTTGTCGTGGGAGAAAGGGTTTTGCAACCATCATGCAAAATTTTTTTTAATTTTTTTCAGAGCTTGCTTCAGGATGTTGTCTACTGCCTGATGACTGACTCCCAGCTTGTCCGCAATCTGCTGCTGTGTAAGTCCATCAAAAAAGTATGCCGTAACAACTTCACGCTGCCGCTCAGTCAGACAAGCTAACAATTCAGACAGCATGTCCATCTGAATGATCGCATCCAGCACATCCGGCACTTCCTCTTCCACCCGGATATGCTCCCAATCATCCTCATACTGCCTGCTCCCCTTACGGTCACCTTTCCGGTTCATAAGGTTCGCCTCGATCTGCTCCTCTCCTTTTAAGGCCACCGCTATGCTCCAGTCATCTCCATCCAGAAGGAGTCTGCTCTCTGTGGGCAGACCATCCTCCCCGTCGTGGAACTGGTATGTATACTCACCGCACTCACCAATACTGACCACGGTGGTGCCGCTGCCATTGGAGTAGACAGCATAACCACCCGGATACACACTCAGGCTCCCGTCCGGCCCGATCTCCCGGACCGCCACAGGTTCTTCCCCGGATTCCCTTAACTGCCTTGCGGTCGGAGTTTTATACCCTGCACCGTTTCCAACTATCTCCCGTAACTGCCGGAACGTAAGCCCGGACTTTTCTTTTTTTCTTTCCATGTCGTGTCCTTTCCGCCCGGACACGAGATGCTGTGGTTATTCACAGACAGGCTGTGATAGCCATAGCGGGCGGCAAAAGACATAGAAAAAGGCGGACCTGAGTGCCGGAAGTACACCCAAATCCGCCCGGATGCCTGAAAAAAGCGCAGCAAGACCATAGGGTACTTCACAGCGATTTTTTTCGATACCTTCCGACACGCTGCCGGAACATCTGTAAAACCGCCTTATGAAATATCCTTTGCCTTCTCGCGAACCAGGCATTTGATATATGTATTTTTCGTTGCCCCTGCTATCTGCAGGGATGCTGGCTGTTCCCCTGTTCCATGCGGCACAGCCGGAGCCGCATGGATACGCACCACCTCCTTTCCAAGCCGTCTTTCGACAGGCTTATTTTATTTATATGCAAGATACCCTGCCGCCACAGCGAGAAATGTTATAAATCCCCGAACCCTGTCACAGCCCCTATAGGGCAGAAACACCCGACAAGGCACAATCCATGTGCATTTCTTTGTCGGGCGTCTCTCTATCTTTATTCTTTTATCCCTATTTCACAAGTTCTGTCAGCCACGGGACTAACGGCCTTGCAACCACTCTAGCGTTTAGGTAAGCCATCTCCAGAGTCAGGCAGGTGTGTCCCATGTAATATCCATCCATCACTTCCAGCGTCATCACGAGGTCTGGCTTTTTCATGTTCGTCAGATAAACCGGGAGAAGGTACTGTATCTTCCCCTGGTATCCCTGCGGAACAACAAGCCCCGGTTCCACCACGGCCCGCCGTCTGCCAAGCTCCACCGCTGTTTCAAATAAAAGCGGCAGGTTCTTCGCCTTGCGGATTTTCGCCGGAATCCTCTCCAGATTTTCTGTATCCCCTAATATGTGTTCTACGTTTACCCTGATCGGCCAGTCCGGATTAAATCCTGCTCCCCGTTTCGCTGTGTAGTAGGAAGGTTTCAAAGGAAGGGGCTGTATGTATCTCAGCCATGGTGACAGCTCGTCACAGAACCCCCGGAAATACCATTCCAGCATGGAGTCCTTCTTGTGGTTCCGGTCAAAGAAAGCGTAAATCCCCTTATACCGGCTGTTGTAAAGCCCGGTATGGAAACAGGCCCTCTCGTTCTCCACATGGAAAAACTGTGCTGCTTTTCTGGCATCTTCTGCTGAATTAAACTCAATGCATTGTTTGCGAAAAATCATATGTATATAGCGTTCCAGAATAGGTGTGTCCTGGTTCTTCGTCACATTGGTTGGTTTCCTGAACCGCCACGGCTCCGGGAGGGCCATTTGCGCTAATTCATCCAACTGCCCGTACCAGTCCGGCACAAAGGCAAAACTAAATAAATCTGTCGTCAACATTTCTTAATCCCCTCCACTTCGGTATCGCATCAACCAGTTTCATCTGAATCCGTGTCTTTAGATCGCCGTCAACATACTGGTACTCATTGCCCTGCGCGTCCTCGGCCTTCACTGTCGCTAATGTGTTGACATAATCATCATAGTAAATTAAAATTTGATCGAGAGCCTCCCGGTCGCCTTTTACAGCGGCACAGATCAGCTCATATGTAAGTTCATTTTCTTTCATAATGGTTCCTTTCATGATAGTTTCGTATGGCAGCAAACGCTTTCTGCCGCCAGTTGTAGATTGTCCTTGGCGTAACAGCAAACTGTGCAGCTATTTCAATATCTGTGTACCCATACCAGAAATCCAGGATCAACACCTCCCTCTGTGTTTCTGATAATTTCAGCATGGCATTGTAAAGCCATTCGCTGGTAATCACACAGATGTGGGATTTCCCCTGCAGAACCAGATGCTCGGACGGATAGACATCATCCTGCACCTGTGTTTCAAACAGATACTGCAGCTTCTCTGTTACCGCCTGTTCTCTTTCTCGTTTTCTTTTTTCTTCATCCACTGCATTCCTGCACTCGTTCTTCATCACAGTCTTGGCAAAACTGTCAAATATGGCAATGATGCAGTCCTTGTCTTTTAAGGGAGCCGACATGATCGTTCCCCCTTTCTTATGCAGTTTTGAGTGGTCCTTATCGCCTCCTTTGAACTACTAAGACGAATCTGCCCATGCAAAACCGGAAAGATTTTTCAGAATTTCTCAAAAAATTTTTCCAAGTGGCAGAACTGTCCTTTTGTCCCCTTTAACTACTAAGACAGATCTGCCCACCCCAAACCGGAAAGGTTTTTCAAAATTTTTTCAAAAAATTTTTCCGAGTGGCAGAACTGTCCTTTTGTCCCCTTTAACTACTAAGACAGATCTGCCCACCC